>CAZUEM010000099.1:5674-13271 GCA_964619155.1 uncultured bacterium
GGCGAGCGCGCGGTGTCGGAGGGCGGGCCACATGGTCGCGAAAAGCCTACCGGGTCCGCCCCCCGCGCGGTGTCACGCGCCCGTCAGGGACGGCGCGTGGCGCGCACCTTGACCGAGACCACGGCCGAGAACGCCTCCCGCTCCGGGCTGCCCTCGGGGTACGTGTCGGCGCCGATCTCGTAGCCGGTGCGCTCGAGCACGGTCACCTCGGCGAAGCCGGCCTCGCGGAGCAGCGCGAGGTACTCGCCCTCGAGCGAGGCGCCCGCCACGCAGCCCGCGTAGAGCTCGGCGCTGCGGCGCAGCTCGGGCGTGAGTTCGCGCGTGAGCACGAGGTCGCTCACGACCAGCCGGCCGCCCGGGCGCAGCACGCGCAGCGCCTCGCGGAAGACCTGCAGCTTCGCGGGCGAGAGGTTGACGACGCAGTTCGAGATGATCGCGTCCACGCTCGCGTCGGCGACCGGCAGGTGCTCGATCTCGCCGAGCCGGAACTCGACGTTGGCCGCGCCGAGCTTCGTCGCCAGCGCGCGCGCGCGCGCCAGCATGTCGTGCGTCATGTCCACGCCGATCACGCGGCCCGCGGGGCCCACCTCGCGCGCGGCGAGGAAGCAGTCGATGCCCGCGCCCGAGCCCAGGTCGAGCACGGTCTCGCCGGGCTTCAGCTCCGCGTGCGCGATCGGGTTGCCGCAGCCCAGGCCGAGGTTCGCGCCCTCGGGGATCGCCGCCGCCTGCTCGGGCGTGTAGCCGATCTTCGCGAGCACCGCCTCGGCGTCCGCCGGCGCCGCGGTGCAGCCGCAGCCGCACGACTCGCCGCGCGCGGTCGCGCCGTAGCGCTCGCGCACGACCGTGCGGACGTCGGCGCCCTCCTCGAGCGCGGTGGTGATGGGCGCCGCGTCCGCGGGCAGCGGGTCGCAGCAGCGGTCGGCCGAGGTGGACGGGGCGCAGCAGGGGGAGGCCTTGGGCTCGACGACGGGGATGGACTTCGGGGCAGTGCTCATCGGGTTCACTCCTCGTGGCTGGGCAGCTCGTTCACGAGCTTGCGGAAACGCTTCAGGGTCTTCGGTTCGAGGCAGTAGCAGACGCGCGGGCCGTCGATCTCGCCCTGCACGAAGCCGGCGTCCTTGAGCACCTTCAGGTGCTGCGACACGGTCGCCTGCGCGAGCGGCAGCGCGCTGACGATCCGGCCGCAGACGCAGGCGCCCTCCTCGGCGAGCTGGCGCAGGATCGCGACGCGCGCCGGATGTGCGAGCGCCTTGGCGAGCGCCGCCAGCTCCTCGTCGGCCGCGGTGATCGCGTCGCGGGTGGCGCGGGTCGGGGACATGGGACGGGTTCCTCCTCGAGGGGTGGCCCGGCGCCGGCCGCGTTCGCGAACCGTCCGCCGATTCATCGTTCATCGGCAATCTACGATGAATCCCCGGGGCCCGTCGAGGGCTTTCTCCGGGCCGCGCGATTTCTTTGCGAGGACCGGACAGGGGGTCCGCGCGGCGCCGGGCGGCGCGCCGGCGCGGCCTGCGAGCCCCGTGCGCGCCACCGGCGCGCCGCGCCGCACGGCGTCCGGCGCTCGCGCGCATTGGCGCGCCCGTCGCGAGGCCCGGTAGCCTGCGGCGCATGCTCCAGTACTTCGTGGACCAGCCGCTGCTGCTGCTGTTCGCGGTGCTCGCGGTCGGTTTCGCGGCCGGGCGCGTGCGGCTGTGGGGCGGCGTCAGCCTCGGCGTCGCCGCGGTGCTGTTCGCCGGGCTTGCGGCCGGCGCGATCGACCCGCGCCTCCAGGTGCCCGAGATCGTCCAGCGCTTCGGGCTGGTGCTGTTCGTCTACACGGTCGGGGTGGCGAGCGGCCCGGCGTTCTTCGCCTCGTTCCGCCGCCGCGGCCTGCGCGACGCCGCGTTCGCGGCCGGGGTGCTCGCGCTGGCCGCGCTGCTCGCCGTGGCGGCGATGCGCGCCGCGGGGCTGAACGGCGCGCGCACGGCCGGGCTCTTCGCCGGCGCGCTCACCAACACGCCCGCGCTGGCCGCGGTGCTCGAGCGCGTGCGCGCGCTGCCCGGCGCCACCGAGCGGCTGCTCGCCGATCCGGTGGTCGCATACTCGCTCTGCTACCCGATGGGCGTGCTCGGCGTGATCGTGGTGATGGCGATCGCCCGCTCGCGCTGGAAGCGCGAGCTCGCCGCCTCGCGGCACTCGGTCGCGCTCGAGGTGCGCAGCGTGCGCGTGCTCGAGCCCGGAGCCTGCACGCTGCCGGTCGGCGAGCTGGTGCGCCGCCGCGGCTGGCGCGTGCTGTTCGCGCGGCGGCGCCGCGGCGACACGGTCGGCATCGTGCGCGCCGACGAGCCGCTCGCGGTCGGCGACCTCGTCACGATGGTCTCCGAACGCGAGGACCTCGCGCGCGTCGTGGACGAGATCGGCGAGCCCGCCGAGGAGCAGCTCGAGCTGGACCGCAGCGACCTCGACTTCCGGCGCGTGTTCGTCTCCGATCCCGCGCTCTTCGGGCGCACGCTCTCGGACCTGCGGCTGCTCGACCGCTTCGGCGCGCTCGTGACGCGCGTGCGGCGCGGCGACGTGGACCTGCTGCCCGACGGCGGCACCGTGCTCGAGCCCGGCGACCGCGTGCGCGTGCTCGCGCCGCGCGCGCGCATGCCGGAGGTGGTCGCGTTCTTCGGCGACTCCTACCGCGCGCTCGCCGAGGTGGACGTGCTCTCGTTCGGCCTCGGCGCTGCCGCGGGCCTCGCGCTCGGCCTGGTGCCCGTGCCGCTCCCGGGCGGCGGCACGTTCCAGCTCGGCATGGCCGGCGGGCCGCTGGTCGCGGGCCTCGTGCTCGGCGCGCTCGCGCGCACCGGGCCGCTCGTCTGGCAGCTGCCGTTCAGCGCCAACCTGACGCTGCGCCAGATCGGGCTGGTGCTGTTCCTGGCCGGCGTGGGCACGCGCTCGGGCTGGGTGTTCGCGCGCACGTTCGGCGAGCCCGGCGCGCTGCCGCTCTTCCTCGCCGGCGCCGCGGTCACCATGGCGACGACCGCGGCGGCGCTGTTCGCCGCCCGGCGCTGGCTGCGCGCACGGCCCGACGTGGCGCTCGGCATGGCCGCGGCGATCCACACGCAGCCCGCGGCGCTGGCGTTCGCGACCGAGAGCGCCGGCGACGACGGTCCCAACGCCGGCTGGGCGGCCGTGTTCCCGTTCGCGACCATCGCCAAGATCCTGCTCGCTCAGGCCCTGGTCTCGCTGCTGGGCTGAAACGCGCGGGTCGTGCGGCGCCCGCGGGCGGCCGCCGCGTCCCGGCCGCGGGGCGGCCGCCGCGCTCCGATCGCCGCGCCCCCGCCCGCGCGGCACCCTCGCGGCCCGCGTCCGGGCGGGGCGGCCCGCCGCCATTGACCCGGTTTTTCGCGGCCTCCTATACTGCCGCCCGCTTTCCCACCGCGCGCGCTTGCCGGCCCGTCCCACGGGCGCTCCCGGCCCGCGGGCCGCGCCGACTCCCATCCCGATCCTCCAGGGGGAATCCGTCCATGGAAGCCACGCAGACCATGGTCGTCACGTCCGTCAAGAACGGCGTGATGACGATCGAGCTGACGTTCGATCCCGGCAACTGCTACACGCACGAGATGATGAAGCAGCTCGACGCCGCGATTCTCCAGGCGCGCTTCGACAACGACGTGCAGGCGATCGTGCTGCGCGGCGCGGGCGAGAAGTTCTTCTGCGCCGGCGCCGACATCAACATGCTCAAGAAGGCCGACCCGACCTTCAAGTACTACTTCTGCCTGCACGCGAACGAGACGCTGAACCGCCTCGAGCACACGCCCAAGATCGTGATCGCGGCGCTGAACGGCCACACGGTCGGCGGCGGCCTCGAGATCGCGATGGCGGCGGACATCCGCATCGCGCGCAAGGGCGCGGGCAAGGTCGGCCTGCCCGAGATCAACCTCGGCGTGCTCCCCGGCACGGGCGGCACGCAGCGCCTCGCGCGCCTCGTCAACAAGTCGAAGGCCATCGAGCTGATGTGCACGGCCGAGGTGTTCGGCTTCGAGAAGGCGCTCGACCTCGGCATCATCAACGACATCTGGGAGACGGCGAACAACGCCGAGTTCCTCGACAAGATCCAGGCGTACGCCGAGCAGTTCTGCCCGCCGCACCGCGCGTCGAAGGCGGTCGGCCGCATCAAGCGCTCGGTGCAGAGCGGCGCCGACCTGCCGTTCGAGAGCGCGCTGGCGGTCGAGCGCGAGCTGCAGCAGCTGCTCTTCCAGGGCGAGGACGCCAAGGAAGGGCTCGCGGCCTACATCGAGAAGCGCAAGCCGAACTTCACGGCGAAGTGAGCCGCGCGGCGAGAGCCGCGGGACGCGACGCGCGAGGGCCCCGGACCGGCGACGGTGCGGGGCCTTTCGCATGGGGGGCGGGGGAGGGCGGAAGGCGGGCTTTCCGCGCGGGGTGCGCGCGCCCCGGGCGCAACACGGCGGCCTGGTGCGCCCCCGCGGCGCGGAGCCCTCGGCAACCGGGCCGCGCCGGGGTTGTTGTCCGCCCCCTGACCCGGCGCGCCCCGCGCGCGTGCTACCGTGGCCGGCCGTGATCCGCCGCCGACCGCTCCGCCTCGTCCTCGCCGCGCTGTTCGTGGCCGCCGTGTTCGCGCCCGCGCCCGCGCCGCGCGCCGCCGTGCCGCCGCTGCTGCTGCCGCCCACGCGCGACACCACGACGAGCATCGAGTCCGCGCCCGCGCCGCTGCTCATGCCCGGGCGGCCGTCGCCGGCCGACTCCACGCGCCGCTCGCGCGAGGAACGCGCGCGCGAGCAGTACGCGCTCGGGCGCGCGCTCGAGACGCAGGGCGCGCCGGCGGCCGCGATCGCCGCGTACCGGAACGCCTCGCGGTTCGACCCCGCGCTCAAGGACGCGCACTACCGCGCCGGCCTGCTGTTCGTGCGCGCGGGCCAGCACCCGTCGGCGGTGAGCGAGTTCGCGGCCGAGGTCGCGCTCGACCCCGGCAACGCGCGCGTCGCGCGCGAGCTGGGCCTCGCGCTCGCGAACGCCGGCGACACCGCGAACGCGATCCGCCAGCTCGAGATGCTGGTGAAGCGCTCCTCGCGCGACACCGCCTCGTGGAAGGCGCTCGGCTTCGCGTACGGGCTCGCGCGCCGCAACGGCGACGCCGAGCGCGCGCTGCGCCGTGCGGTCGCGCTCGATCCGCGCGACGCGTCCGCGTGGCGCGACCTCGGCGTGGTGGCCGCGCTGCAGGGCCGCCCGGGCGAGGCGCGCGAGGCCTACGCGCGCGCGGCGAAGCTCGCTCCGAAGGACGGCGGCGCGCCGCTCAACCTCGGCAACCTCGAGGCGCGCGAGAAGCGCTGGCCGGCGGCGCTCGCCGCCTACCGCGAGGCCGAATCACGCGATCCGCGGCTGCTCGCCGCCTACGAGGGCCAGGTGCTGGCGCTCAAGGCGCTGGGCCGGAACGAGGAGGCCGGGGCGGTCTACCGGCGCTGGCTCGCCGCGAGCCCCGATTCGCCCGAGACGCGCATGGACGCCATCCGCCACTTCTCGGCGCTCGGCCGCGACGACGTCGCCCTCGAGGTGGCGCGCGACGGCGTGCGCGCCAACCCGAAATCCGGCGAGGCGCACCTCGCGCTCGGCATGGCGCTCGAGGCCGCGGGCGACCCGGCCGGCATGCTGGCCGAGCTGCGCAAGGCGACCGAACTGCTGCCCACGCCCGAGCAGCGCGACCGGCTCGCCGCCCTCATCGCCGCCCGGCGCGCGCGCGCGCCCGACTCGCTGCGCGCGATCTACTCCGCCGACAGCGTCGCGCACGAGGCCGGCCGGCCCGCGCCCACCGCGCCCGACTCGTCCGCGGGGCGCTGACGGTCCGGTTCGCTCCGCGACGCCGGCCGGCTTTGCCGCCCGCGCGGGCTTCCGTTAGCTTCAGCCGCCGCTTCGAACCGCAAGCCCGCCGCACCGAGGTGCCCGCATGACCCAGCCGACCCACACCCTGTACCTGGCCGCGCCGCGCGGCTTCTGCGCCGGCGTGGACCGCGCCATCGACATCGTCGAGATGGCGCTGCAGGTCTACGGCGCCCCCATCTGGGTGCGGCACGAGATCGTGCACAACCGCCACGTCGTGGACGCGCTGCGCGCCAAGGGCGCGGTCTTCACCGACGACCTCGCCGACGTGCCCGAGGGGGCGGTGGTGATCTTCTCGGCGCACGGCGTCTCGCCGGCGGTGCGCGCCGAGGCGCGCTCGCGCGGGCTTCGCACGCTCGACGCGACCTGCCCGCTCGTCACCAAGGTGCACCTCGAGGCGCTCAAGTACGCGAAGGAGGGCTACCGGATCGTGCTGATCGGTCACCGCAACCACGTCGAGGTGATCGGCACGCTCGGCGAGGCGCCGGACGCGATCGTGGTGTGCGAGAACGTGGCCGAGGTCGAGGCGCTCGACCTGCCCGACCCCGAGAAGGTGGCGTACATCACGCAGACCACGCTCTCGATCGACGACTGCAACGCGATGGTCGAGGCGCTGCGCCGCCGCTACCCGAAGGTGAAGGAGCCGGCCAAGGACGACATCTGCTACGCCACCACCAACCGCCAGCACGCGGTGCGCCACATGGCGCCGACCTGCCCGACCGTGCTGGTCGTTGGCGCGCCCGCCAGCAGCAACGCGAACCGCCTCGTCGAGGTGGCCGCCGGGCTCGGCTCGAAGGCCTACCTCATCGAGTCCGCGGACGACATCCGCCCCGAGTGGCTGACCGGCAACGTCGGCCTGACCGCCGGCGCTTCGACGCCCGAGCACGTCGTGCAGGCCTGCGTCGCGCGCGTCTGCGAACTCGGGAGCTACAAGGTCGAGGAGTTCCGGCTGGTCGAGGAGCGCGTGGTGTTCCCGCTTCCGGGCGAACTGGCCGCCGCCGCCGAGGACCGCGGCGTCGAGCTGTCGCTCGGCAACGCGCTGGCGGCGCAGCGCGCGCGCGGCGAGATGCACGTGCGGCACCACTGACATGCTCACGTCCACCGTCCTGTTCGCCCCCAGCGTCCCGACCATGCTCATCGACGAGCAGCGGGGGGACGTCACCGAGATGATCGAGGCCCTCGAGGCCGCCGGCCGCCGGCTGCTGGCCGACGAGCCGGCCGCGATCGTCGCCCTGTCCTCGCGCTGGGTCGCCTCGGGCGCCTTCCACGCCGACGACTCGCGGCGGCACCGCTCGGTGATCGACGTGCCGGGCTTCGGCGTCGAGCCGCGCCACGACGTGGCCGGGCACCCGGCGCTCGCCCGCGCCATCGTCGAGAAGGCGCAGAAGCTCGGCCTGCGCGCGAGCGCCGCGCAGCGCGGCACCGACACGGCGATCAGCATTCCGCTGCACTTCCTCGAGCGCTCGCGCACGCTGCCGGTCGTGCCGCTCTCGATCGGCGAGGGCTCGCGCGAGGAGCACCGCGCGTGGGGCGCGGCGATCCGGCAGGCGCTCAACGAGTGGCCGGAGCGCGTCGCGTTCGTGGTGGGCGGCGCGCTGTCGTGGAACCTGCACGCCTTCAACCTCAAGCGCGACGTGCCGGAGTGCCTCGATCTCGACGAGGGCGTGCTCGAGGCGCTCGCGCGCCCGGCGTGGGCCGAAATCGAGGACCTCGCCGCGCGCTACGCCGAGAAGGCCCGGCC
>CAZUEM010000100.1:0-12068 GCA_964619155.1 uncultured bacterium
CGCTCAACCGGGGTTTCGAGCCTCGCCGACCGGGGCTTTCGCTCTTCCGTTCCAAGGAGAACCTATGCGCGCTCGTCTCTGGCTCCTGCCGCTGCTGCTGACCGCCGTGATCGGCGTCGGGGGCGCGGTCGCCGAGCCCATCGGAGCCCACTGGGAGCTGTCGCCCTTCGGCGGCTTCACGCTGTTCGATCCCAAGCTGCGCTACCCCGGCAACAACATCCCGCTCGCCGACGACCTGTACCTGGGCGGCCGGCTCAGCTACGAGACGCGCTCGTGGATCGGGCTCGAGATCGCGGCCGGGACGACGCCGACCTCGCAGGACCTGGCGAGCGGCGCGCTCGAGTACGACTTCTTCCACGCTTCCGGCAACCTCGTGATCTCACCGGCGAGGCACCGCTGGGGCACGCCCTACGCGTTCGTGGGCGGCGGCTACGCGCAACTCAAGCCCTCGGCCGGCCTCAAGAAGGAGACGGGCGGCATCGAGTTCGGCGGCGGCGTGAAGCTGTGGATGACGGACGGCATCGGCCTGCGCTTCGAGGCGCGCGACATCTCGTTCAAGCCGCTCGAGGCGACGGGCAAGCAGAGCAACTTCCACAACGTCGTCCTCGGCGCCGGCCTGACCATGGCGATCGGCGCCACGCCGCGCGACACCGACGGCGACGGCGTGCCGGACCGCAAGGACAAGTGCCCGGCGACGCCGAAGGGCGCCACCGTGGACGCGACCGGCTGCCCGAAGGACAGCGACGGCGACGGCGTGCTCGACGGCCTCGACGCGTGCCAGGGCACGCCGAAGGGCGCGACCGTGGACGCGAAGGGCTGCCCGAGCGACGCGGACGGCGACGGCGTCTTCGACGGGATCGACCAGTGCGCGGACACGCCGAAGGGCGCGACCGTGGACGCCGCCGGCTGCCCGAAGGACAGCGACGGCGACGGCGTGCTGGACGGCCTCGACGCCTGCCCGGACACGCCCGCCGGCATGAAGGTGGACGCGAAGGGCTGCGTCGTGGACAGCGACGGCGACGGCGTGGACGACGACAAGGACAAGTGCCCGGACACGCCCGCCGGCCTCAAGGTGGACGCGGACGGCTGCCCGATCGAGGTCTCGGAGCGCGAGACGGAGCTGCTCGACACCGGCCTCATCCGGCTCTCGAACGTGAACTTCGAGACCGGCAAGGCGGACCTGCTGCCCGAGTCGTACCCGACGCTCGACGCCGTGGGCGCGGTGATGCTCAAGTGGCCGCAGCTGCGGATCGAGGTCGGCGGCCACACCGATTCGCGCGGTTCGGACGCCCTGAACCAGCGCCTCTCGCAGGCGCGCGCCGACTCGGTGCTCGCCTACGTGCTGCGCAAGTACCCGGCGCTGCCGCGCGAGCAGTTCACGGTCAAGGGCTACGGCGAGTCGAAGCCGCTCGCCCCGAACAACAGCGACCTGAACCGCGCGAAGAACCGCCGCGTCGAGTTCTCGGTGCTCAACAAGGAAGTGCTGAAGAAGGAAGTCGAGCGGCGCCGCCTGCTGAAGGAAGGCGAGGGCGCCCCCGCGGACTCGACGAAGACGGAGTAGCGGCGCTCGAGGCGAAGTGCGAAGGGCCGGCGCGATGCTCCGCGCCGGCCCTTCGTGTTCGAGGGGCCGCGCCGGCCCCCGGGGGAAGATCCCTAGGCGCCCTTCGCCTTCGTCGCGCAGGTGCGGATGCCGAACGGCAGGTAGGCCGGGCACCAGCCGAGCGCGGCGGTGAGCAGCGGCACGACGCCGATCGCGCCCCACCAGGACTTCGCCGTCACGCCCCAGCCGATGATGGCGAGGCCCACGACCACGCGGACGATCCGGTCCGCTCCGCCGACATTGCGATTCACGCACTCCTCCTCGTTTCGGTGTCCGCGCCGGGGGCGCCGCGCTCCCGGCCACGGCCGGAGGTTCGCGCATCCCCGGGGGACGTGTCCGTGACCGCGGTCACACAGGGGCCATTTCGCGGGCCCGAGGGCCCGGCCGCGGGATCAGTCGCGCGCGGCGGCCAGCGAGGCGAGCGCGGCCTTGTCGAGCACCCGCACGCGGCCGCGGCCCAGCTCGAGCACGCCGCGCGATTCGAACCCCTCGAGCAGGCGGCTCACCGGCTCGCGCGCGCAGCCCAGCTCGTCGGCGAGCTGCTGGTGCGTGACCCCCAGCTCGATGCGCCCGCTGCGCTCGACGAGCCCGAGCAGCGCCGCCGCGAGCCGCCGGTCGAGGCGCTCGAACGCCACCGCCGAGGCCAGCTCGAGCACGCCGCGCAGCCGCGCCGAGAAGGCGTCGAAGACGAACGCGCGAAAGGCCGGCGATGCCGCGAGGAGCTTCTCGAAGAGTGCCGCGGGGAGCATCACGCCGGCGACGTCGGTTTCGGCGACCCCGCGCGCGGGGTACTTCGACGCGCCGAGCAGGCAGCCGAGCGTGAGCACGCAGGTCTCGCCCGGCAGCACGCGGTAGAGCAGAAGTTCGCGGCCGCCCGGCGACGAACGCGCGACGCGCACCGCGCCCGATTCGAGCACGAGCATCCCCGCGCACGGCGAGCCGTCGTCGAAGAGCACGGTCCCGGCGGGCGCGCCGGCGGCCGTGGCCTGCGCGTCCACGTCCGCCGCGAGCGGCCCGGCGATCCCGCCGAGTCCGGGCACGAGGCGCTCGAGGCGCGCCCGGGGCGATGCGTTCGCAGCGGACATGCGGGGCACGTTAGCGCGCCCGGGGCCGGGCGCGCCAAGGGGGCGTGCTCGCCGTGTGGGACGTCGATGAACATGACCCCGGCGAACGCGTCAGTGATTCTGTCCCCCCCATGGACCTGATCCCCATGGGCAAGCGAACCGCCCGACGGCCGCGCCCCCCGCGCCGGCCGCTTGCGCCCGTCGCTCGGCCGGGCGAGTCTGCGCGCCCCACCCGGAGGAGGATCCGATGTCCATCGACGACGACCGCGATCTCGAAGGCCTGCGCGAAACGGGGCGCGTCGTGCGCGCCGCGCTCGAGGCGATGCGCGCGGCGGTCGCGCCCGGCGTGACCACGGCCGCGCTGGACGCGATCGGGGCGCGCGTCATGCGCGAGCGCGGCGCGCGCTCGGCGCCGCAACTCGTCTACCGCTTCCCGGGCGTCACCTGCATCAGCGTCAACGACGAACTGGTGCACGGCATCCCGTCAGCGGAGCGCCGGCTCGCCGAGGGCGACCTCGTCAAGCTCGACGCCACGTTCGAGAAGGGCGGCTACATGGCCGACGCGGCGATCACGGTGCCGGTGGGCCGCGTCGCGCCGCGCGCGCTGGCGCTGGCCGCCTGCGCCGAGCGCGCGTTCGAGCGCGCGCTCGCCGAGGTGCGCCCCGGGCGGCGCGTGCGCGACGTCGGCGCCGCGATCGAGCGCGAGGTGCGGCGCGTCGGCTTCTCGGTCGTGCGCATGCTGCAGGGCCACGGCATCGGCCGCACCATCCACGAGGAGCCGATGGTGCCCAACTGGGACGATCCCGAGGGCGGCGCGGTGCTGACCGAGGGCCTCGTCATCACGGTCGAGCCCATCCTCGCGATGGGGCGCGGCGATGCGTTCGAGGCCTCGGACGGCTGGACCGTCCGCACGGCCGACGGCTCGCTCGCGGCGCACCACGAGCACACGCTCGTCGTGACGAAGGACGGCCCGCTGCTGCTGACGGCGGCCTAGCTGGCTTTCGGCGATTCGGCATCATCGGCGCGACCGCGGCCCGCTGGCTCGGCGTCCTGCCTCGCTGCGCTGCATCCACTCGGGCTCCCGCCCTCCGTGGCTTCGCCCTCGTCGGACGCACCGCCGTCGCGCCGATGATGCCGAATCGCTGAAACGCACCCGGGCTACGCGGCCTCCCAGCGCGCGGCGAGCCGCCGCGCCAGCGCGAAGAACGCGGCCGCGAACAGCGCCAGCGCCAGCAGCTGCGGCCACAGCGCCGCGACCGGCTGGTCGCGCCAGAACACCTTCAGGTAGCCGTCCAGCGCCCACGAGTTGAAGCCCGCGAGCGAGAGCTGCTGCATGGTCTCGCTCATGAGGGGCCGCGGGTACATGCTGCCGCCGAGCCCCGACATCGTGAGTACGATCAGGTTGGCGAGCGCCTGGAGCTGCTGGCGGGTGCGCGAGAGCGTCGCGATGACGAGCCCGAACGACGCGCAGCACGCGGCGGTGAACACCGTCATCACCGCGAAGCCGGCCAGGTGCTCGAGCAGCGGCAGGCGGAACGCGATCGCGCCCCACGCGAACATCGCCGTGATCTGCAGCAGCCCGAGCACGGCGATGTGCAGCCACTTGGCGAGCAGCAGGCGCGTCATGCCCACGCGGCTCGACAGGACGCGCTCGAGCGTTCCGGTCTCGGCCTCCTCGATGAGCGCGCCGCCCGCGCCGCTGGCGCTGAACATCAGGAACATGACGGCGATGCCGGCGGCGTAGAACGACACGAACCCGTTCGGGCGCTCCTCGCGCCCGGCGACCGGCACGACGCGGGTGCGCGCCGGCATGAGGTCGTCGTCCGCGCCGCCGTCCGGTGCGGCGCCGAACTCGGCGGCCTCGGCGCGGCCCGCGCGCAGCACGGCGCGCTGCAAAAGCCCCGTCACCATGGGCGTGGCGACCGGGTCGGAGGGGTCGGCGAGCAGCTCGACCGGATCGCCGCGGCCGTCGAAGCGCGACAGCGACGTGTCGAGCCCCGCCGGCAGCACCAGCGCGACGGGGGCCTCGCCCGCGCGCACGAGCGCTTCGGCCCGCGCGCGATCGAGCGGCGCGGGGGCGGCGCCGCGGCCGCCCGAAGCCGGCCACGCGGTGTGCACGCGCAGGCCGCTGTCGGCCGCGAGCGCCTCGACCAGCCGCCCGCTCGTCGCCGAGCGCGCTTCGTCCACGACCAGCACGCGCACGCGGCCGGTCCCGCCGCCCCGCTGCTGCCCGAAGATGAGCGCGAAGATCGAGAAGAACACCGCGGGCACGACGAACACGAGCAGCAGCGCCGCGCGGTCCCGCCACAGCTTCCGCCACGCGGCCCGGAACAGGACGCCGGTCATTCGCGCAACTCCTTTCCGGTCAGGGCGAGGAAGACCTCGTGCAGCGAGGCCGCGCGCACCTCGAGGCCGTGCACCGCGTGGCCCGCGGCGCGCAGCTGCGCGAGCAGTTCGGGCAGCTCGGCCGCGACGTCGCCGACGGGCGCGACCAGCTCGCCGCCGCCGTCGCCGGCCGCGAAGCCCGCGGGCGCCGCCGCGGCCGGCCGCTCGAGTCGCACCCGCACGCGCCGCCCGGCGAGGCCCGCGTGCGAGACCAGGTCCGCCAGCGTGCCCGCGGCGACCGCGCGGCCGTGGTCCACGATCACGACACGCCCGCAGCGCGCCTCGGCCTCGGCGAGGTCGTGGGTCGTGAGCAGCAGCGCCGCGCCGCGAGCGCGCAGCGAGGCCAGCATCTCGAAGATCCGCTCGCGGCTCTGCGGGTCCACGCCCACGGTGGGCTCGTCGAGCAGCACGACCTTCGGCTCGTGCAGCACGCCGCAGGCGATGTTGAGCCGCCGCTTCATGCCGCCCGAGAACGCGCCGGCGTGCGCCTTCGGCCGCTCGCCGAGGCCGGTCCACTCGAGCGCCCAGCGCACGCGCTCGCGCAGCGCGGCGCCGCTCACCCCGGCGAGGCGGCCGAACAGTTCGAGGTTCTCGGCCGCGGTGAGCGAGGGGTAGATCGCGATCTCCTGCGGCACGATGCCCAGCTCCGGCCGCGGGGCCCCGGGCGCCAGCTCGCGCCCGAGCAGGGCGAGCCGCCCGCCGTCGAGGCGCACGCGCCCGGCGAGCGCGCGCACCAGCGTGGTCTTGCCCGCGCCGTTGGGGCCGAGCAGGGCGAGCAACTCGCCCTCGCGCAGCTCCAGCGACAACCCGCGCAGGGCCTCGGTCGCCCCGAAGCGCTTGCGCGCGTCCTCGATCCTCAGCACCGCCATGGGGATTTCCTCCGCACCCGCCCGGAATCGGAAATCGTCCCCGGGCGGCGCGCGGAGAATGCCCGGCGGCGCGCGAGGGGCGCGATATTCCTGCGCCGAACGGTGCGCCGGGGCGGACGAACGGTCGTCCCGGGGCCGCCGCGCGCATCCCGGCTTGCCGCTGCCGCGCCGTTGAGCCTATCGTCCGCCCCTGAACGGACCCGCGCCACGCACGACACCGATGTCGTTTCCCCGTCCAGCAGGAGGTGGACCCCATGCGCTTCCGTATCGCCCTCACTTCGTTCCTGCTCGCCGGCGCCTGCGCATTCGCGGGCGGCGTCGCGAGCGCCGCCGCCCCGGAGGGGAGCCTCTTCTGGGTCACCCCGATGGCGGGCTACGGCATGTTCTCGGACCGGAACCACTACCCGGCCGGCGACCCGCTCGCCGACGCGCCCATCTTCGGGGCGCGGCTCGGCGCCCGCCTGAACCCGTGGTGGGACATCGAGGCCGCCGGCGCGTACTCGAAGCCCAAGGAAGACAACGCGCGCGAGGACGAGGTCACGGTCCTCAATCTCTCGGGCAGCCTGATGTTCACGCCCGTGACCTGGAGCTTCGGCGGCCCCTACCTCGCGGCCGGCGGCGGATACGTGCGCTACGAAGCCGACGTGACCGGCGTGGAGGAGATCCATTTCGGCACCTTCGAGCAGGCGGTCGGCTGGCGCGCGTGGTTCGGCGACAACCTGGCGCTGCGCCTCGAGGGCCGGAACGTCCTGAGCGTCCCGCAGAAGCATTGGGCGCGCGCCGACCAGGCGGACCAGCAGCTGTGGGCCGGCCTCGACTTCGCCTGGGGCGGCAAGCCGAAGGACGCCGACGGCGACGGCGTGCCGGACAGGAAGGACAAGTGCCCGGGCACGCCGGCGGGCGCGACCGTGGACGCCACCGGCTGCCCGAGCGACTCGGACGGCGACGGCGTCTGGGACGGCCTCGACAAGTGCCTCGGCACGCCGAAGGGCGCGACCGTGGACGCGTCGGGCTGCCCGAAGGACAGCGACGGCGACGGCGTGTACGACGGCCTCGACAAGTGCCCGGACACCCCGAAGGGCGCGACCGTGGACGCGACCGGCTGCCCGAAGGACAGCGACGGTGACGGCGTGCTCGACGGCCTCGACCAGTGCGCGAACACCCCGACCGGCGCGAAGGTGGACGCGAAGGGCTGCCCGAGCGACGCGGACGGCGACGGCGTGTACGACGGCCTCGACAAGTGCCCCGAGACGGCCGCCGGCCTCAAGGTGGACGCCGAGGGCTGCCCGATCGAGGTGACCGAGAAGGAGACGCAGCTCCTCGACACCGGCATGATCCGCCTGCAGGGCGTCAACTTCGAGACGGGCAAGGCCGACCTGCTGCCGGAGTCCTACCCGGCGCTCAACGAGGTCGGCACCGTCCTGCGCAAGTGGTCGCAGCTCAACATCGAGATCGGCGGCCACACGGACGCGCGCGGCACCGCGGCGTCGAACCAGAAGCTGTCCGAGGCCCGCGCCGAGTCGGTGCGCGCCTACCTGCTCGAAAAGTTCCCGGACATCCAGGCCAGCCAGCTCGCCGCGAAGGGCTACGGCGAGGCCCGTCCGGTCGCCCCGAACAACAACGCGCTGAACATGGCGAAGAACCGCCGCGTCGAGTTCGTCGTGACCAACAAGGACGTCCTCAAGAAGGAGATCGAGCGGCGCAAGATGCTGACGAAGTGACCCTTCGTCCGCACCGGTGAACCGGCGGGGCCGCGGCAGCGATGCCGCGGCCCCGCTCGCTTGCGCGCCGGGGCGAATCCCGCAGCGCTGCGGCGGATGCCCCCGCGAGGCGCGACGGCGGGGCCGGGCGCTTCGCAAGGGGGCGCGCGGCGTCCCGCGCGCCGCGCCCGCAAGCCGCTCGGCCGCAGCCGTTCGCGCCCTGCACTCCGGACGCGAGAGCGCGAATTCGCCGGACCCCCGCGAGGCACGCGGGTTGCGCTGCACTCCGGGTGCGGACGGCCGGGCCGGGCTCCATCCCCGGCGGCCCCCGCGACGGACCCGGAGGATTCGACCGTGACGCTCCGCAACCTGTTCGGCGCCCTCTCGCTGGTGGCGGCCGCGGGCCTGTTCGTGGCCGGCTGCTCGTCGCTTCCGACCACCCCCACGGCCGCCGTCGAGCCGTCCGCTCCCGCGACGGACGATCCGGCCGCGCCCGGCGGAGCGCCGGCCGCGAACGTCACGAGCGCCTCACGCTCGGGCTACGTGCGCGCGGCCCTCGGCGGCACCGTGTCGGCCGGCGGCTTCACGCTGGTCGTCCCGCCCGGCGCGCTCAAGGGCGACGCCATCGTCACCGTCCGCCAGCCGGACGTGACGAAGCCCGTCGTCGAGCTGAGCATCACCCCCGAGGAGCGCAACGGCTTCCTGCTGCCGGTGCTGCTCGTCGCCGACGCGCGGCCGCTCGGCGCCGACCTCGTCTCCGCCTCGTACATGAGCTGGTGGAACCCGGACGCGGCCGCGTGGGAGGCGTGCGCGGGCTCGACGGTGAGCGTGGCGACGCTGTCGGTGCAGGCGCCGCTCTGGCACTTCTCGACCTACCGCGTCGAGCGCGAGGGCAAGGCCGGCTGGTGACGCCGCGGCCGCGGCGGCGCACGGCGCGGGCGGGCCGGTCAGCGGACCGGCCCGCCCGCCGTTCTTGGTGGCGGCCCCGGGCGATGGCAAGATGCGGCGCGCATTGCCGTCCTGCTCCCGGACATCCTCACGCGAGGCCCGCCCATGACCATCGCCACGCCCGCCTTCACGGGTCCCGACGTCGACGAGCTGATCGCCGTCCGGCGCGACCTGCACCAGCACCCCGAGCTCGGCTTCGAGGAGGTGCGCACCGCGGGCATCGTCGCCGCGAAGCTGCGCGCGCTCGGGCTCGAGCCGCGCACGAACGTCGGGCGCACCGGGGTGGTCGCGACGCTGCGCGGCGCGCGCCCCGGGAAGACCGTGCTGCTGCGCGCCGACATGGACGCGCTGCCGATCCACGAGGAGAACGACGTGCCGTACCGCTCGCGGACGGACGGCAAGATGCACGCCTGCGGGCACGACTGCCACGTCAGCATCCTGCTCGCGGTCGCGAAGCGCCTCGCCGCCGAGGCGAAGGACCTCGCGGGCGCCGTGGTGTTCGTGTTCCAGCCCGCCGAGGAGCTGGGCGGCCCCAAGGGCGGCGCCGAGGCCATGATCCACGACGGCGTGCTGCTCGAGCCCAAGCCGGACGCGGCGTTCGGCCTGCACGTGTGGCAGGACCTGCCGCTCGGCCTCGTCGGCGTGACGCCGGGGCCGTGGATGGCGGCGGTGGACGAGTTCACGGTCACGGTCCGCGGCAAGGGCGCTCACGGCGCGATGCCGCACGCCGGCGTGGACCCGGTCGTGTGCCTGGCGCAGATGGTGACCGCGCTGCAGACCATCGTGTCGCGCAACGCCGACCCGTTCCACCCGGCGGTCGTGAGCGTCACGCAGCTGCGCGCGGGCACCGCCTTCAACATCATTCCCGAGACCGCATGGATGAACGGCACCATCCGCGTGTTCGACCGCGGCCTGTGGGAGGCGATCCCGGGCATGGTCGAGCGCGTCGCGCAGGGCGTCGCGCGGGCCATGGGCTGCACCGCCGAGGTGAAATTCGAGCGCGGCAACCTGCCGACCGTGAACGACCCGGCGATGTGCGGGATCGCGAGCGCCGCCGCCGCCGAGGTGGTCGGGGCCGAACGCGTGCGCGACGACGTGCGCACGATGGGCGGCGAGGACTTCTCGGCGTTCCTCGCGAAGGTGCCCGGCGTCTTCATCGCGGTCGGCTCGCGCAACGAAGCGCGCGGGCTCGTGCACGACCACCATCACCCCAGGTTCGACGTGGACGAGGACGTCCTGCGCATCGGCGCGGAAGTCCTGCTGCGCACGGCCAGGAGGTTCCTCGCGTCATGACCGCCCGCGCGCGCCTCGGCGCGTTCCCGATCCTGCTCGCGCTCCTCGCGTGCGCCGGCGCGCCGCCCGCCGCGGCGCAGGACGACGCCCCCGCGAACTGGCGCGAAGCGCAGACGCTGCTGCGCGACGCGGTGCGGGACACGTCCGGCCACGGCGACGACCCGGCCCGGCTCGCGACGCTCGGCCAGGCGCTGCTGCGCCTCGGGCGCTGGAACGACGCCGAGAAGGTGCTCGGCCGGGTGCTCGAGCTGCGCCCCGGCGACCGCCCGGCGCTCGCCGGGCTCGGCAAGATGGCGCTCTACCGCCACCGCGTCGCGAGCGCCGAGAGCCTGCTCGCGGCGGCCGGCGACGCCGAGGGCGCGGCGCGCGACCTGTACGCCGCGCGGCTGCGGCGCGGCGACTGGAAGGGAGCGGCCGGGATCGCGCCCGCGGTCGGCGACGAGGGGCACCTGCCGCTGCTCGAGCGGCTGCAGGAGGTGGGCGCGTACGAGCTGCAGCCGGGACCGGCGACGGGCTCGGCGCGCTTCGAGCGCGCCTGGCCGGTGCCGCTGGTCAAGGTGAAGCTGAACGGCAGCGTCGTGCTCGCGGCCGTGGACCCCGGCTGCCCGCACGTGCTCGTGGACCCGGCGGCGATGCGGGCGAACCGGCTCGAGCAGCTGGGCGGCGAGCGCGCGGTGTTCTGGATCGGCTCGCACGCGGCGGCCGGAAACGCGCTCGCGCGCACGGTCGAGCTCGCGGGCTTCACCTTCGCGAACGTGCCGATGGCCTCGACGTCGCTGCACCGTTACAGCATCGACGTGAACCCGATGGGGCGCGACATCGCGCTCGTCATCGGCCTGCCGCTGCTCGAGCGCGCCGGCTTCGTGATGGACTTCCGCGCCCAGCGCATCGAGCTGCACCGCGACGGCGCGCCGGCCGTGCCCGCGGTGCGCGGCCAGCGCGTGCCGTTCGAGCGCTGGACCGAGAACCAGCTCGTGGCCTGGGGCACGATCGGCGGCGGCCGGAAGCTCGCCATGATCGTCGGCACCGGCCTGCCCGGCGCGGGCTTCGGCGGCCCGGCCGAGCTGTTCGAGGAACTGGGCCTCAAGGCCGGCAAGATGGCGAACCTGATGCGCGGCCCCGGCATGGTGATGCAGGGCCGGCCGTGGGCGCAGGTGCCGATCCCGACGCTGACGCTGGGCGGCGTGGTCGCCGACCGCGTGCCGGGCTGGATGGGCGCGATGGACCCGGGCGAGGCCTGGCGCGAGGGCGTGCGGCTGGACGGGCTCACCGGACCCGACTTCTTCCGCGGGCGCCGGGTGACGTTCGACTGGGCGAAGCACGAGCTGTTCATCGAGAGCCGCTGACGGGGACGCGCCGCGCCGTGGCCGATCCGCGCCCGCACCCGCTCCGCTCGATCGTCTCGGCGCTGCTCGTGCTGGCGCTCGACGCGGCGCTGCTGGCGCTCGGGCTCGGCGACCCGGAGTTGCTCGTGCGCGACCCGCGCGCGCTGGCGCTGCTCGTGGTCTCGGGCGTCGCGGGCCTCGCGCTCGCGCTGCTGCGGCCGGTGCGCGGACAGGATCTCGCGGCCAAGAGCCCGGACCCGCTCGTCATGCTGGCGCTGCTCGTGCTGCCGCTCGCGGCCGCGCCGCTCGGCGCGTTCGGGGCGAGGCGGGCGCTCGCCACGCTTCCCTTCGCGAACACCGTCTCGTGGTGCGGCGTCGCGCTCGTCGCGGGCGGGCTCGCGCTGCGCATCGCCGCGATGGCGCGGCTCGGGCGGCGCTTCTCGCCGCTCGTCGCGCTGCAGAAGGGCCACGTGCTCGAGACCGGCGGGCCGTACGCGTTCGTCCGCCACCCGGGCTACCTCGGCTCGCTGCTGGCGTGCCTGGGGGGCGCGCTCGCCTTCGGCAGCGCCTTCGCGCTGCCGGTGCCGGCGCTCATGCTGGCGGCGCAGCTCGCCCGCGTCCGCCGCGAGGAGCGCATGCTCGCGGTGCGCTTCAGCGACGAGTGGGCGCGCTACGCCGCGCGCACCGGCGCGCTGCTGCCGCGGCCGCGCGGCCGGGATCGCTGAGCGGGCCCCGCGGTTCCGTTCTTGGCCCGGCCGTGGGCCCTGCACTAGACTGCGCCGCCATGCGAATCCTCTACCACGTGATGTCGGCGCCTTCGCCGCTGGGGCTGCTGTTCCTCGCGGCCACCGAGCGCGGCCTGCGCTATGTGGAATTCATGGATC
>CAZUEM010000100.1:12168-13244 GCA_964619155.1 uncultured bacterium
CTGCTGTTCCTCGCGGCCACCGAGCGCGGCCTGCGCTATGTGGAATTCATGGATCGTCGCAGCCTCAAGCGCACGATCGCCGCGCACGCCGCCGCCAACCCCGGCGCGGCCTGGGAGCCCTCGGTGCGCGAGTTGCGGCCGCTCGCCGAGCAGTTCGAGCAGTTCTTCTGCGGCACGCGCAAGGCGTTCCAGGTCCCGCTCGACCCCGCGGGCACGGAATACCAGCTCCGGGTCTGGCGCGCGCTGGCCGGGATCCCGTACGGCGAGACGCGCAGCTACGGCGAGATCGCGAAGGCGATCGGCGAGCCGAAGGCGGCGCGCGCGGTCGGGCTCGCGGCCAACCAGAACCCGATCGCGATCGTCGTCCCCTGCCACCGCGTGCTCGGCGCCGACGGCAAGCTCACCGGCTACGCCGGCGGCCTGCCGCGCAAGAAGGCGCTGCTGGCGATGGAGGCGCGCTTCCGCGGCCTGCAGGACGTGGACGGCGACCGCGTGATCGAGCAGCTGCACGTCCGGGTGCGCCGTCCCGCGCCGGCCGCGCGCGCGAAGAAGCCGGCGAAGCCGGTGCGCGGCGTGGCGCGCCGGCCCGCGGTGGCGCCGGCGGCGAAGCCGGCCCGCAAGGTCGCCGCGTCCGCCCGCACGGCCACGCGCAAGGCCTGACGGCGCGGGCCGGTCGCGAACGACGGGCCGGCCGCGCGCTCCGCGCGGCCGGCCCGTTCGCTTCGCCCCGCGGGGCGGCGCTCAGCCGAAGTGGTCGTAGCCCCGGCCGGGCAGCGGCACTTCCTCGCCGTCCGCGCGCTGCAGCACGAGCGCTCCCGCGGCCGGCGTGAACTGGCCGATGCGGAAGAGCGGCGTGCCCGCCTCGCGCGCCGCTTCGGCGCAGGCGTCGAAGCGGCCGGGCTCGATCGCGAGCAGCAGTTCGTAGTCGTCGCCGGGCGCGAAGCGGAAGCGCCCGAACAGCTCCTCCGGGGCCGCCGGCGCCTCGCCCGCGGGCGGCGGCAGCGCGGCCCACTCGCGCGCCGCGAGCGCGAGCATCGGGTCGTCGGGGAGCCTGCGCTCGAGCACCACCGCGCCCA
>CAZUEM010000101.1:0-13221 GCA_964619155.1 uncultured bacterium
GCCCGGCTCGCCGCGCTCGAGGCGGAGCGCCGCCGCGCCCGCCGCGACTCGGCGCTGGCCGCGGCGCGCGACGTGGGGGCCGCGCGCGCCGACAGCGTCCGGAGGGCGGCGCCGTGAGGCCGCTCGGAGGGTTCCTGCTCGTCGCGCTCGTCGCGATGCTGCTGCGCTCGACCGCGCTCTCGAGCCTCGCCGCGCGCGGGATCGTGCTCGACGCCCTGGCGTTCGTGACCGTCGTGTGGGCGCTGCGCCACGGCGATGCCTGGGGCGCCACCATGGGCTTCGCCGTCGGGCTGATGGCCGACCTCGACGCCGCGCACTGGCTCGGGCGGCACGCGCTGCTGCTCACGCTGCTCGGCTACGCCAGCGGCCGGCTCGCCGGCACGCTCGTGCGCGACAGCGGGCGCACGCAGTTCGCGCTGGTCGCGACGGGCGTGCTCGTCCACCAGCTCTGGAGCGCGGCGTTCGAGCTGGGTCGCGACACGGCCGGGCTGCCGTTCCTGCTCGGCCGCGCGTTCCTCGCCGCGCTGCTCACCGGGGCGTTCGGGGCCGTGCTGCTCGGGCTCCTGCGCCGCGTCCTCGGACGATCGGTCTTCGCGCATGCCGCCCGGACCACCGCGAAGGGTTAAGGACGAGCGCTTCGGCGTGCTCACGGCCGTGGTCCTGGCCGGGTTCGGGCTCGTCGTGCTGGGGCTGCTGCGCCTGCAGGTCGTCCAGCACGAGGAGCTGGCCCGCCTCGCCGAGCAGAACCGCGTTCGACTCGACGTGCTGCGCGCCCCTCGCGGCGCGATCCGCGACCGCTACGGGAGGCTGCTCGCCGACAACCGGCCGTCCTTCGACATCGTGTTCCGCCCCATGCCGGCCGAGAGCGCCGCGCGCGCGCGCGCCGCGCTCGACTCGGACTGGTACGCGAGCGTCGCCGGGCTCATCGAGGACGACACGGCCGCCGTCAAGCGCCGCGTCGCCGAGGCCAACGGGAGCGGGCAGACCGCCGTGCTGCGCCGCAACGCGCCGTTCGGCGTGATGGCCGCGGTCGAGGAGATGCGCGCCGACCTGCCGGGGCTCGACGTCCAGGTCGTGCCGCTGCGCAGCTACCCCGAGGGCATGGCGGCGTCCCAGCTGCTCGGTTACGCCGGGCAGATCAACGACCAGGAGCTGAAGGAGCGCGAGGCGTCGGGCTACCGGCTCGGCGACCTGATCGGCAAGACGGGCGTCGAGCGGCGATACGAGGAGATCCTGCGCGGCCAGGACGGCGCCGAGTTCGTCGTCGTGAACGCGATGGGCAAGCGCGTCTCCGGCCTCGCGGGCAGCCCGCCGCGCCCGCCCGTGCCGGGGCACGACGTGACGCTCACCGTGGACCTCGACGTGCAGCGCGCGATGGAGGAGGCCATGAGCGGCATCCGGCACGGCGCCGCGATCGCCATGGACCCGCGCGACGGGGCGATCCTCGGCATGGTGAGCCGCCCGCAGTTCGACCCGAACGAGTTCTCCCGCGGCATCTCGTTCGCGCGCTGGCGCGAACTGACCGCGGGCGACGGCAACCCGCTCCTGAACCGCGCCATCCAGAGCGCCTACCCGCCGGGCTCGACCTTCAAGATGGTGACCATGCTCGCGGCGCTGCACCACGGGCTCGCGAAGCGCACGACCCGCCTGCCCGTCGCCTGCGCCGGCGGCTACACGTTCGGCGGCCGCCGCTTCGGCTGCTGGGAGAAGCGCGGGCACGGATCGCTCGACATGATCGGCGCGCTCCAGCACTCCTGCGACGTCTACTTCTACCAGCTCGGACTGATGCTGGGCCTCGACCGGCTGGAGTCCACCGCGCGCGCGCTCGGGCTGGGCGGCAAGACCGGCATCGACCTGCCCGCCGAGACGAAGGGCCTGGTGCCCGACGACGCCTGGTACAACAAGCGATTCAAGGCCGGCTCGTGGCCGCGCGGGGTGCTGCTCAACCTCGGCATCGGCCAGGGCGAGCTGCTCACCTCGCCGGTCCAGCTCGTGACCATGACGTCGATCCTCGCCAACGGCGGGCGCGCGGTCCGCCCGCACGTGGTGAGGACCGTCGGCGGGGTGCCCGGCTTCCGGGTCGAGAAGCCCGTCGAACCGGGCCTCGCGACCGACCCCGAGCACTGGGCCGTCGTGCACGAGGCCATGGAGAAGGTGGTCTCGGCCGGCACCGCGACCGCCACGCGGCTGCCCGGCATCCGCGTCGCCGGCAAGACCGGCACCGCGCAGAACCCGCACGGCAACGACCACGCGCTGTTCGTGTGCTACGCGCCCGCCGACGCCCCCACGATCGCGATCGCCATCGTCGCCGAGAACAGCGGACACGGCGGCAGCGTCTGCGCGCCCATCGCCGCGCACGTGCTCAAGCGCGTCCTGCTTCGCGACTCGACGGCGGTCGCGCCGCGCGCCCCGGCGCACGCGCCCGGCGACACGGCGGAGGTGGCCGGTGACTAGGCTCCGCCTGCCGCCGCTCGACTGGCCGCTCGCGCTCGCCACGCTCGGCCTGGTCGCCATGGGGCTGCTCACCGTCTACAGCGCGACCTCGATCCCCGGCGCGCACCAGGGCCTGTGGATGAAGCAGCTCGTCTGGTTCGCGCTCGCGTTCGGCGCCGCGTGGGTCGTGGCCGCGATCCACTTCCGGCTCTACGACTCGCTGTCGTGGCCGCTCTACCTGGTCTCGCTCGCGCTGCTGGTGGCGGTGCTGCTGGTCGGCACCAGCAAGATGGGCGCGAAGCGCTGGCTCGAGATCGGCCCGCTGCAGTTCCAGCCGAGCGAGATCGCCAAGATCGCCACCACGTTCGTGCTCGCGCGCTTCTTCGACCACTCGAAGATCGACCTGCGCCGCGCCCGCTGGTGGCTGCCGCCGCTCTTCATCGCCCTGGTGCCGTTCGCGCTCGTGGCCAAGGAGCCCGACCTCGGCACGGCGATGTCGTTCCCGGCGATGCTGGTCGCGATGTACTTCTGGGCGGGCATGCCGCCCGGGCGGCTGCTGCTCGGGCTGTCGCCGGCCTTCAACGTGGCGCTCTACTTCGTGACCGGCACCGTCTGGTGGTTCGTCGGGCTGTTCGCGCTGCTGCTCGCGTTCGCGCGCCCGCGCCTGTCGCTCCTGCTCGCGATCGTGGCGCTGAACGGCGTCGTCGCGTGGCAGACGCCGCAGCTCTGGGGGAAGCTGCACGACTACCAGAAGCGCCGCATCGAGACGTTCATCAACCCCGAGCACGACCCCTACGGCGCGGGCTACCAGATCATCCAGTCCAAGATCGCCATCGGCTCGGGCGGCGTCGCCGGCAAGGGCTACCTCAAGGGCTCGCAGAAGGCGCTCGCGTTCCTGCCCATGCGCCACACGGACTTCATCTACTCGGTCGTCGGCGAGGAGTTCGGCCTGCTCGGCGCGCTGGCGGCGGTGGTACTTTACGCCGTCGTCATCATCCGCGGTTACCGGCTGGCGGTGGTGGCGCGCGACGGGTTCGCGAGCCTGCTGGCCGTGGGCGTCGTGACCGCGCTGTTCTTCCACGTCATGGTCAACATCCTCATGACGGTCGGGTGGGCGCCGGTGACCGGCGTGCCGCTGCCGTTCCTGTCCTACGGCGGCACGGCTCTGGTCGTGAACTGCGTCCAGATCGGCCTCCTGCAGAACGTGGCGCTGCGGCGCCGGGAGTACTGATGCATCCCGAGCTGTTCCAATTCGGCCCCCTGCACGTGCGCTCCTTCGGCGCGGCGATGGCGCTGGCGTTCCTCGTCGGAACCTGGCTCGGCATGCGCGAGGCGCGCCGGCTGCGCCTGGACGAGGACCGGTTCGTGAACGTCATCCTGGTCGCGCTGATCGCCGCCGTCATCGGCGCGCGCGGCCTTTACGTGATCGAGCACCTGGGCGAGTTCCGCGACGAGTGGGGCAGCGTCCTCGCCCTGTGGCAGGGCGGGCTCACGCTCTACGGAGGCATCGTCGCCGGCACGTTCGCCGGGCTGGTGGCGGCGCGCCGTTTCGGCCTGCCGCGCTGGCTCGTCGCCGACGCGCTCACCCCGTCGCTCGCGCTCGGGCTCGTCTTCGGCCGGCTCGGCTGCCACTTCAACGGCTGCTGCTACGGCCACCCGACCACGCTGCCCTGGGGCGTGACGTTCCCGCGCGACTCGTTCGCGTACCTCGAGTTCGGCGACACGCCCGTGCACCCGTCGCAGCTCTACAACGCCGGGCTCGGGCTCGTGCTGTTCCTCGTCGTGTGGTTCGTGCGCAAGCGCGTGCGCGTGCCCGGCGTGCTGTTCTGGTCGTTCCTGCTCGCGTTCGCCGTCGTGCGCGTGCCCATCGACATGACGCGCGCGTACGAGGCGGACGCCGTGTTCCTGCACGCCGGCCCGCTGGCCGTGACCGAGAGCCAGCTCACGAGCTTCGCGCTGGCCATGTTCTCGGTGCTGATGCTGCTGCGCCTCCGCCGCCGGGCCCCCGCGGCCCCGAAGACGTGAGCGGGCCGGTCCGCCTCGCGGTCCTCGGCGACCCGCTGGCCTACACGCTGTCGCCGGTGCTGCACCGCGCGGGGTGCGCGGCCGTCGGCGTGGCGTGCGAGTCGGAGGCCCTCCGCACCAGCGTGGCGCAACTGCCGGAGCGCCTCGCGGACCTCGCCGCGCGCGGCTATCTCGGCTGCAACCTGACGCACCCGCTCAAGGAGTCCGCGCTCGACTGCGTGGCGAAGGCCTCGGTCAGCGCCGAACGATCGCGCTCGGCCAACACCATCCTGTTCCGCGAGCCCGGCGGCTACGCCGAGACGACGGACGGACCGGGTTTCGTGGACCTGCTCAAGGTGCTGCACCGGGACCCCGCCCGCGAGCGCGTCGTGCTGCTGGGCGCCGGCGGCGCGGCGCGCAGCCTCGCGCTGGCGCTGCAGTGGGCCGGCTGCCGCGAGGTGGTCGTGAGCGCGCGGCGGCCTCAGGACGCGCAGTTCGCGTGGGGGGAGGGGCTCGACGAGCGCTTCCTCGGCTGGCGCAGCGACGAGGAGCACGACGCGCTCGCCGAGAGCACGGTGATCGTCAACTGCACGCCGCTCTCGGGCGAGGAGCCTCCGGCGCCGCTTGGGCGGGTCGCGCGCACCGCGCTGGTCGTGGACCTGACGTACGGCCCCGAGCCCACGCCGTGGGTGCGCGAGGCGCGCCGGCAGGGGCTGCGGGCCGAGGACGGGCTGGGCCTGCTCGTGCACCAGGCGCGCCGCTCGCTCTCGCTCTGGCTCGGGCGCGAAGTGCCGCTCGAACCGCTCGCCGCCGCGGTGGGCTGGCCGCGATGAGCGCGCTGCTCGCCGCGCTCGCGGCCGTCGTGCTGCCGCAGCGCTGCCCGGGCTGCGCCGCGCCGGCCGGCCCGGAGCGGCTGCTCTGCGACGCGTGCGCCGCGCGCATCCCGCGCCTGCGCGTTCCGCTCTGCGCGCGCTGCCTGGTCGCGGAACGCGAGCCCGCCGGGTGCGTGCGCCACGCGGGTTTCGCCGTCTACACGCCCTGGCTGTTCGACGATCGGGCCGCGGCGGTCGTCCACGCGCTCAAGTACGGCGACCGCCCGGGGCTCGCGGGAGGCCTCGGCGCCGAACTGGCCTCGGCCCTGCCGGCCTCGCGGCGCCGGCCCGACCTCGTGCTCGAGGTGCCGCTGCATCCGGCGCGGCTGCGCGAGCGGGGCTACAACCAGTCGGCCGCGCTCGCCGACGCGCTGGCCGACGCGCTCGGCGCGCCGCGGTGGCCCGGGGCGCTGCGGCGCGTCCGGGCCACGGCTCCGCAGGCGCGGCTGGGGCCCGCGGCCCGGCGCGCCAACCTGGCCGGCGCGTTCGCCGCCGAGCGCGCCGCGCGCCTGCGCGGCCGGCGGGTGCTGCTCGTGGACGACGTCGTCACCACCGGCGCGACGCTCGACGCGGCGCTCGCGGCGCTGCATGATGCCGGCGCGCGGGCCGCGGGCGTGGCGCTCGCCTGGGCCCAGTAGGGCGGCCGGCCCCGAAGCGCGATCACCGACCCGGAAGAGCCCCTTGTCCCATCTCCACATTCCCGACGGCGTGCTGCCCGTCCCGCTCTGGGCCGCGGGCCTGCTGCTCATGGCCGTGGTGCTGTTCTTGTGCACGCGCGGGCAGGCCAGCGCCGGTCCGCGCCCCGTGGCCCTGCAGAGCGCGCTCGGCGGCGTCATGCTGGTCCTGATGGCCGTGCCCGTCCCGATCACCGCGTTCGACTACTGCATGACGCTGGCCGGGCCGGTGGGCGTGCTCATCGGCGGCGCCGGCGCGCTGCAGGTGAGCTTCGTCGTGACGCTCATCCTCGCGCTGATGGGGCAGGGGGGCTTCACCGTGATCGGCCTCAACACGCTGGTGCTCGGCGCGGGCGCCGCGATCGCGCGGCCGGCGTACCTCGCGTTCGTGCGCGCGCTGCGGCCGGCCGGCGCGATGGCCGCCGCGACGGCCGTCTCGCAGCTCTTCTCGACGGTGCTGTGGATCGCGCTGCTGTGGCTGAGCGTGACGCTCGACCCCACCGCGGCCGGCGACCACGAGGTCGAGCACGGCCTGCGCTGGCTGCAGGGCGGCGTGCTCGTCGCCGTGCTGCTGCCGATGCTCGCCCTGGCCGTGGGTCTCGAGTCGCTGCTCGGCTACGGCCTCGCGCGCTTCCTCGCCCGCGTGCGCCCGGACCTGCTGCCGCGGCCCGCCGGCGAGCCCGCGCCGGCCGAGGAGGGGCGGGAACCGTGATCAACACGTTCGCCCAGATCGACTACCTCGCCAGCGCCGGGCGGACGACCTGGCACCGCGCCAGCGCGGTCTCCAAGCTGGCGATGACGCTGGCGCTGGTCGGCGCGGCCGTGTTCTCGCCGTCCTGGCTGGTGCTGGCGCTGCTGCTGGGGACGGCCTTCGCGCTCTGCGTCACCGCACGCATGCCCGCCGGCCTCGTCGCCGCGGCGGCCGGCACGCCGCTGCTGTTCGCGTTCATCTTCGTGGTCGCGCGCTTCCGCGGCGACCTCGCCGAGGTGGCCGTGCTCGGCATGCGGCCGATCGTCGCGAGCCTCGCGGCGCTCTGGCTCGTCGGCACGACGCCCTACCCGGACCTGTTCGCGCCGCTTTCGCGGATCATGCCGCGCGCGCTCGGCGACAGCCTGTTCCTGACCTACCGCGCCGTCTTCGCTCTGCTCGCGCGCGTCGAGCGGCTGTGGCGCGCGCTGTTCCTGCGCGGGGCGATGAGCGGCCCGCTCCGCCGGCGGGCGAACATGCTCGGCGAGGCGGTGGGCACGGTCGTGCTCTCAGGCTTCGACCGCAGCCACCGGCTCTACCAGGTGATGTCGCTGCGCGGGCACTCGGGCCGCATCTGCGGCTGCCGCCACTGGCTCGAGCTGGGATGGGCGGACGCCTGGGTGGGGGCCGCGCTCCTCTGGGTTCTCGCGGTGGCCTTCGCCTTCCACGGGGTGAGGCTCGGATGAGCGAACCGATCGTCCACGTCTCGTGCGTGCGCCACACCTATCCCGACCGAACGACCGTGCACCTGTGCGGGCTCGACTTCGTGGTCGAGCAGGGCCAGCGCGTGGTGATCCTCGGGCCGAACGGCTGCGGCAAGAGCACGCTGCTCTACCACCTGCTCGGCCTGCTGCAGTCGCAGGAGGGCGAGGTGCGCGTGTTCGGCGTGGACCCCGCGCGGCAGTTCAGCAAGATCCGCGAGCGCATCGGCGTGCTGCTCCAGAACGCCGACGAGCAGATCGTCGCTCCGACCGTGTACGACGACGTGTCGTTCAGTCCGCGCAACTACGGCTACACCGACCGCGAGGTCGAGGAGAAGGCGTCGTTCGCGCTGCGCCGGGCCGGCATCGAGCACCTGCGCCACAAGGTCTGCCACTACCTCTCGGGCGGCGAGAAGCGCAAGGTCGCGCTCGCCGGGGCGCTGGTGCTCGACCCCGAGTTGCTCGTCCTCGACGAGCCGTTCGAGGGCCTCGACCCGGCCTCGCGCAACGAGATCGTCGAGTTGCTGAACCGCCTGAACCGCGAGCAGGGCGTCTCGCTCGTCGTCGCGACGCACGACGTGCAACTGGTCGCGCCGCTCGCGGACAAGGTCTACGTGCTCAAGAAGGGCGGCGAGATCGTCGCCCAGGGCACCCCGGAGGCCGTCTTCCGCAACCTCGACGTGCTGAAGGCCTCGAACATCGAGCCGCCGGTGCTCGCCGAGCTGTTCCAGAAGCTCGAGTCGCAGGGCATTGCGCTCGGCCGCCCGGCGACCGCCGACGACGCGGTCGAGCTGCTGCTCGGCTGGCTGCGCCGGAACGGGACCGCGGGGACGTGACCGGCGACCTGTTCGGCGAGCCGCCCGTCCCGCCGGGCGGGCCTTCCGGGGTCCCCGAGGAGCCCGGCCCGAACGCGCCGCTCGCCGACCGCATGCGGCCGCGCACGTTCGAGGAGCTGGTCGGCCAGCAACACCTGCTGCACCCGGGCAGCCCGGTCGCGCTCATGCGCGACGGGCGTCACCTCTCGAGCATCGTGCTGTGGGGCCCGCCCGGCACCGGCAAGACCACGATCGCCCGGCTGGTGGCCCGCACCGCGGGCGTGCCGTTCGTCCAGCTGTCGGCGGTGCTCTCGGGCGTCAGGGAAGTGAAGGAGGTCATGGAGCGCGCCGCGCAGCACCGGCGGCGCACGAAGCAGCCGACCATCCTGTTCGTGGACGAGATCCACCGCTTCAACAAGGCGCAGCAGGACGCGTTCCTGGCCCACGTCGAGCGCGGCGACATCGTCTTCATCGGCGCCACGACCGAGAACCCGAGCTTCGAGGTGAACTCGGCCCTGCTCAGCCGCGCGCGCGTCCTCGTCCTCAAGGAGCTCAAGGCCCCGGACGTGCGCGCGCTGCTCGACCGCGCGCTGGCCTCGGAACACGGCTTCGCGGGCCGCGTCGTGGCGAGCGCCGAGGCGCTCGACCTGCTCGCCGCGGCGGCCGACGGCGACGCGCGCCGCGCGCTCACCACGCTCGAGATCGCGGCGGCCGCCGCCGAGGCGCACGGCCGCGGCATCGAGGCCGACGACGTTCGCGAGGCGCTCGCCCGCAGGCACCTGCGCTACGACCGCGCGGGCGAGGAGCACTTCAACCTCATCAGCGCGCTCCACAAGTGCCTGCGCGACTCGGACGTGGACGCCTCGCTCTACTGGTTCGGGCGCATGATCGCGGCGGGCGAGGACCCGCTCTACGTCGCGCGCCGGCTCGTGCGCTTCGCGAGCGAGGACGTCGGCGAGGCCGACCCGCAGTCGCTCGTGCTCGCGACGGCCGCGTTCCAGGCCTACCACCAGCTCGGCAGTCCCGAGGGCGAACTGGCGCTGGCGCAGGTCGTCGTGCACCTCGCGCTCGCGCCCAAGTCGAACGCGACCTACGTCGCCTACAAGGCGGTCATGGCCGAGATCGAGCAGAGCGGCTCGCTGCCGCCGCCGCTCGTCATCCGCAACGCCCCGACCGGGCTGATGAAGGACCTGGGCTACGGCCAGGGCTACGCCTACGCGCACGACGACCCCGAAGCGGCGAAGGCCCAGCAGCACCTGCCCGACGAGCTGGCGGGGCGGAAGTTCTACCCGCGGCGCCGGCCCGCGGGCGGGGCCGCGAAGCCTGGCGGCGAGCCGCCCGCGCGCTGAGCACGCGCGCGCGCCGGGTCCCGCCGCCGGACCGCTCGCGCGCGGCCCCGGCCACTCCCTCGCGGGAGCGCCGGGGCCGCGGTGTTTCCGGGGCGTCGCGGGGCTACTTCCGCTTGCCCCACGTGGGCGGCGGCGGCTCCTGCATGAGCCGCTTCGGCGGGTTCTTCGCGAGCAACTCGAGCGCGATCTCGACCGCCTTCTCGAGCTGCGGGTCGCGGCCGGCCGCCACGTCCTTCGGCCAGTTCTCGACGTCCACGTCCGGCGCGACGCCCTCGTTCTCGACCGCCCACTTGCCGTCGGATGAGAAGAAGCCTCCCCGCGGCGCGATCATGATGCCGCCGTCCACGAGCGGCGGCGTGTCGGCCGTGTGCACGAGGCCGCCCCACGTGCGCTTGCCGACCAGCGGCCCCAGGCCCGCGGTGCGGAACATCCACGGCAGCAGGTCGCCGCCCGAGCCGGACATCTCGTTCATGACCATCACCTTCGGCCCCCAGATGCCGGCCTCGGGGTTGGTGAACGGCACCCGGTCGCCCGCCACGTTGTTGAAGTAGCCGTCGATGCGCCGCTTCATCACCTCGATCATGTAGTCGGCCGCCGATCCGCCGCCGTTGAAGCGCTCGTCGATCACCGCGCCTGCCCTGTCCTGCTGCGAGAAGTAATAGCGGTTGAAGCTGGCGTAGCCGGGCCGGCCGGTGTTGGGCAGGAAGACGTAGGCGAGCTTCCCGCCCGAGAGCCGGTCCACGAGCCGGCGGTTGTGCTCCACCCACGCGCGCGAGCGCAGCGGCTGCTCGTTCGCGACCGGCACCACCGTCACCTGCCGGGCGCCCTCCATCACCGGGCGGGCGTTGACGGTGAGCACCGTCTGGCGGTTCGCGGTGCCGTCCAGCAGACGGTGCAGGTTGTCGGGCGCGCGCAGTTCCTCGCCGTTCACGGCCAGCACCCAGTCGCCCACCGCGACGTTCACCCCCGGCACGGCGAGCGGGGCCTTCAGCTCGGGGTTCCAGCTCTCGTTGTCGTAGATGCGCGTGATGCGCCAGCGGCCCGACTCGATCGCGAAGTCGGCCCCGAGCAGCCCGCCGTAGACCGGCGGCACGTCGGGCATGTCGCCGCCGCGCACGTACGAGTGCCCGGCCGCGATCTCGCCGCCCATCATGTCGAGCAGGTAGTTGAGGTCCGCGCGGTGCGCGACGTGCGGCAGGAACTGGCCGTACCACTCGCGCATCCGCGGCCAGTCGGTGCCGTGCATGTTGGGCACGTAGAAGTAGTCGCGCTGGTTGCGCCAGCCCTCCGCGAAGATCTGAGCGAACTCGGCCTTCGGGTCGAGCCACATGCGCAACGTGTAGGAGAGCTTCGCCGCGTCCTTGCCGGGAGGGGCCTTGTCGGCGTCCACGAGATAGAGCGCGGGCGGCGACGGCGCGCGCCCCGCAGGCCCGCCCGGGCCGCCCGCGGCCGCGCCGCGGTACGCCAGCTTCCTCCCGTCGGCGCTCACCGCGTAGTCCGCGACGTCGCTCGCGAACGTCGCCGCCTTGCGGTCGGCGACCTTGTATCGCATCAGCGTGCCGCGGCCGGGGCCGAAGCCGCCGCCCGGCTCGACCTCGAGCCAGAACACCGTGCCCGCGACGCCGGCCTTGAGCTGCGTGCAGGGCTTCTCGGTCACGCCCGGGGCCGCGACGATGCGCGACTGCAGGCCGTCGAAGTCGATGCGCACCGTGACCGGTCCCTTCGGGGCCTTCTCGTCCTTCGCGCCGCCCGCGACCGCCGCGCCGCCCGGCCGCCCGCCCGGGCCGCCCTTCGCGGCCCCCGGCTCGTCCTGCTCGCCCTTCTCCGCGCCCGGCGGAATGCCCGGGTCCTCGTCGCTCTCGGGCAGGAACGGGCTCGGTTCGCCCTGCTTGAGCACCGCGAGGTACAGGCCGTACGAGGCGTCGCGGTCGTACGAGGTCATGTCGAGCCACTGCGAGGCGAGGCCCCGGTTCGTCGAGGCGAGGAACCACAGGTGCTTGCCGTTCGGGTCGAACACCGGGTAGATCGCGTCGGCGAGCCCGTCGGTCACCTGCCGCGACTCGCCAGTCTCGACGTTCGCGACGTGGACCGCGCGGAAGAGCGACGGCAGGTGCGCCGTGTACGCGAGCCAGCGCGAGTCGGGGCTCCACGCCGGCTGCAGCGAGCGGCGCGGCCACATCCAGGCGTCGCGCCCGACCACCTTCGCGCGGCCGCTCTCGACGTCGAGCACCCACACCTGCAGGTTCGTGTCGTGGTAGGCGAGCTTCCTCGAGTCGGGCGACCAGACGGGCGTGTAGTAGTGGTCCGGGTCCGGCAGCGCGATCGAGCGCGGGGGCTTGATGCCGCCCGGGTCCTCGACCACGAGCTGGTACTCGCCGGAGCGGTCGCTGAAGTAGGAGACCCACTTGCCGTCCGGCGACCACGCCGGGTCGCGCTCGGCCGAGCCGCTCGAACGCGTCAGGTTGCGCACGTCGCCCTTCTCGGCCGGGATCGTGAAGATCTCGCCCCGCGCCTCGACCACGATGCGCCTGCCGGTGGGGGAGACCTCGAAGCGCCCGAAGCGCGACGAGACGTCCTCCCAGCGCGCGAGCATCCACGGGAAGTCGGCGGCCACGGTCACGGGCACGACGTGCGCGCGGCCGGACTTCGGGTCCAGTTCGTGGATCACGCCCGCCTGCTCGAACACCAGCACGCCCGCGCCGGCGTCGAGCGTCTTGACGTCGAAGTCCGTGAACTTCGTCACCTGGGCGAGCGCCTTCGAGCGCGTGTCGTACGACCACACGTTCGCGACGCCGTCGCGGTCGGAGAGGAAATACACGACGTCGCCGAGCCACGCCGGTTCGATGTCCTCGGAATCGGTCCACGGAGGCGTCACGGTCTCGAGGGTCTTCAGGTCGGTGATCCAGATCGGGCGGTTCTGCCCGCCGCGGTAGTTGCGGCGCTCCTCGTCCCACGAGTCGTTCATGCGGTACGCCACGCGGCCGCCGTCGGGGGAGACGCGGCCCTGCCAGGCGCGCGGCAGCGTCATCGGCTCCTCGGGCCCGCCGGCGGCGGGCACGGTCCAGAAGCGGAACTCCGCGGTCGGAGTCCACGACGCGCGGTCGGAGGCGAACACGACGGCGGCGCCGTCGGGCGTCCAGCCCTGCACGACGTCGGGCGAGGGGTGCCAGGTCAGGCGCCGTGGTTCGCCGCCCGCGGCCGGGACGACGTAGACGTCGAGATTGCCCGCGTACTCGCCGCTGAAGGCGATCCACTTCCCGTCGGGCGAGAAGCGCGGGCCCGACGACTGGCCCGGGAAGCTGCTCAGGCGGCGGGCGGCGCCGCCCGCGCGCTCGACGGTCCAGATGTTCTGCGCGTAGGCGAAAGCGATGTGGGTGGCGCTCACCGAGGGCGAGCGAAGCATCTTCGTGGAACCGGCGCCGGCCGAGCGCGCCGGCGCGGGCGGAACCAGGAGGACGCACGCGGCGAGGAGCGCGAACGCGGCGGGCGCGGGACGGAAGCAGCGCGGCATGGGGAAGCCTCACTTCCGGGAAGGTTCGTGCGAGTCGGGAGCCGTCGGCGACGGCGCCCGCCTCGGGCGCGCCGCCTCGGCGCAGGCTACTCCCGCACCGTGCGCGCCGCGCCG
>CAZUEM010000102.1:0-12978 GCA_964619155.1 uncultured bacterium
ACCCGCGCGCGGCGTCGAACAGGATCGCCACCGACCAGCCCCCCGCGAGCAGCGGCGCGTACAGGTAGTAGTGGTACGTGTGGTTTTCGAGCGGCAGCACCGGCGCGAGCCACAGCGCGCCGAGCGCCCCGGCCGCGAACCACCCGCGCCGGCGCAGCGCGGGCACGAGCAGCCCCGCGGCCCACGCGGCGATGAGCGCCGTGCCCCACGGCATGGCGGGCGGGTCCACGGCGTCGGTTACCCCGCGCACGAGCGGGTACGCGATGTGGACCGTCCAGCCGGCGTAGGTGAGCAGGTTGTCGAGCACGTGCCGCCCGGCGCCGACGCGGTACGCCGCCGAACCGGGCAATCCCTCGCGCACGCCGAACACGTCGCCGGCGACGAGCAGGGCCGCGCCCAGCGCGCCGACCGCGAACGTCGCGCCCAGCACCGGATCGAACGGGCGCCGCGCGGGCCGCCCGTCCGGCGCCGGCGGCGCGGCCGCGCGCCGCGCGCCGAACAGGCCGGTGGCGGCCATGAGCGCGAGCGCGAACGGCAGCAACAGCGTGTTCTCCTTGCACAGCAGCGAGAGCGCGAAGGCGCCCGGCGCGAGCCAGCGCACGGCGCCGCGCGCGCCGAACGCGGCGATCGCGACGAGGGCGAAGCCCGCGGCCAGGAGTTCGCCGATGCCCGACACGGAGTAGAGCGCGGTATAGAGGCTCGGGTGGGCGGCGAAGAACGTCGCGCCGGCGAGCGCCGCCGCGGGGCCGTAGCGGCGCGCGAGCACCAGCGCGAGGCCCGCCGAGATCGCGGCGTGGGCCGCGAGCGAAACGGCGCGGTAGGGCGCCGCCTCGAGCCCGGCCAGCGCGCGCATGACGTCGAAGTAGAGCTGGCCCGAGATCCACCGCCACGGCCCCTCGAGCGCGGGCAGGATTCCGCCGGCGCGCGCCAGCCCGGCGAAGTCGTCCTGGGCGAAGAAGTAGCCGAGCGCGCCGCGGAACACGAACCACGCCACCGCGGCCGCCGCGAGCGCCGCGAACGGGGCGAACGGAAAGCGGGCCGGGGCGGGCGCGGAGGCGGTGGCGCCCGCGCGGGCGCCGGGGACCGCGGGTCGGCTCGGGCGCGCTTTCACCGCTCCATCATGCTCTGCACCGCCACGGCCACGCCAGCCAGGCCCTCGCCGGCGATCAGGCCCGAGAACGCCACCACCGCGAAGCGCGCGCTCCACGAGGGGACGAAGCGCGCGAGCAGCGCGGCGATGACGGCGCCGAAGAACATGTGCATGGAGTTGTGCGCGGGAATCACGAACGCGAGCCCGAGCGCCGAGGCGCTGGGCAGGTACGTGCGCAGGCGCGCCGGCATGATCCGCTCGACGTGGGCCATCACGATGCCGGCCGCGCCGCCGATCAGGGCGGCCGCCTGCGTGCCCTCGGGCATGGCGGAGAGCCCCTTCGCGAAGACCTCGGCCACCGCCTTCCACGTCGCCACCGCGGGCGCGGGCCACTCGTCGGTGAACAGCTGCGTGGCGGGGTCCGGCACGAGAACCAGATAGGCGGCGCTGCCGATGGTGGCCCCCGCCAGCGCCCCGAAGAACTGCGCCGCGACCTGGAAGCGCGGCACCGCACCGAGCAGGTAGCCGGCCTTGAGGTCGTGCATGAGGTCGGCGCACTGGCTGGCCGCGCCGCCGGTGACGTTGGCCGACATCAGGTTGGGCGCCACCTGACCGGGCGAGAGGACGCCGAAGACGAGCTGCGTGATCTTGCCCATGGCGCCGACCGGGGTGACGTTGGTCTCGCCCGCCACGCGCGCGGCGACCATGGCCATCAGGAACGACAGCAGCACGCCCACGGTGGCGACCACCACGCCGATGCCGAAGAGCGTCTGCTGCAGCGCCACGGACAGCACGAGGGCGGCCGCGACGCCGCCCAGGAACCACTTGTGCGCGACCTCGCCCGTGTCCTCGGACCGCGCCTTCGCGCCGTCGCCCCGCGTGACCCGCATCGAGGCGGCGATGGAGCGCCACGAGAACGCGAACGAGGTGATGGACGAGGTGACCATCAGCGCCACCCCGGGCCACAGCAGCCACTTGCTGAGCGCGCCGAACCACAGCTCGCCGGGCTTGCCCGGCGGCACCCAGCCCTGGCCGAGCACGTACGGCGCGACGACGCCGTAGGCCAGCACCGCGCCGAGCAGCATGGTGATGCCGGAGCGCAGGCCGATCAGCCCGCCGACGCCGATCATCAGGAAGCTCGGTTCGAGCGCGAACGTGAGGTTGCCGAGGGTGACCGGCCCCGAGTTGCCGGTGTATCCGCCCGGGATCGGGAGCTTGGGCAGCCGCGCGAGGTGCTCCCACAGCTTCATCGCCGCCGCGGCAGCGCCGGCGGTCGCCAGCAGCCGCACGCGCGCCGCGGCCTCGACGCCGGCGGCGTGGATCTCCTTGAGGGTCTCGGCCGACGCGATGCCGCCCGGGAACGGCAGCCGGTCCACGACGATCATCTGCCGGCGGAGCCCGATCGCGACGGCGATGCCCACGCAGCACACCGAGAACGTCCACGCCGCGAGCAGCGGCCAGCCCAGTTCGCGGCCGGTGAGCACCGTGAGCGCGGGGATCGGAGCCACCAGCCCGGCCGAGGAGATGGCCGCGGCCGACGAGGCGGCGGTCTGGTTGATGTTGTTCTCGAGGATCGAGAACGGGCGGCCGCGCGTCACCGGCGCCAGCGCCTTCCACAGCGCGAAACCCAGCAGCGCCGCGGTCACCGACATGTTGCTCGACCAGCCGATCTTGAGCCCGCTGTAGATGTTGCAGAGCGAGAGCAGGCCGCCGATCAGCATGCCGGTGACCACCGCGCGCACGGTCAGTTGCGCGGTCGTGCGGTCGAGGGGGCGCGGTTCGTGAGACATGGCCGGGCACCCTAGGTGCCGGGCCGGAGCACTTCAAGGAAATCCGGCGGGTGCCGGGCGGGCGGCCTTCGAGGCGGGGCGGGTGCGACGGCGCCCGCCGCGGCCCGATGACGTCATTCCGGCAACCCGGCCGGCAGTCTCGCCCCGAAGACCGGCGACACCCATGCGTCGTGAACGTACTACCGGATCCGCACGACGCTCCGCGACAGCACCTCGCCGCCGACGCGCAGGCGCACGACGTAGTGACCCGCCGCGAGCGAGCGGCCCGCCTCGTCGGTCCAGTTCCAGCGCGCCGAGTGCGCGCCCGCTGCGGCGCGGCCGCTCGCGAGCGTGGCGAGGCGGCGGCCCGCGAGGTCGTAGACCGCGAGCGAGACCTCGGCCTCGGACGGAAGCGACCAGGCGATCGTGAAGCCGTCGCGAGCGGGGTTCGGCGCCGGAGCGCCCAGCCACACGCCGCGGCCCGGCGCGCCGGCGGCGACGTCCGTCGTGCGCGCGACCACGTTCACGGGGTGGTCCTCGGTCTCGCCGCCCGCGAAGAAGCCGGAGGGCTCGCCCACCGAGCCGTTCCACGGGAAGTCGTCGGCCACCGCGGCCGGCGTGAGCGTCACGCGCATCCACGAGCGGCCCGGGTGCTGGCCGCTCTGGAACGCCGGCGTCGTGAGGAAGTTGCAGCCGGGCTGCAGCATCACCGCGAGGTTCTTCACCACCCACTCGGGCGTGCATGCCGCCTGCCCGCAGGCGGGGGCGAGCACGTCGTTCCAGTCGCCGTCGTGGTTCCAGTCCACGAGCACGTTGAGCACCGCGGGTGCGGGCTGCCCGCCGCACAGGTACGCCTCGACGTGCGCCACGCCGAGCGAGCACTGCATGAAGAACGTGGGGGTGGTGAGCCCGGCGTCGAGGTCGCCGACGCACTCGTCCTGGTTCATGGACAGGCCGATCAGGCTCTCGATGCAATCGGTGGCGACGGCCGGGTCGCAGGCCGAGGGCCCGCCGAGCACGCCGCCCACGTTCACCTTGCCGTCCGCCTCCGAGTCCACCGCCGAGAGCGGCGCGACGTACTGCCCGCAGCCCAGCCAGAAGTGCGCGGGGTCGGCGGGCGTCGCGACGTGGCGCACGTGGCCGGTCGGTCCCGGCGGCGTGCTGGCCGGCGCGCCGCAGAGCACTTCCTGCGTCCCGGGCAGGAACGCCGACAGGCAGGTCGGGAAGAACCCGGCGACGCCCGAGAGGTACGCGGCCGTCTTTTCCGGGGCGTCGCCGAAGTCCTCGTAGGCGATCGCGCACGTGTCGGGGCCGGCGATCGTGACCGGGTGGTCCTCGGTCTCGCCGCACGCGAACGCGCCGCGGGGCGAGGCCGCCGAGCCGTTCCACGGGAAGTCGTCGCCCACCGGCTGCAGCGTGAGCGTCGTGCGCATCCACGAGGGGCCCGCGTTCGGGCCGACGAGGAATCCCCCGGTGTTGAGCGTCGTGCAGCCGGGCGGCAGCGCCACCAGCCGGTTCTTGACCGTCCACTCGTAGGCGCACTGCGCGCCGCAGAGGAAGTTGTCGTTCCAGTCGCCGTCGGCGTTCATGTCCACGAGCACGTTGAGGTACGCGAACGTGAACTCGACCTGGTCGCAGTTCATGACCAGCAGGTCCACCGAGTCGTACGAGCAGGCCGTGAAGGCGACCGGCCCGCGCAGGCCGGAGTCGCCGTCGGGATCGCCGATCGCCTCGTCCTGCCCGAAGGTGCCGAACGGTGCGGGTTCGGGCACGTCCACCGGCGTCACGCCGTCGCAGGCGCTGGCGCCGAGGCCGGCCGCGTTCGTCTTGCCGTCGGGCTCCGAGTCGATGCCGCCGGTGCCCGCCGCCGGGTCGCCGCAGCCGAACCAGAAGCGCGGGTCGCCCGGGCGCGTGACGTGCAGCACGCTGCCGGCGAGCGGCCCGGGGATCGTGCTGAGCGGGGCGCAGGCGAGGTCCTGCGCGCCGGCGGGCGCCCCGCTCGCGCAGGTCGGGAACGCGCCGATCACCGCGCCGCCGTAAGCCGGGATGCCCTCGGGCGCGTCGCCGCGGTCGTCCACGTGGTCCGGGCACACCGAGCCCGTCGGGTTCGCGATCGTGACCGGGTAGTCCTCGGTCTCGCCGTTCCGCAGCTCCTGCGCCGGGTCGGTGGCGACGCCCGCCCACGGGAAGTCGTCGTTCACGGGCCCGTCGCTGATCGTGATCCGCATCCAGCCGTCACCGGCCGCGGGTCCGGCGAGGAAGGCCGGCGTCGTGATCGAGCTGCAGCCCGGGCCGAGCGTGATCACGACGTTCTTGACCGCCCACTCCTCGGCGCAGCCGGGCTGGCCCGGGCACTGGAAGTTGTCGTTCCAGTCGCCGTCCTGGTTCCAGTCCACGAGCACGTTGAGGAACACGTCGCGCGACTGGTCGGGGTCGCAGTTCGTGACGTCGAACGTCACGCTGGCCGGCGCGCAGGCCGTGAACGACACGGCGGCGGCGAGCCCCGCGTCGTTCGAGCCATGGCACTCGTCCTGCCCGAACGTGAGGCCGAACGCCGTCTCGAAGCAGTCCACGCCGCCCCCGGAGCAGTCGCTCGCCGGCGAGCCGTTCGCGTTCACCTTGCCGTCGGGGTCGGAGTCGATGCCCCCGCCGCCCGCGAAGCAGCCGAGCCAGTAGGGATGCTCGCCGGGCACGTGCACGTGCTTCACGAACCCCGCCGGGCCGGGCGCGGTGCCGAGCGGCGGGCAGGCGAAGGTCCGCGTGCCGACCGGGCCCGCGGCCGAGCAGGTCGGGAAGCAGGCGAGCACGCCGGTGTAGGCCGGGATGCCCTCGGGCGCGTCGCCCCAATCCTCGGGGCTCGCGGGGCAATCGTCGGGGCCGTCCACGTCGGTGGCGAGCGCGGCGGGCGGCAGGGAGAGCAGGCTGCAGAGCAGCCACAGCGAGAACACGCGGGTGATCCGGCGAGCCATGGGCGCCTTCCCTTCGGGAGGAAGAAGGGAGGTTCCGCGTCGCGGAGCCTCGTCGGCGCGTCGCGGGCCCTCGAATGGCCGGCCGGCCCCAACCCGTTTCGGCGTCCGATGCGGGAAGCATGGGGCGGCCCGCGAGGGGGCTTCAAGGGTTTTCTGGCGCGATACCGCCTTCCCGCCGCGTGTACACCTGCACGTAGTCCATGCGCACGACGAGCTTGCAGTCCGCGCACTCGTCCTCGAGCAGCTCGGGTGCGACGGCGTCCACGGCGACCTCGAAGCCGCCCTGCTCGTAGAGCGCCACCAGGTCGGCGGCGCGGGCGCGCTCGATCACGAAGCGGCGCTGCCAGCCGTCCGCGACACGCGCCGGGTCGGGCCGGATGCGCGACTCGGCGTCGGCGCGCGCGGCCTCGCCGCGCACGATGGACGCGAGCGGGCGCGTCGGGGGACCGGCGTCTCCGCCGGCCCCCTCCCGCGTCTCGCGCGGCCCTTCATCCATGCGCGACGCTCCCCTCAGGTCGCGGTCGCCCGCGCCCCGCTCACGCCCAGCACGTCGAGCCGCCGCTGCGCGAGCAGCGCGGCCCCGTAGGCCGAGACGTACTGCACCAGGTCGCCGGCGGGCACGTTCACGTCGGCCTTGAGCGCCTCCTTCACCACGCGGCCCATGGCCGGGAAGCGCAGGATGCCGCCGATGAGCGTGAACTCGGGCTCGAGCTTCACGCGCTTCATGAGCTGCACCGAGCGGCCGACCAGCGAGACGATCGCGCCGTGCATGATGTCGGCGGGCGCGACGCCCTGCGACAGGTGGTTGATGACCTCGGACTCGGCGAACACGGCGCACACGCCGGAGATGTTCGAGGTGCCCTTCGAGGTCTCGACGAGCGGCCCGATCTCCTCGGTCGAGAAGCCCATGTAGCGCGCGGTCTTCTCGAGGAACGCGCCGGTGCCCGCGGCGCACTTGTCGTTGAGGCGGAACGAATGGACCCTGGCCTCGGGGCTCAGGCGCGTGGCCTTCATGGTCTGCCCGCCGACGTCGAGGATGGTGCGCGTGCCGGGGAACAGCTTCGCGCAGCCGCGCGCGGCGGCGGTGAGGTCGGTGACGTGGATGTCGGCGAACGCCGCCTGGTGGCGGCCGAAGCCGGTGGCCACGACGTACGCCTCCTCGCCGCGCCGGCGGCCGGCCTGCGCGAGCGCGGTGTCGAGCGTGCGGTTCGCGACCTCGGTCAGGCGGAAACCGGTGGGCTCGATCGCGCGGCCGAGGATCGCGCCGTACTCGTCGCAGACGAGCGCCTTCGTGTAGGTGGAGCCCACGTCGATGCCGGCGGTGATCCTCATGACGGCGTCCCCTGTCGCGTCGCGGCCGGCGTGCGGCTCGCGCGGATGTGGTCGAGGGCGAACAGCGCGGCGCCCAGGGCGCCCATGAAGTGCGAGTCCTCGCTGACGTTGACCTTGCAGCCCATGGCCTTCTCGAGCGATTCGATCATGGCGATGTTCTTCGCCACGCCGCCCGTGAACGTCACCTCGGGCTCGATGCCGACGCGCCACAGCAGGCCGGTCGAGCGGCCGGCGATGCTCTGGTGCACGCCGAGGAGGATGTCCTCGATGCGCTTGCCCTTGCCGAGCCAGCTCAGCACCTCGGACTCGGCGAACACGGTGCAGGTGGTCGAGATCTTCACCGGCCGCTCGCCGCGCAGCGCCACCGAACCGAGCTGGTCGAGCGGGATCTCGAGCGCGGCCGAGGCGGCGCCGAGGAAGCGCCCGGTGCCGGCGGCGCACTTGTCGTTCATGCAGAAGTCCACGATCTCGCCGCGCGGCGAAACGCGGATGGCCTTGGTGTCCTGGCCGCCCATGTCCACGACCGTGCGCGTGGCCGGGAACATGTGCACGGCGCCGCGGCCGTGGCAGCTGATCTCGGTCACCTGCGTGTTGCCGAACGTGACCTTGTACCGGCCGTAGCCGGTGCCGATCACGTACTCGACCTCCTCCTCCTCGACGTTCGCGTCGCGCAGCGCGACGCCGAACGCCTCCTCGGCGGCCTGCGTCACGTTGGCGCCGGTCATCGTCAGCGCGCGGCCGGCGATGCGGCCGTGCTCGTCGATCACGACCGCCTTGGTCTGCGTCGAGCCGACGTCCACCCCTGCTGCGTAGGCCATGGGACTTCCCCCCTCAGGCGATGCCGGCCGCGGCCTGGTTGCGGCGCGACACGAGTCCTTCGAAGAACGCGTCGATGCGGTTCTTGAGCTGCGCCTCGGACACCACGCGCCGGTCCATCATGTCGGACTCGATGAACAGGCTCGGGATGTCGCGCATCTCCATCAGCGCGCGCCGGTTGTCGGCGAGCCCGGTGGAGGTCGTGCGGCAGCTCTTGATGGGGTGGTAGACCACCCCGTCCACCGCGAAGTCGTCGATCATCGAGTTCAGCGCGCGGGTCTGGAAGAACATGCTGTCCATCGCGTCGCTGCAGCCCACGAGCACGCCCTCGGCGAGGCTCTCGATCGGGTCCTTCAGGTCGTACTCGAAACCGAGGTTGGTGCCGCCCGAGGCGAACCACAGGTAGGTCGAGTTCACGAACGTGCCGCCGTGCTCGGAGAAGAGCTCGGTGAAGCGGCGGAAGATCGGGTAGCAGGGCACGCCCACGAACACGAGCCGGAACTTCTCGTCCACCAGCGTGCCGATGCCGTTCGCGCGCTTGAGCTCCATCTCCTCGACGAGTTCCTCGAAGTAGCGCGCGCCCGCCTCCTGGCCGCGGAAGCCGTTGCACACGCCGAGGTAGATGGTGCCGTCGGAGAGCGCGTTGAAGAGCGACGGGCGGCTGCGGTTCAGCTCGAGCACGCGCTTCCACGAGCGGCTCATGGTGTTGGCGTGCGTCATCGCCTCGCGCAGGCGGTCGATGTCGAACTTCCTCCCGGTCGTCGTCTCGAGCACGCCGATCAGCTCGCGCAGCTGTGCGGCGACGTAGCGGCGGTCGCGCTCGAAGCCGGGCGCGCCGCGGTGGACGGGCTGCCCGTCCTGGCGCGAGGCCGGGATGTCGAGCACGTACGCGGGCATGCCGTACATGCGCTCCCAGATCTCGGCCCACTTGATGTACGTGTTGCAGGCGTTCGTGAGCACCGCGATGGAGGGCTTCGGGATCTTCCCCATCGGCAGCGCGCCGCCGCGCCGCTGCGTCGCGACGTCGGCCTTCACGTATCCGCAGATGTCGGGCGAGTAGCCGATGTCCTCGGCCTCGTTCAGGTACTCGTGCGCCTGCCGGCGCACCGCGGTCTGCAGCGAGTTGATCTCGGGGAACACCAGCGGCAGGTCGAACGTCGTGAGCAGCTCGCCGAGGCTGCCCATCACGAACACGTACGCGCCGCCCCGCCCTTCGTCGGCGGCGGCGCCGAGCCCGTCGAACCACTGGCGGAAGAGCCGCGCGCCTTCGCGGTTCCCGCGTCCGACGATCCCGTCTTCCGGCATGTCGCTCATGGCGTCTCCTGAATGTCGTTATCCGCGGCCGGGCGACTCGAGTGCCCGCCCGCGGCCCGCTCGGCTCGGCATCCTGCCTCGCTCTCGCTGCATCCAGTCGCGCCTCACGCCTTCCCTGGCTCCGGCGCTCCTCGGACGCACCGCGGGCGGGCACTCGAGTCGCCCGGCCGCGGAAGCTTCTTCAACTCAGACGAACAGCAGGTTCTCGACGAACGTCTCGAGCTGGATCTCGAGCGTGTCGAAGCTGGTCATGTTCTCCTCGAACTCGGTGACGAAGTACGGCAGCTTCGCCTCGTCGAGGGCGTGCACGTACGCCACCTGCTCCTCGAGCCCCGGCTCGCACATCTTCGCGGCCGCGAGGATCACGGCCTGCGCGTTCGCGTTCCGCACGCGCTCGAGCAGCATCGCCTCCTTCGGCTTGCGCGGGTCGTGCTGCACCGGGCTGTAGCTCGAACGGTTCAGGTACGCGTCGGCGAGCGCGTCGAGCGGGTCGCCCTTCACGCCGACGTCCGCGAGGATCCACCGCAGCCCGATCAGGAAGTCGTCGTCCACGACGTAGCACGAACGCCCGATCGAGCGGATCAGCTCGAACGGCGGCTGCTCGCAGAAGCCGCCCTCGAACACGACGCGCACGCGGTCCTGCGGCTTCGTGTTCCGCCCGCGCAGCAGCGGCAGCACGGCCTCCAGCAGCTCGTTGTGCTCCTCGCGCGGCAGCAGCCCGCCGATCGCGGTGAGCGCGTAGGCCTCGTGCGCGGCCACGAGCCACGGCGTCTCGCGCTTGATCGCGTAGAGGTCGCGCAGCAGCGCGCGGTTGCGGTCGAACACCGCGATCGAGGCGCGCAAGTCGTCGTCCGAGACCGTGCGGCCGGCGATCTCCCCGCACAGCTCGCGCACGCGGTCGTACTCGCCGCGCAGGTACTCGCGCGCCGCCGGCGAGGCGGCGTTCTGCGGCAGGTAGAGGATCTGGCAGGGGTACGGGAAGTTGCGGCCGAACACCGCCGCCAGGTTGCGGGCCGCGTCGCAGATCGGGTGGGTGACGAACAGCTCGAGCGGCACGCGGTTCGAGAGCGCCAGCTCGAGCGAGGTCTTGAGGATCGAGCACAGGTACGAGCCGAAGCGCGAGTCGGCCTGCTTGGGCTCGATCGGCGCGCCGCGCATCTTGAACGGCAGCATGCCGGCCGCGTGCGCGATCTCCTCGGGGAAGTAGACCTGGAAGTGGCCGACGACCTTGCCGCCCGCTTCGCGCCAGCGCTTCACGGTCGGGAAGTCGGTGTCCTCGAGCAGCTCGATCGCGGCGTGCAGGATCCCGTCCAGGTCCCTGCCCCGCCACTCGGGGAAGACGCGCGTCGCGTTCACCGGTGCCTCCATTCCGCCGGGCGCTTCTCGAGGAAGGCCTTGAGCCCCTCGAGCGCGTCGTGGCTCGCCATCAGGTCGTCCACGTAGGCGCGCGCGGTGCGGCGCAGCGCCTCGTCGCGCGGCAGCGTCGCGGTCTCGCGCAGCGCCCGCTTGGTCTCGCGCAGCGCCACGGCGCTGTGGCGCGCCATGCGCTTCGCGAGGGCCGCCGCCTCGGCCTCGACCGCCTCGTCGGCGACGAGCGCGTGGACGAAGCCCAGCTCCTTCGCGCGCGCGGCCGGGATCGCGTCGCCGGTGAAGAGCAGCGCCGCCGCGTCGCCGTAGCCGATCCGCCGCGGCAGCAGCACGCAGGCCGCGGGCGCGGTCACGCCGAGCAGGATCTCGGGCTGGCCGAACGAGGCGCCCTCGCCCGCCACGATCACGTCGGCCGCCTGCGCGAGTTCGAAGCCGCCGCCGAGGCAGCGGCCGCGCACCGCGGCGATCACCGGCAGCGGGCACGCGGCGATGGCCTCGATGGTCTCGGCGAACTCGGGGATGAGCTCGGCGTACTCGGGCGGCAGGTGCTCGCCCACGTCGGCGCCGGCCGAGAAGTGCTTCCCGGCCGCGGCGAGCACGACGGCGCGCAGGCCGGGCTCGCTCCCGAGCGCCGCGAACGCCTGGCGCAGTTCGCCGAGCACGGCGCGCGTCAGGATGTTGAGCGGCGGGTGCTCGAGCACGAGCGTCGCGACGCCGTCCTCGACGGTGCGGTTCAGCGCCATGGCGTTCTCCTCGTCACAGGTACTGCCCTCCGTCCACGCGCACGACCTGTCCCGTCAGGTGCCGGGCGGGCTCGCCGCACAGGAACGCGATCGCGGCCGCGCAGTCCTCGGGCTCGGCGATGCGGCCCGTGAGCGTCTCCCCGACCGCCTTCTCGAGCACCTCGGGCGCCAGCGCCGCGGTCATCGCCGTGCGCACGATGCCGGGGGCGACGGCGTTCACCGTCACGCCCCAGCGGCCCAGCTCGCGCGCGAGCGTCTTGGTGAGCGCGATCACGCCCGCCTTGGACGCGGCGTAGTTGGCCTGCCCGAACTTGCCGCGCAGGCCGTTGATCGAGGCGACGTTCACGATGCGCCCGCCGCCCGCTTCCTTCATGCGCGCGCCGGCGGCGCGGCAGTAGGCGAAGCAACCTTTGAGGTTCACGTCGAGCACGCGGTCCCACTGCGCCTCGGTCATCTTCCACGACACCGCGTCGTCGGTGATCCCGGCGCAGCAGACGAGCACGTCGAGCCGCCCGAACTCCGCGGCCACCGCCGCGACCGTGCGCTCGGCGAGCGCGAAGTCGGCGACGTCGGCCGCGTGCACGGACGCGCGCCGGCCCGCGTCCCGCACGGCCCGGGCCACGTCGTCGGCGCCGGAGGCGCCGCCCAGGTCCACGATCGCGACGTCGCAGCCCTCGCGCGCGAGGCGGATGGCCGTCGCGGCGCCGATGCCCGACGCGCCGCCCGTCACCAGCGCGACGCGTCCTTCGAGCCCGAGATCCATGGCGGTCGTCCGCGGCGCGTCAGCGCGCCGCGCCCTCCGCCTGGAACTGCGGCGAGACCGCGCGGAGCAGCTCGTCGTCCCACGGGTGCCCTTCGGCGAGCAGCCGGCGCAGCTTGATGAAGTCCACCTCGCGGCGGTCCTTCGGGCCTTCGTTGAAGGCCCGGAAGCCCGCCCGGCCCTCGGTCATCATGTTGAGCGCGAGCCAGTCGCGGTTGGTCTGGCTGTTCGCGTTCCAGTGGTGGAGCTTGTGCTTGCGCACGCTGTTGATCGTCTTGTTCACGCAGTCGGGCATGAGCATGAGGATCTTGGTGCACAGCCGCTCGGTGGCCTGGTCGAGCGCCGACAGGTCGGTGGTCGCCTTCGCGAGCACCGCCTTCGCGGCCGCCGCCTCGTCGCCGGTCTTGTAGTCGCCGTAGACGATGCGGCCGAACGCGTCCACGAAGCGGTCGGTCACGACCATCGGGTTCGGCACCCACTGGCCGTCCACCTTGTAGACCGGCACGACCTCGTTCACGAGCCCGAGGAACGCCGCCTTGTGCGCGCTCCACGTCTCGCAGAGCACGCAGCTCGCCATGGCGTGCGAGAAGCCGACGTAGAGCGGCAGGAAGTCGGTCGAGCCGCCGTCGGGCGCCGAGCCGTGCTTGGGGCCGGCCTGGCCGTAGCGCGCGGAGTCGGCCGAGACGGTGAAGTCGCAGGCCATGCCGATCTCCTGCCCGCCGGCGATGCGCATGCCGTTCACGCGGTTCACGACCGGCTTGTCGCAGCGCAGGATGGAATCGATCATGTCGTTGAAGACCCGCATGTACTGCTTGTA
>CAZUEM010000103.1:0-12900 GCA_964619155.1 uncultured bacterium
AGCGAGGAGCGCTTCCGCAGCGCCGCGACGACGTCCCGCCCGTCCTCGCGCACGGGCACGCTCGCGGGCGCGGCGGCCGGGCCGCGGCGCGCCGCACTTCGCCCGGGCGGCAGCGCCGCCGCCAGCGTGCCGCGCACGTCCAGCGTCACGACCTGCACCTCGCGCGCGCGGTCGGCGAACCCGTAGCGCCGCTCGTGCGCGCGGTGGAATCGTTCGGCGAGGGTCGCGAGCGGGGCCGCGGGCACACCCAGCTCGTGCGCCTGCCCGCGGTAGCGCGCCTCGGCGTGGCGCTCGAGCCTCACCCGCCCGCGCTCGGCGCGCGCGAACCCCGCGAGCACGCGGCGCTCGAGCGCGCGGAACTCGCGCTCGAGCGCGGCCGTCTCGCCCGAGTCCCGCAGCACGCTGCGGCTCGCCTCTCGGCGCGAGCCGCCCTCGAGCGCGCCGAGCGCGCACAGCACCCCCGCGTGCCGCGGCCACACGACCGCGCGCGCGCCGAGCGCCTCCGCGAGCGCGCAGGCGTGCAGCCCGCCCGCGCCGCCGAACGCCACCAGCGCCGCGCCGCGCGGGTCCTCGCCGCGCTCGACCGAGACCGCGCGCAGCGCCGCCTCCATGCGCGCGTTCGCCACCTCGAGCACCCCCTCGGCGGCCGCGCGCGCGTCGCGCCGCCCGAGCGCCCGCGCGATCCCGGCCATCGCCGAGTGCGCGGCGGCGCGGTCGAGCGCGATCGCGCCGCCGGCGAGCGAGTCGCCGGGCAGCAGCCCGAGCACCACGAGCGCGTCGGTCACGGTCGGCGGCCCGCCGCGCCCGTAGCCGGCCGGGCCGGGATCGGCGCCCGCGCTCTCGGGCCCCACGTGCAGCAGTCCGCCCGCGTCCACGCGCGCGATCGAGCCGCCGCCCGCGCCCACGGTGTGCACGTCGAGCGCGGGCAGCAGCACCGGCACGCCGCCGACCTCGCGCGCACGGCGCCGCGGCAGGCCGTCCTCCCCCGCGTCGGGCCCGCCGAGGAGCGCGCAGTCGGTCGAGGTTCCGCCGACGTCGAGCGTGAGCGCGACCCGGTGCCCGCAGGCGCGCGCCGCCGCGAGCGCCGCGCGCAGGCCGGCCGAGGGCCCCGAGAGCAGCTGGCGCACCGGCTCGCGCGCCGCGCGCGCGACCGGAGCGGTGCCGCCGTGCGAGAGCACGACCTCGATGCGCCCGCGGCGCGCGGCGGCGAGCGCGCCGAGGTAGTCCGCGATGCGCGGCGCGAGGAAGGCGTTCGCGCACGTCGTGGCGAAGCGCTCGTACTCGCGGATCTCGGGCGCGATTTCGCTCGAGAGGCTGACCGGCACGCCGAGCGGCGCCAGCGCGCGCGCGAGCCGGCGCTCGTGCGCGGGGTTCGCGAACGCGTGCAGCAGCCCGACCGCGATCGCCTCGGGCCGCGCCGACTTCGCGAGGCGGGCCGCGCGGTTCGCCTCGGCGGCCGTGAGCGCGACGAGCGGCGCGCCGCCCGCGGCGAGCCGCTCGCGCACGCCCAGCCGCCGCCCGCGTGGCACCAGCGGTTCGGCGCGGCGCGGGGCGAGCGCGTAGAGGTCCGGCCGGTCCTGGCGGGCGATCTCGAGCACGTCCTCGAAACCCGCCGTGGTCAGGAACGCGACCCGCGCGCCCTTGCGCTCGAGCAGCGCGTTGGTCGCGACGGTCGAGCCGTGGCGGACGCGGGTGCGCGGCCCGGCGCCGGCGCGCGCGAGCCCCTCGAGCACGGCCCGCTGCGGCGCCGCCGGCGTCGAGGGCACCTTGAACGCGCGCCGCTCGCGGCCGTCCCACACGACCACGTCGGTGAAGGTCCCGCCCGTGTCGATGCCGACCGCGACCGCGGGCCGCGGAGGCTTCGTGCGCCGGCGGGGGCGGCCCGGCACCTCAGGCCTTCGGCGGCTCGGCACGGCGCTTCCGGAGCTGGTCCACGACGATGCCGAGCACGACCGCCGCGAACAGCGCGGCGATCAGCCAGGGCGGGATCGGCAGCTCGTGCCCGGCCCACGCGAGCACCCAGTAGTAGGGCAGCGCGCCCGTCAGCACCGCCGCGAAGTAGAGCGGCAGCGGGTAGCGCATCGCCGCGGCCACCAGCTTCAGGGGCGCGTCGGGCAGCGGCGTCGCGCGCGCGATCGCGATGGCGAGGAACGAGGCCGAGGGGTAGCGCTTCAGCGTCGCCTCGAGCTTCTCCTTCGACGGCAGGAAGCGGCGCATCCACGGCCGCTCGTGGCCGAGCATCCAGCGGAAGATCGCGAGCTGGACCACGCTCCCCGCCGCGCTGGACGCGCCGCCCGCGAGCGCCACCTGCCAGGGCTCGAACGCCTTCGCGTACAGGAGCAGCAGCGGCGTCGTGAACGCCGCCGTCGTCGCGCCGTCGAGGAAGAGCAGCAGGCAGAGCATCCACAGCGATTCGACCGTCATGGCCCGGCACCCTGCCGCAAGGCACCACGGTCCGCAAACGGCCGCGGCCCGGCCCCCGCGAAGGGGGCCGGGCCGCGTGCGCCGCGCGAGGCTCAGCCGGCCGGGGCGGCCGGCGGCGCCATCGGGTCGCCGGGCGGCTCGGGCGCGGGCGGCGGCGGCACCTCGTCCTCGCGCACGGGGCGGCCGCGCACGCGGCCCCACCAGGTCTGCACCGTGCGGCGGCGGTACTCCGAGCGCACCAGCGCGCCGGCGCCGAAGACCGTCAGCACGGCCCCGATCACGAAGAACAGGAAGCTCAGCAGCCCGCCGACGAAACCGAAGATGGGCAGGATGCGGAAGAAGTCGCCGGCGATGCGCATGCCGTGCAGCGCGATCGCCCCCCACAGCGCGGCCTGCACCAGCGTCGCCGTGCCGCCCTTCAGGCGCGCGAACAGGTGTGAGCCGAGCTGGGCGTAGCCCACGACCAGGCCCCACAGGCCGGCGAGGACGAAGAACGCGACGTAGCCGACCGCCACCGCGGCGGCGAGCGGAATGCCGATGATGGTGATGCACAGGATGGCGATGACGAGCGCCAGCACGATCACGGACGGGATGATGAGCCCCAGCAGCAGCAGCCCGATCATGAAGCTCATGCCCGCCTCGTTGCGCATCGTGTCGAGCGCCGCGGCGGTGCGCCCCGGGGCCAGCTTCACGATCAGGAACGAGAGCACGAGCGCCAGCATCAGCGAGAACAGGTGGGCCGCGATCTGGAACCCGGTGCCGAGCAGGTTGAACATCGGGAACCACAGCTTGCCGCTGCCCGCGCCGGGCCCGGTGACGCGCCGGCCGCGCACGATCGAGCCGGGCTGCTCGCGCAGCGTGCCGCCCATGCAGACGACGTCCTCGTCCACGACCGCGCTCGAGGTCAGCGTCACGTCGCCGCCCATCGCGGTCACGCTGCCGTGCACCACGCCGTCGATGCGGATGTCGCCGCCGAAGCTGACGACGTCGCCGTTCACCGCCTGGTCGCGCCCGACCTCGATGTCGCCGCCGAAGCGGACGATCTCGGCCGTGGTCTCGCTCGGCTCGGGGCGCGGGATCTCGGGCACTTCGGGCACCTCGGGCACGTCCGGCACGGTCACCGTGACGTCGGGCACCTTCACCGAGACGTTCCCGGGCGCGTCCACCTTCACGCGCACGTTGCCCGCGCGGCCCTTCGCGGCGGCCCCCGCCGAGCGTTCGAGCATCGCGACGCTCTCGGGCGGCACCGGGCGGAAGGTCATGGACTCCTGGGCCGGGGCGCTGCGCGCTCCGCCGAGAAGGGCGGCCGCCGCGAACGCGGCCGCGGCCAGCAGCACGCGGATGCTCTTCATGTCATCTTCCTCCGCTCGTCACGTGAAGGTCGCCCGAAACGGTGTGCGCCTTCACCGACGCGCCCCCGCGACCGTACTTCGCGTTCAGGTGCTGCCGCCCGTGTCCGAGCAGGACCACGGGCACGTCGCATGCGATGTCGCCGCTCGTCGTCGTCAGTTCGAGTTCGGCGCCGAGCCCCGGCGGCAGGCCGAGCGTGACGCTGCCGCTCGAGTTGGCGGCCGTCACCCGGGCGAGCGGCGCCTCGAAGACGGCGTCGATGTCGCCGCTCGTCGAGCGCAGCCCGACGATGCCCGAGGCGGCGAGGACGTCGATCTCGCCGCTCGTCGTGGCGGCGTCGAGGCCCTTCGGGGCGCGCTGGACCGAGAGGTCGCCGCTGGTCGAGCCGAGGGCGAGCGAGTCCGCGTCGCCTTCCACGTCGATGTCGCCGCTCACGGTGCGGGCGTCGAGCGGGCCGGCGCCGGAGGCGAGCACGTCCCCGCTGGTCGTGCGGACGAGCGCGCGGCGCCCGCCGCGCAGCGCCACGTCGCCGCTCACCGTGCCCACGTCCACGGCGGCCCCGGCCGCCGTCACGGCGCAGTCGCCGCTCGTCGTGCGCAGCCGCTGCGGGCCGGCCATGTCGCGCGTGGCCAGGTCCCCGCTCACGGACTTCAGGTTCAGTTCGGTCGCGGGCGGGACTTCGAGCACCAGGCGCAGCTCGTGGCTCGGGCCGATGTCGTCGCCGTCCTCGCGGCCCGCGAGCAGGTCCCAGAAGTTGATGCGGACGTCCACGCGCTTGGGGTAGCTCACCCGGACGGCGTAGCGCTCGCCCTGGGCGCCGGCGGTGACCGAGATCTGCGCGGCGTAGCGCTCGGCTTCGGCCTTGTCCCGGCCGCGGGCGATCTTGAGAGCCGTGAGGTGGATGCGGCCGTCGGCGCTGGGGGTGACCCGGACGTCGCCGCGGGCGTTGTCCACCTCGAGGACGCGGATGCCGCGGGCCTCGACCACGCGGTCGCTCCGCTCGGTGTGCCGGACGCCGGCGGCGGCCGGGGCCGCACAGAGGAGAGCGGCGCAAAGGAGTGCGGGAATGGGGCTGGGTTTCACGGTGGAGCCTCCTCGTCCTGACGGCTGGTGCCGTGATTACGGCGAGGCGGTCGCGCAGGTTTCGCCCCCCGAGGGAGTTGCGGGGCGGGCACGCGAAAGGGGGAGCCGCTCTCGCGTCCCCCCCTTCGGAGTCTTCGGTACGCCGCGTCAGTGAGCCGCGGTCGTATCCGCGCTCATCGCAGCGCTGGAATCCATCATGGCAGCCGAGCTGTCCGTCATGGTCTCGGTCGTCGTCTCCGTCGCAGCCGGAGCCTCCTCCGCCTTCTGGCCACAGCCGAGCGCGGCGATCGCGAGGGTCAGCGCCAGCAGGGCGACCATCGAGAGAGCGAGAAGCTTACGCATCGTGTTCTTCGTCACCTCCTCTCACGTCCACCGCGCCGGCAGGTCCGGCGACGGCCGTGCATTTTCATTGGAATCGTGGTGATGGGACTGAACGCCTTGAAGGTCGGAGAGCGGTGCGTGGCAAGCAGCTTCCCTGTGCTCGTCCTTCGTCGCGGCCTCGTGCACCGCGCGCGCGCTCGGACCTGGCAGTGAGGCGCGCGACGTGAAGCGAGCGCAGGCTAGGGACGTGCCCCCGCCTTGTCAAATGGATTGTCCGTCAAATCACGAGTTGTGAAACAGGCAACCCATTGCGCTCAAAGACTTTGCAAGGACTGTTCGAGGTCCGCTTTCAGGTCGGCGGCGTCTTCGATGCCCACCGAGAGCCGCAGCAGCCCGTCCGCGAACCCCATGGCGAGGCGCGCCTCGCGCGGCACGGCGGCGTGGGTCATGGACGCCGGGTGGCAGACCAGGCTCTCCACCCCGCCGAGGCTCTCGGCCCGCGTGAACAGCCGGAAGCGGTTGAAGACCGCCTCCCCCTCCGCCAGCGAGCCGTCGCCGGGGACGAACGAGATCATGCCGCCGAAGCCCGAGGCCTGGCGCTTCGCCAGCTCGTGCTGGGGGTGGGACGCGAGCCCCGGGTAGAACACCCGCGAGACCTTCGGGTGCCGCTCGAGCACCGCCGCCAGCTCCATCGCGTTCGCCTCGTGCTGCCGCATCCGGACCGCGAGCGTCTTGGTGCCCCGCAGGCACAGGAAGCAGTCCATCGGCCCGGGCACCGCGCCGGCCGCGTTCTGCAGGAAGCGCACCTGCTCGGCGAAGGCGTCGTCCGAGGTCACCAGCGCCCCTCCGACCATGTCGCTGTGGCCGTTCAGGTACTTGGTCACCGAGTGCATGACCACGTCGGCCCCCAGCTCGAGCGGGCGCTGGAAGTACGGGGTCATGAACGTGTTGTCCACGAGCGTGCGGATGCCGCGCTTCCTCGCCCGCGCCGAGATCTCGCGCACGTCGGCGAGCTGCATGAGCGGGTTCGTGGGCGTCTCGACCCACACCAGCTTCGTCTGCGGCGTGAACGCGGCCTCGACCCCGGCGGGGTCGGTGCAGTCCACGAACGTGAACGCGAGGCCGTGGCGCTTCCAGACCTTCTCGAACAGCCGGTAGGTGCCGCCGTACGTGTTGTTGCCGCACACGACGTGGTCGCCGGCCGAGAGCGTCTGCATCACCACGTTCGTCGCGGCCAGGCCGGAACCGAAGCTGAAGCCGTGCCGGCCGCCCTCGAGAGCGGCGAGGTTCCGCTCGAGCGCGAAGCGCGTCAGGTTGTGGGTGCGCGCGTACTCGAAGCCCTTGTGGTGGCCGAGCGACTCCTGGGCGTAGGTCGAGGTCTGGTAGATGGGCGTCATGACGGCGCCGGTCGCGAGGTCGGGCTCCTGCCCCGCGTGCACCGCCTTCGTCGCGAAACCCGCGTCCTTGCCGATCGAGCTGCCGCCCATCACTCGCCTCCCGCGATGAACTGGAGCATGTCGTAGCGCGTCAGGATGCCGCTCACCGCCCCGCCGTGGCGCACCAGCACCGCGGCGTTGCGCGAGGCCAGCAGCTTCGTCACCGCCTCGGCCGGCTCGTCGCCGCCCACCACGGGCAGCGGCGCGGCCATGAACCGGTCCACCGGCTGCTCGAGCGCCGCCGGGTCGGCGAGCGCGGTGCGCAGCACCTCGCCCTCCTCGAGCGTGCCCACGACCTCGGCGCCCTTCATGACCGGCAGCTGCGAGACGTCGTGCTGCTCGATCAGCGTCAGCGCGCGGCGCAGCGGCTGGCCGGACTCGACCGAGATGAGCGTGCGCAGCCGCGGGGTCTTGCCCGAGACGAGCCCCGAGACGCGCGTCGCCGACAGGTCGAGCAGGTGGTTGTCGCGCATCCACTCGTCGTTGTGCACCTTGGTCAGGTAGCGCTCGCCCGTGTCGGGGAGCAGCACCACGACGAGATCGTCCGGGCCGCACTCCTTCGCCACCTCGAGCGCCACCCAGGCGGCCATGCCCGCCGAGCCGCCGACGAAGATCGCGTCCTCGCGCGCGAGCCGCCGCGCGGTGTTGAGGCCGTTCCAGTCGTCGCACTGGATCACGCGGTCCACGAGCCCGAAGTCCAGCGCCCCGGGGATGAAGTCCTCGCCCACGCCCTCGATCTTGTAGGTGCGGGCCTCGCTCATCCGGCCCGTCTCCTTGTAGTGCTTGAGGATCGAGCCCACCGGGTCGGCGCCGACGACCTGCACCTTCGGGTTCTGCTCCTTGAGGTACCTGCCGGTGCCGCTGATCGTGCCGCCCGTGCCCATGCCGGCGACGAAGTGGGTGATCTTCCCGGCCGTCTGCTTCCACAGCTCGGGCCCCGTGGTCGCGTAGTGCGCGGCCGGGTTCGCCGGGTTGTTGTACTGGTCCATGAGCACGGCGCCCGGGCGCTCGGAGGCGATGCGTTTCGCGACCGAGTAGTACGAGTCCGGGTGCGCGGGCTCGACCGCCGTCGGGCTCAGGAACACCTCGGCGCCGAAGGCCTTGAGCAGGTTGACCTTCTCGCTCGAGACCTTGTCGGGCATGCAGAACGCGGCCCGGTAGCCCTTGACCGCCGCGACCATCGCCAGCCCGAGGCCGGTGTTGCCCGAGGTGCACTCGACGATCGTGCCGCCGGGCTTCAGGCGCCCGCGGCGCTCCATGTCCTCGACCATGGCGAGGCCGATGCGGTCCTTGACGCTGCCGCCCGGGTTGAAGAACTCGACCTTGCCGAGCACCGGGCAGGGCAGGCCTTTGGCGACCTCGCGGATGCGCACGAGCGGCGTGCCGCCGACCGTGTCGAGGATGGACTCGAAGTACTGGACGCCGTCGAGGGCCTTGCTCACGGAAGCCTCGCTCATCGGGACGTGGAGGTGGTGGCGCGCCGGGGGCCGGCCGGCGCGCCCCGCGGGTGGGAAGGCGGGGGCGCGGGCTCCGGGCCGGTCGGGATTCCGGGGCGGGCTACTGCCCGCCCATCATCAGCTTCTGCTTGGCCGGGTTGTCCGGCAGCTTCGGCAGGTTCGCCTGCGGCGTGTGCAGCACGTGCGGCTGGAAGAGCGCGAAGTCGAAGTTCGGGCTCGTGTCCTTCGTGTGGCACTGCTTGCAGGTCGCCTCGGTGATGCGCCGCGCCTGCGCCGGGAACGCCTCGTGCTGCGTGCCCATGCCGTGGCAGTTCTCGCACTGCACGTTCGAGAGCCGCGCGGCGTCATCGGCGGTCTTGAAGCCGCCCGCGAGCTGGTAGCCCACGACGTGGCACTTGACGCAGTCGGGGTTCGCGTCGCGCTTGATGTCCACGAGCGTCTTCCAGGCCTGCGCGTGCTTCGTGGTCTTCCACTGCTCGTACTCGGCCCTGTGGCAGCGCTGGCAGACCTGGTCGCCGACGTAGTGGTCCGGCGACTGCTCGTGGCTGCCGCCCTCGAGCCGGGCCTGGTCGGCCTGGACCTGCTTCTCCTTTTCCTTCTTGCGGAGGAAGTCGTTGAAGGCGTCCTCGAAGCTCTTGACGAGCTGCAGCATCTGCGGGTCCTCGCCCACTTCGGGCCCGAGCATGAACGTCTCGTTCTCGCCCGTGACCATGCGCCGGTTGGGGCCCAGCGTGACGATGGTGCGGCCGAGGTACTGGCCCTGCTCGCCGCCGTAGCACGCGACGGTGTTCTTGATGAGCCGGCCCTTCTGCAGCACCGGCACGTTGCGGCCGATGATGAGCACGTCGATGCCGTCCACCGTCGCCGCGAGGTCCTCGCTCTCGACCTTGCCGAGCTGCGAGAGCAGCACCACCACCTGCGCGCCCTTCTTGCGCAGCGTCGCGATGGTGCTCTTCGCCGCCTCGACCGGGTCGGAGACCGTGAGCGAGTCGCGTGAGACGCCCATGTCCACGTTGCCGCTCGTCAGGCCGAACACGCCGACCGAGACGGTGCCCTTCTTCACGATCACGTACGGGTCCACGAGCGTCTTCTTCGTGGTCTTGTCCCACAGGTTCGCGGACACCAGCGGCAGCTTGGAGCGCTTCCAGTTGGAGAGCAGGAAGCTGCGGCCGTAGCGAAGCTCCTTCTCGCTGACGTTCACCGCGTCCGTCTGCAGGAGCTTCATGGCGTCCATCAGGAACCAGGCGTTCTGCTCCCAGTTCTCGGTCTCCGGGAAGAAGAAACCGTTGTCCACGAGCAGGTACTGGCCGTACTGGACCTTGATGCTGTCGACGAAACTCGCCCGCCGGGCGAGGCCCCCTTTGGGCGTGTGTCAGCCACAGGGGCTGGTCTTCCCCTTCACGTCCGTCGTGGAGAGGATGATCAGCTTGTCGGGCTCGAGCACCTTCGCGGACCTGGAGGCCGCGCCGGCCAGCAGCGCCATCGTGACGAGGGCGGCGAGCAGCGCGGTCAGTCGAACGGCGAGGGACTTCATGGGCACTGGGTTCTCCGTGGGATGGAACGTCCGGGCCGCCCGGGAGCGGTGAAAAGGTGCGGGGAGTCTAGGGAGCCGCGGCCGCGCGGGTCAAGACAACTCCTTGTCGCGGCAAGGAGTTGGCGCGGGCTGGACGGCCCTCCGCACGGACCTTCGCGGGAGCCGCCGGACCGGCCCCCGCGGGCCCCGCCTAAGGCCGCGCCGTCTCCGCCTTCCCGGCATCGGCGCGCGGCGGCGCGTTCCGGACGTGGCGGTCGAACCACTCGAGCGCGCGGGCCCAGTAGTCGAGCACGGTCTCCTTCGCGGCCGGCGCGTGGTCCTCGTACGGGTACTGGACCAGTTGCACGGTCTTGCCCAGCCCGTTCATGGCCTCGAACAGCCGGTCCGACTGCATCGGCGCGGTGCCGACGTTGGTGTCGTCCTGGTTGTGGACGAGCAGCAGCGGCGCCTCGATCCGGTCGGCGTGGAAGAACGGCGACATCTTCAGGTACGTCTCCCGCGCCTCCCACAGGTTGCGCGTCTCGGCCTGGAACGTGAACGGCGTGAGCGAGCGGTTGTAGGCCCCGTCGCTCGCGAGCCCGGCGCGGAAGAGCCGCGTGTGCGCGAGGCAGTTGACGGCCGAGAACGCGCCGTACGAGTGCCCGCCCACGGCGATGCGCTCGCGGTCGGCGAAGCCCCGCTCGACGCACGCGTCCACCGCGGCCTGCGCCGAGAGCCGCAGCTCCTCGACGTAGCGGTCGTTGGTGCCGACGATCGCGAGGTCCGGCCGCACGACGGCGTAGCCCTGCGTGACCAGCACCTCGGGGTTGAGCGGGCTCTGCGAGGGGAAGCGGTTCGGCGACAGGCGGCTCTCCGACGCCGCGGCCGCCGAGCGGTAGTCGTTCGGGTAGATCCAGAACACCGTGGGCAGCCGCGTGCCGGGCTTCCAGTCGGCGGGCAGCACGGCCTCGGCGTTCAGCTTCACGCCGTCGGCGCGCGTGAACTGGAACGGCAGGCGCTGCACGTTCGAGAGCGCCTCGGCGGGGTTCGTGAACGCGGTGAGCGCGCGCGGCTTCGCCCTGCCGGCGCGGACGAAGTAGTTGGGCGGCGTGCTCGCGGTCTGCCGCAGCGTGACGATGCGGCTCGCGTCGGGCGAAAGCAGCGCCACCGGGTCCTCGAGCACGTCGGCCGCGCTCTCGAAGACGCGCGTCGCGCGCGAGCCGTCGAGCGGGCAGCGGTCGAGGAACGGGCGCTGGCCGCCGGCGCGGTAGCCGTCGCCGCGCCGCCAGATCGCGCGGCCGTCGGGGCTCGTGCGCACCACCTGCTGGTGGCGCAGCTCGCGCGTGAGCGGCCGGCCCGGGTGGTCGTACGAGCCCTCGGTCGAGCGCAGCACCAGCGTCACGCGCTTCGCCGGGTTCGTCGGGTCGAGCCACCACTGGCGCTCGGCGCGCCGCGGCTCGTAGCCCTCGCCCACCATCAGCCGGGAGCCGTCCTCGGAGAAGAACAGCCCTTCCACCGGCCATTCGGCGCGCGCGACCTCGCGCGGCTGCCCGGTGAACGGCGCGTCGAGCCGCACGATCCGGTCCGCGCCCGGCGGCGGCAGCGAGGTGTCGCGCACCGCCGCGCCCGGGTTGGCGCCCGGCGCGTCCTCCCACGAGCACGCCCACAGCGACTGCCCGTCGGGCGCCCATGTCCACTCGCGGTATCCCAGGGGCGCGACGCTGGCGAGGGCGCTGCGCTCGTTGAGCGGCGTCTCGCCGATCACGACCGGCGCGCCGCCCGCGGCCGGCCACAGTTCGGTGACTCGCGGGAAGAGGTACCAGGGAAAGCCCACCGGCGCGGGCGGCGCGAGGCGTTCGACCAGCACCCGGCGTTCGTCGGGCGAGAACGTCGCCGAGACGATCGCCGCGGGAGCGCCGAGCGGGCGCGGAACGCCGCCGTCCACCGGCACGAGCGCGAGCTGCGAGGTCACGTACCAGCCGAAGCGGGCGACGTCGGAGGCGCTCTTGAGCACGTCGCGCGCGGTGCGCTGCGCCGTCGCGCGGCCGGTGCTCGCGCGCAGGCCCGGGCCCTCCGGCACGCGCTCCACGGCCGGCGGCTCGCCCTGCCCGGCGGGCACGAGCAGCGCCAGCACCGCGCGGCCGTCCCCGGTCCACTCGATCGAGGTGCGGGGCACACCCTGCAGCTTCACGTTCTCGAGGCGCTTCGCCTCGCCGCTCGCCGCGTCCACGATCCACAGCTCGGCGCCGCCCTCGGCGAAGAGCGCGCAGGCGACGCGGTCGCCGCGGCTCGACCACGCGGTCGCGCCGACTCGCGCGCCCTCGGGCAGCGCCGCGCGCACCGTGCGGCCGTCCGCCGTGGCGATCAGGCTGAAGCCCGAGGCGGCCGCCTTGAGCGCGGCGCGGTTCGCGCGCAGCCCGGGCAGGATCTCGAGCCCGGCCAGCTTCTCGACCGGCTCGGCCAGCGTCGCGAGCGGCAGCAGCGAGCGCAGGTCGGGCTGCAGCATGCGCGCGCCGTCGGGCGAGAGGTTGGGCGCGCCGCGCGGTACGCGGGGGGCGGCGAGCAGGCCGGCGACGACCTCGGGCGGCGTGCGCCAGGCGGCGGACTCGGCGGGACGCTCGGGCCGCCCGCCGCGGGTCGCGGGGGCTTCGGCGGCGAACGCCGCGGTGGCGAGGGCGAGCATCGCGAGCGCGGCGGCGAGCGGCCGCGCGAGGCGGCCGGGACACGGAATCGGCATGGGGTCGCTCCTCGGGATCGAAGCCCGGACGCGTCCGGGCGGGAGACTCAGTCCTCGATGCGGTAGGGCCGCAGCAGGCTCGCGGACGGGACGCGCCGGCCCGACGCGCCGTGCACGATGCGCACCTCGAAGCCGTAGCGGTCGAGCCCGAAGTGGCGCTCGATGAGGCGCACGAGCCCCTCGACCGTGGCGTCGGCGCGGATGGTGCGGCCGCGGCGGCGCTGGCCGTGCGCGCGGGCGAGCCCCGCTTCGAGCCCGTCCTGGTAGGCGGAGCGGCAGAGCTTCTCGAGCGAGCGCCAGTGCTGGCGGCGCAGGCGGTTCAGCGTGCGGGTCTGGGTCATGTGGCCTCCGTGCGGGATTCCGACCGACACCGCGCGAGACTAGCCCGGGCCATTCGTGAACCGCCACTGCAAACGCGCCCCGGCCGCGCCAGCCGTCGTCCCGAAGCCCGCGCGCTCTCGGCCGAGGGCTCACGGGCCGCGGCGCGCGGACCGTCCGCGGGCCGGCCCGCGGCGCGCCGCCGCCCGCGCTGTCGCAAGTCAGTGATTCTGACCCCCTAACGCGTCAGTGATTCTGACC
>CAZUEM010000104.1:0-3751 GCA_964619155.1 uncultured bacterium
CCCGTGACGTCGAACACCTCGAGCGCGACCTCCTGCGCCGCGGGAAGCTCGAACGCGAGGCTGGCGCTCACGCGCGCCGGGTTCGGGCGCACGGGCGCGAGGCGCGCGGTGAGCGCCCCGGCGGCGGGCCCGACGCCGGTGACCGCGTTCGAGTCCCAGATCGCGACGACGAACTCGGGGTGGTCCACGAACGGGTTGCGGTTGCCCTGGATCGCGTACACGGCGGCGTTGCGCATGCGCTCCTTCCAGCTCACCGCGTCGTTCGCGTGCCAGTCCATGTACTGCTCCACCGCCCACGGCAGCATCTCGGCGCCGTCGAACGAAGCGCTGCCCGGCCAGCTGCCGTCCTGCCCGAAGTAGCGGGTCGCCATGTAGAACTGGCCGCGGATGAGGTCGCCCTTGAAGGCGTCGATGGGCTCGAACACGGTCCCCGAGTAGCCCGGCGAGGCGCTGGGGCCGAGCAGGCTGCCGTTCCACGAGGTCGTCGTGGGCACGCCGACCTCGCCGTAGGCGTAGTTGGCGCGGTAGCCGTTCACCTTGGCGTCGGTCGGGTAGAGCTGGTGCAGGTCCGAGTACATCGGCGAGGCGCCGTCGAACCACGACTGCGGGAACGAGTGCTCGCGGTTGTAGCCGAGGCCCTCGGTCGCGCCCTGGCCGGTCTGGCCGAACGCGTACTCGTAGGGCGGCGTGCCCCCGGGGATGTCGGAGTAGACGTCCCAGACCTTGCCGTTCCACTTGACGTCGGTGGTGTAAAAGGCGGTCAGCGCGTAGTCGTAGCTGCGCACCGTGTGGTTCTTGATCCGGTTGTGCAGCGCCACGCGCAGCGCCGAGCCCTTGAGCCCGGCCATGCCGTCGTAGTAGCCGGCCGGGATGGTGACGTCCACGTAGTTGAAGGTCTTCGTCGCGCCGCTCGCGACCGAGCCGCCGAGATCGGCGACGCCGGTCACGCTCAGGGTCTTGCCGCCGGCGGTCAGGCCGCGCACGGTGATCGTCACCCACGAGGTGTGCACCGGGTCGCGCACGGCGTCCACGGCGGCGAGCGCGCCGACGGTGTAGAAGGCCGGGGTCTCGGCGCTCGTCTCCTCCACCGGCTCGCTGAAGATGACGAGCAGCGTCGAGTCGCTCATCTCGCCCACCGACAGGATCGTGGGCGGCGTGCCGCCCGCGCCGGGGATGGCGTAGCTGAACGTCGCCGACTGGCCGTTCGCGCTCGCGCCCACCGCGCTCACGCGGTAGTGGACGGTCGCGCCCGCCGCCTGCCCCGGGATGGGCGCGTCGGTGGCGTAGGTGCTGTCGGCGACCAGCGACATGTTGATGTGGTTCGTGAGCGAGCCCGCCGAGAAGCCCCAGTCGAGCGTCACCGAGGCGATCGCGCCGCTCGTGTCCACGACGCTGGCCTGCGCGGCGACCGGGTCGCTCGCGGCGGGCACGGCCGGGAAGATGGTGACGTTCGAGATGACCGGCCCGCCGGGCGGCGGCGCCGAACCATTGTGCGTGCCGGGGGTGGCGGCGAGAGCCGTCGCCACGAACGTGACGGTCCACTCGGCGGGGACGTAGTCGGGCTGCCCGGCGGTGACGCTCGCGACGCGGACCATCGAGCTGTTGTCGAAGACCGGCCCGGGGTTGCCCGTCTTGTCCACGACGACGTTGCCGGGGCCGACGAGCTTGGCGCCGTCGTTGGTCCCGCCGTTCCAGTTGTACGAGCCCTGCCCGGCCACCGTGCGGTTCCAGGCGGCGCTCGGGAAATGGACGGTGAAGCCGTTCGCGGCGACGCCGCCGCAGACGCGCGCCTGGCCCGCGGGGATCGTGCCCGAGAGCGTCCACGTGTGCGCGTCCACGCCGTTGGCGATCGCGACCACCGACCAGCCCGTCAGGTCCACGGTGGCGGGGCCGGTGTTGTAGAACTCGATGTAGCGGTCGGTGTCGATGCCCGTCTGCGGGTCACACAGTTCCGACAGGATCAGGGCGGCCCGCGAAGGGGCGGCGAAGCAGAGCGCGGTGAGCGCGGCGAGGGCAACGATGCGAAGCGTACGCAGGGCCGGGGGCTTCCTTTCCGATTCTCGGGGGCGGGGCCCGCGGTCCGGCGGGCCCTCGATGTGGCGAAAGATTGTGCGCCTTCGCCCCCCGGCGGCTCAAGCTGAAAACCGCCGCCCGCATGACCTTGCAGGCCGCAACGCACGTCCCGCTGGAGGCCGGCGGCCGCGAACGCCCGCGGACCTCCTCGCCCGCGAACGTCCGCGTCCCCCCCTCAGCGCTTCGGCGAGGCCGGCCCGTCCACGACGGGCAGCTCGGGGCGCCTGCTCCAGTCCTCGAACGAGCCGTCGTAGAGCGCGACGTCGTAGCCGAGGCTGCGCGCCGCGACGTAGGCGACACACGCCTGGATTCCGATGTGGCAGTAGGTCACGACCCGCTCGCCGCGCTCCACGCCCGCGTTCGCGAACAGCCGCTCGAGCTCGCGCGGCTCGCGGAAGCGCCCCAGCTCGCGGGTCAGCCACGAGAACGGCACGTTGCCCGCGCCCGGCAGCCGCCCGGGCCGCGGGTTGTTGTTCGAGGCGAGCCCCGCGAAATACTCGGGCGTCCTCGCGTCCACGACGGCCACCTCGCCGGCCTCGCCCGTCGCGAGCGAGGCGAGCGCCGCCGTGTCGAGCACGCGGCCCGCGCCCGGGCGCGGCGTCACGTTCCCGCGCACGACCGCGACCGAGTCGCGGGAGAGGGGCCGGCCCTCCTCGCGCCAGGCGTCCATACCGCCGTCCAGCAGCGAGGCGCGCCCGCCGAGCCCGAACCAGTCGAGCGTGACGAGCAGCCGCGAGGCGACCGTGACGGGGGTGCCCGCGATCACGATGCGCGAGCCGTCGCTCACGCCCGCGGCCTCGAGCAGCGAGTCGAACTTCGCCGCCGACGGCAGCTCGGTGCTCAGGCTGTCGCGCGGCCCGGTGAAGCTCGACCAGGCGAGGAAGCGCGCCCCGGGCACGTGGCCCGCGGCGTAGTCGGCGCGCTGGTTCGCGGCGTGCAGCACCACGAGGTCCGGGTCGCCGAGGTGTCGCGCGAGCCACGCGGTCGTGACCAGCGTGGGTGCGCGCCCGGGCGCGGCGGCGAGGACGGGCGCGGCGGCGGCGAGCAGCGCGAGCCCGGCGGCGGCGAGGCGAAGGGTCATGATGGTCTCCGGTTCGGGTGCGTCGGGCGGACGGCGCGCATGCTCGCGGCGCTCCGGCGGGGCCGCCACGACGTTCCGACGAGGCCGCCCGCGCGGCCGACGGGCGCGGCTACTTCGCCGCGCGCGTCGAGTCCACGTACTGCCAGTCGTCCCAGACCCGCAGCGCGTGGATGCCGTAGCGCTCGTACATGTAAGCCGTGCGCGGGTTGCTCTCGACCGCCACGTAGCGCGTGCCGTCCGAGGGCCGGCCGTACTTCGGAAAGAGCTTCGTGAGCAGGACCTGCTCCTTGCATACCGCCGGGTTCAGGTCGTGCTCGTTGAAGTAGACCTCGGCGGGCCGCCAGCCGAGCAGGCTGTCCATGCGCGCCATCGTCGCCACGCGGTAACGCTCGGGCCGGGCGGTGATGAGCACGACGTGCCCCTGCTTCACGAAGTCGCGCAGCCAGACGCGGTAGCGCTCGAAGCGCAGGCGGTCGCCGAAGTCCTCGCCGCCCAGTTTCGCGGCCTCGGCCTGGTTCTCGACGAACGTGTAGTTGAGGTCGAGCAGCACGATCGGCTGCCGGGCCGGGCGCGCGAACTTCGCGGGCGCGGCGTGCG
>CAZUEM010000104.1:3851-12897 GCA_964619155.1 uncultured bacterium
CCGGCCCCCGGACCCCCGACATGCGCCAGCGCCTCATCGCGTTCCTGCTCCTCGCCGCGCTGCTCTCCCCCGCCCTCGCGCCCGCCGGCCCCGCCGCGGCGCAGCCGTTGGCCGACCGGGACGTCCGCGACGACGTTTTCTACCAGTTCATGCCCATCGCCTGGCGCGACTTGGACGGCGACGCCGCGCGCTTCGGCGACTTCGGCGGCATGACCGCCGGCCTGCCCTACCTCGACTCGCTCGGCGTAACCGCGCTGTGGATGAACCCGATCTTCGGCTCGCCCGCCTACCACGGCTACCAGCACATGCCGCCGAACCAGGTGGACCCGCGCTTCGGCACCGAGGCGCAGTTCCTCTCGTTCGTCTCGGCCGCCCACGCCGAAAGCATCAAGGTGCTGATCGACCTCGTCGCCTACGTCGTGTCGCAGAACAGCACCTACTTCCAGGGCTCCTACCTGCAGCCGGCTTCGCCGTGGACGGACTGGCTCGCGTACCACGACCCGCACGTCGGCAACTCGTCGTTCGCGGGCGGCTCGTACACCACCTGGAACGGCGCCACGGTCGGCGAGATCCGCTGGCGGCTCGACCACGCCCCCACGACCGCGGCGATCCGGCAGTGGTGCCAGCACTGGATGGACCCGAACGGCGACGGCGACCCGGCCGACGGCATCGACGGCTGGCGGCTGGACCACGTGCTGCAGGACGAGGGCTGGGGCTACGACATGCCCTGGTGGCAGGGCTGGAGCGCCGCGATCCGCGCGAAGAACCCCTCGGCGTTCACGGTCGTCGAGCAGGCCGACTGGGGCTCCCACGGCGCGGACCTGCTGTCGGCGCACGATGCGGCGTTCACCATTCCCTTCATGTTCGCGGCGCGCTCGGCGCTGTCGTCGGGCTCGGCCGCCGGGCTCTACTCCTCGATGGCCGCGACCGTGGCCTCGCTGCCCGCCGGGAAGACCTACCTGGCCGTGCTCGGCAACCACGACGTGGACCGGCTCTCGTCGGCGACCGGCAACGTCGCGGGCCGCAACCGGGCAGCCGCGGCGATCCTGATGACGCAGCCCTTCCCGCCGTGCATCTACTACGGCGACGAGCTGGGCGCGCGCGGAACGAAGGCGAACTGGGGCTCGGACGCGAACGACATCCCCATGCGCGAGCCGTTCAAGTGGCTCGCCGTCGCGGGCCCGCCGATGTCGAACTACTACGTGCTCAACACGAGCGCCTACAACAACCGCGTCGAGCGCAACAACAACGGCCGCTCGGTGCAGGAGCAGACCGGCGTGGCCGGCTCGCTGCTCGAGACCTACCGATCGCTCATCGCGCTGCGGAAGGGCCACGTCGCGCTGCGCCGCGGCGGCTACGACCCGGTGCCCGCCTCGAGCGGCGCGGTGTGGGCGTTCCTGCGCCAGGCCGAGAGCGAGACGCTGCTCGTCGCCATCAACCTCTCGGGCGCGGCGCAGAACCTGTCGCTCGACCTCTCGGAGTTCGAACTGCCCGGGGGCTCCTCGCCGGTGCGCGACGTGACGAGCGGCGCGTGGCTCACCCCGGTCACCGCGGCCAACCTCGGCGCGTACCCGCTCGCGCTGCCCGCCTACGGCTGGGTCATCCTCAACGCCGGCCTCGCGCCGCCGCCGCCCCCGCCACCCTCGACGTGGGACGGCCGGAACATCCCCGCCGACCTCGGCGCGGCCGCGCTCGCGGCCACGCAGAACGCCGCGGCCACCGCGGGCGACAACGTCAACGAACTGGACCAGATGTTCCTCGCCGCCCGGCCCGAGGGCGTGGCCATCGGACTGACCGGCAACCTCGACCGGTCCGGCACCGGCCTCGCGCTCTTCTTCGACACCGCCCCGGGCGGGCAGGACTCGCTCTCGACCGCCGCGTTCCCGGTGCCGCCTTACGGCCCCGCCGCCCTCACGGGGCTCGGCTTCGACACGGGATTCACGCCGGACTTCATGTTCTGGTTCAACCACTGGTCGGGCACCCAGTATGCCGACCTCTACACGCTCGCGACCGGCGGCGGCGGCACGCACCGCTACCTCGGCAGCAACCTCGTGAATGGCGGACTTCCCCTGCTCTCGGGCGGCACGAACCCGAACGGCATGCTGGCGGCGTTCTGCGACAGCAACACGGCCGGCGTCACGGCCTCGAGCGCCTCGGCGGCCGCCACGGCGACGTTCGGCTTCGAGGCGCTGATTCCCTGGCCCGACCTCGGCGTCACGGAACCCGGCACGCCCGTTCGCGTGATGGCGGCGATCGTCCGCAACACCGGCTCGATCACGAACCAGGTGCTGCCGCCGCTCGGCCCCGGCGCGTCCGCGCCCGGCATCCCGCCGCTCACGCTCAAGGCCGTGCCGGGCGCGCAGTACGCCACGCTCGCCACGCTGTCGGTGCCCGGCGTGCCGGCGCCGAAGCGCCTCGGCGTGTACGCCTCGCCGAACCCCGCGCGCGGGACCGCGACGCTGCGCTTCACGCTCGCGGCCGCCGCGCCCGTGCGGGTCGAGGTGCTGGACGTCGGCGGGCGGCGCGTGCGCGATCTCGGCGTGCGCGCGCTCGAGGCCGGCGCGCACGCGATCGCCTGGGACGGACGCGACGACTCGGGCCGCGAGGCGGGGCCGGGGCTCTACTTCGTCCGCGTCGAGGGCCCGGGCATCGAGGGCTCGGCGCGGGTCGCGCAGGTCCGGTAGGTCTTTCCGGCGCCACGAAAAGCTCGGCCGGCAAACCGAAGGCGTCCAGCGCATTGCGCCGGACGCCTTCGGCGTTCCACGAGCTGCCCTCTCAGTGCGGCAGCGGGATGCCCACGCCCGGCCCGATCGGCCAGCCGAACCAGTAGAAGCACAGCAGCAGCAGCGTCCACATCGGCAGGAAGGCGATCGTGTAGGGCAGCATCATCGAGATGATCGTGCCCGTGCCGGCCTTCGGGTCCCAGCGGTTCATGAACGACTGGATGAACGGCAGGTAGACGAAGATCGGCGTGATGATGTTCGTGCACGAGTCGCCGACGCGGAAGACCGCCTGCGTCGCCTCGGGCGTGAAGCCGAGCAGCACGAACATGGGCACGAAGATGGGCGCCATGATCGCCCACTTGGCCGAGGCCGAGGTGATGAACACGTTCACCGTCGCGGCGAGCAGGATGAAGCCGACGATGAGCGGCGCGCCCTGCAGCCCGAGGCTCTTGAGCGTGTTGGCGCCGGTCACCGCCATGATCGCGCCCAGGTTCGACCACGCGAAGTAGCTCAGGAACTGCGCGGCCACGAACGCGAGCACGATGTACGAGCCCATGGTCGCCATGGTGTCGCCGGTCATCTTCGCGACGTCGTGGTCGTTCCTCACCTTGCGGGTCGCGAGCCCGTACGCGAGCCCGGGCACGAAGAAGACGAGCAGCACCCACACCACCATCGAGTCGAGGAACGGGCGGATGCGCTCGATGGCGTTGGGCGCCGAGGGCTCGGCGAGCGGCGCTCCGGGCAGCACGGTCACCGCGAGCGCCAGCGCGATCGTGCCGGCGAGCGCCACGAACGCCCAGCGCAGGCCCTTCTTCTCGTCGGCCGTCAGCGCCTCCAGCGCGTGCGAGCCGTCCGACTTCCAGGGGCCGAGCCGGGGCTCGACGAACCGCTCGGTGACCCACGTCGCCACCACGGTCAGCAGCGGCGTCGCGGCGGCGAGGAAGTACCAGTTGCCGAGCACCTGCACGCTGTAGCCCGGCAGCAGCTTGGAGGCATTGACGGCCTCCTGCGTGAAGCCGACGAGCAGCACGTCGAGCGTGGCCGGCAGCAGGTTGGCGCTGAAGCCGCCGGTGACGCCCGCGTATGCGGCCGCGATGCCCGCGAGCGGGTGGCGGCCGGCCGCCGCGAACAGCATGCCGGCGATGGGCGGCAGCACGATGATGCCCGCGTCGGCGGCCTGGTTGGCGTTGATGGCGGCGAACACCACGGTCGCCGTGAGCCAGCTGCGCGGCACGCTCATCACGAACGCGCGCAGCGAGACGCCGATGAGGCCCGTGGCCTCGGCGATGCCGATGCCGAGCATCGCGACCAGCACGGTGCCGAGCGGGGCGAAGTTCGTGAAGTTCTTCACCGCCTCGAGGAACATCCGGCGCACGCCGGCGGCGTCGAGAAGGTTGACGGCGGCGATGGGCGTGCCGTCCTTGGGGTGCGGCACCTGCACGCCGAACGTGGCGGCGAGCCACGAGGCCGCCACCGTCGCGACCGCGAGCAGGACGAACATCGTGGCGGGGTTGGGCAGCGCGTTGCCGACGCGCTCGATCAGGTCGAGCGGCGAGAGGCGCCGGCGCGGCGCGGACGCGGGGGCGGACATGGGCGGGGACGGCTCCAGCGGGGCGCGCGAACGCGCGTGCGATGCGGTCGGGTCGGGGCGTCACCGGCCGGGCCACGGCTTGCGTCCGCGGCCCCGGGCCGAATCGCCGCGCACCCTACCCCAGCCGCGAGCCGGCTTTCAGCAGGATTCGGCGAGCAGCACGAGCCCGTCGCGCGCGGGCAGCTCGAGGCGGACCCGGCCGGCCTCGGGCCGCACGCCGCGACCGCCGAAAGCGGCGCTCAGTGCGGCGGCCCTGCCGAGCGCGCCGTCCAGCGCCAGGTCGATGGCGCGCGGCGACTCCGCGGCGTTGACCGCGACCAGCAGCGCCTCGTTCCCGTCCTCGCGCGCGAACGCGACCGTGTCCGCGTCCGCGTGCAGGCCGCGGTACTCCCCCGTCCGCAGCGCCGGGTGCGCGTGGCGGAGCGCGATGAGCCGCCGGTGCCAGTCGAGCATCTCCCGGTCCCAGTCCTGCGGCCGGTCCCACGGCATCGCCCGCCGGCAGTCGGGGTCCAGCTCGCCCGGCAGGCCGATCTCGTCGCCGTAGTAGACGCACGGCGCGCCCGGGAACGTCATCAGCAGCAGTGTCGCGAGCCTGACGCTCGCGCGGTCGTGCCCGCAGACGTTCGGCACGCGCGCGGTGTCGTGGCTGCCGAGCAGGTTCAACTGCGCGAGCGAGGCCTCGCGCGGGTACATCGCCAGCAGTTCGCCCGCCCGTTTCGCGTAGCCCTCCCCGTCGAGCGGCCGGTCGGGGTGGTACGGGCGGTCCCTCAGCGTCTCGGGGCGCACCCGCGGCCCGGCCGCGAACGCGAGCGCCGCCTCGGCGAAGAGGTAGTTCATCACCGCGTCGAACTGCGTGCCGTCCAGCCACCGGCGCGCGTCGGTCCACACCTCGCCGACGATGTAGGCGTCGGGGTTCACCGCCTTCACGCGCGCGCGGAACTCCTGCCAGAAGCCCGGCGCGGTGATCTCGTACGGCACGTCGAGGCGCCAGCCGTCGATCCCGAAGCGCAGCCAGTGCTCGGCCACGCGCATGACGTACTCGCGCACCTGCGGGTGGTCGGTGTTCAGGCGCGGCAGCGCGCGGTGCCCCGCCCAACTCCGGTAGTTCGCGGGCCGGCCGCCGTCGTAGGGCGCGAGCGGCCAGCCCTCGATCGTGAACCAGTCGAGCCACGCCGAGCCGGGGCCGTTCTCGAGGATGTCCACGAACGGGAAGAACCCGCGCCCGGTGTGGTTGAAGACCCCGTCCAGCACGACGCGCAGGCCGCGCCGGTGCGCCTCGTCGAGCAGCTCGCGCAGCGCCGCGTCGCCGCCCAGCAGCGGGTCCACGCTGAAGTAGTCGTGCGTGTGGTAGCGGTGGTTGGACGGCGAGGTGAAGACCGGCGTCAGGTAGAGCGCCGTCGCGCCGAGGTCCTGCACGTGGCCCAGCCGCTCGGCCAGTCCGAGCAGGTCGCCGCCCTGGTAGCCGGTCCCGGTCGGCGGGCTGCCCCAGGGCTGCAGGTGCGCGGGCTTCCCCACTCGGGCGCTGCGCGCGAAACGGTCGGGGAACACCTGGTAGAAGACGGCGTGCTTGACCCAGTCGGGCGTGCGGAACTCGCTCATGGCCCGGCACCCTGCCGCAGCCGGGGGCCGGCCGCAACGCGGGAGGCGGCGCTCGTCGCCCGGTCCGCCCCGCCGGGGAGCGCGGCGTGCGCGCCGCCGCCCTCCCGGTGTAGCGTGCCCGCCATGGCGACCTACATCGAGCAGCGACGTGAACGTGTGGCGTCTGCATGGGCGCTCACGGACGAAGTGATCCTCGTCGGAGCGGGCGAGCCTCTCTCCATTCCCGGCGGACAGGACCAGACCTACCCCTTCCTCGCGCACCAGGAGTACGTGTGGCTCACCGACCGCGACGTCGCGGGCGCGGTGACCGCGTACGACCCGAAGGAAGGCTGGGTGGACTTCGTGCCGGTCGTGACCGAGGCCGAGCGCGTGTGGGAGGGCAAGGAGCAGTCCCCGGGCGTGCCGCTCGCCGAGCTGCCCGCCTGGCTCGCCGCGCGCCGGGGCCGCGCGGTCGTGAACCTCGGCTCCCCCCTGCCGGTGGCCGCGGCGGGCGGGGCGCGCACGGAGGAGTTGCGCGCCGCGCTCTCGCACGCGCGCCGCCCCAAGGACGCGGTCGAGATGGAGCGCATGCGCCGCGCGGCCGCCGCGACCGCGGTGGGCTACGAGGCGGCGGTCGCCGCGATGCGCGAGGGCGTGACCGAGCGCGCCGTGCAGGTCGAGATGGAGGCCGGCTTCTTCCGCGGCGGCGGCACGCGCACCGCGTACGGCAGCATCGTCGGCTTCGGTTCGAACGCCGCGGTGCTGCACTTCGAGCCCGGCCCGCGAGTGGCGAAGAAGGGCGATCTCGTCCTCATCGACGCCGGCGCCGAGGTCGAGCGCTACGCCTGCGACGTGACGCGCACCTACCGCATCGGCCCGTGGGACGGCTTCGCGCGCGACCTCTACCGGATGCTGCTCGAGGTCCAGGTCGGCCTCGTGGACGCCTGCCGCGCGGGCGTGGAGTGGCGCGACCTGCACCTGAAGTCCGCGGCCGGCATCGCCGGCGGCCTCGCCGCGCTCGGGATCCTGAACGGCACGGCCGAGGGCCTGGTCGAGCAGGACACCCACGCGCTCTTCTACCCGCACGGCCTCGGCCACCTGCTCGGCCTCGGGGTGCGGGACGCCAGCGGCTACCTGCCGGGGCGGGCGCGCAGCACGCGGCCGGGGCTGTCGGCGCTGCGCACCGACCTGCCGCTCCAGCCGGGCTACGTCATCACCGTCGAGCCGGGCGTCTACTTCATCCCGCCGCTTCTCAAGAACCCGGCAAACCGCGAGAAGCACGCGAAGGCGGTGAACTGGGAGCGCGTCGAGGGACTGCTCGACTTCGGCGGTATCCGGATCGAGGACAACTGCCACGTCACGACCGGCGCGCCCGAGGTCCTGACGGCGGCGATCCCGAAGACGATCTGAGTCCCCGGTCGGGCAAACGAAGGCCCGGCGGCGCGAGGCGCCGCCGGGCTTCGTGCTGCCTGCGCCCTACTTGGCGCCGAGCTTGAACATCACGCCCGCGCGGACGGTGAACACGTTCGTGCTCTCGTCCTCGGTCATGATCGAGTGGAAGTCGGCCTCGACGTTGATGCCGACCTGCTCGTTCACGGCGTAGGTCGCGCCCGCGCCGCCGCGGAAGCCGAAGTCGCTCTCGTCGCCTTCCTCCGAGTAGTCGCCCGCCGACCACTCGTACTTCGACATGTACATGCCCGCGCCCGCGACGAGGTACGGCGCGATCGGGGAGTCCTTCATCGGCGGGAAGAACTTGGCGTGCACGCCGATCGGGAGAACGTTGAACTTGCTCTCGATCTCGCCCGTCAGGCCGCCGCCCGGATAGACGTCCTCGGCGTTCTTGCCGTCGTCCTCGTGCTTGGTCATCAGGTAGCTGACGCTCCCGCCGACCGCCCACATGTCGTTGACCATGTAGTCGCCCGTGGCGCCGAAGATCATGCCCGTCTTCAGGCCTTCGCCGGCGTCGCCCGTGAACTTGGCCATGCCGCCGTTGACGCCGAGCGTGAAGCCCGCGGCCATCGCCGAGCCGGCGAGCGCGAGGGTGAACGCGAGAACCAGGAGCAGGGACTTCTTCATTACGGCCTCCTTGAGTGGCGCCCCGCCGGTGCCGGGGAACTCCGGCCCGCGCGGGCGCGTTTCGTTCGTCCCGAGGCGATCCGCTCGCCCCGGGCGGCACGGCGCCTGCCGCGCCGACAGCCGCCGGGAAGCTAGTACGGACGGGGGGCCCCGCCAAGTTCCGTTCGCCCCCACGGGCCCGGCGGGGCTCCCGGCGGCGGCCCCGCCGGTCCGCCTACCGCGCCCGCGCGAGCAGCGCGAGCGGCACCCGGCGGAGCCCCGGCCAGCGGTGCGCGCGGCCGCCGGGGCCTTCGCGCAACAGCAGTTGCGCCGAGATGCCGCCGTCGAGCATGACCGCGTCGCGGGCCCCGAGCGCCCCCATCACCGCCGCCATCTCGGGCGTGGTGGGCCCGAGCGGCACGCCGCCCGCGGCGGGCCCGAACGCATCCCAGCGCGTCAGGACGACCAGCAGCCGCCCGTCGCGCGTCTCGCCGAGCGCGAGGCGCGCGTCGCGGTGGCCGAGGTCCACACCGCGGCCCGGCTCGCGCAGCGCGGCCGGCACCGAGCCGTCGCGCGCGAGCAGCACGGGGTAGGACTGGAACGCGGTCGCCACGGCCGGCGCTTCCCCCGCGAGCGAATCCCCTGGGATCCAGCGCACGCGGCCCTCGCCGTCCACGGCGAACGCGGCCGAGAGCGGCCCGCGCCCCGGGCGCAGCCGCTCGCGGCCCTCGGCCACCACCCAACCCCACGGCAGCGTCTGGACGAACTGCCCGGCGTTGACCGCGAGCAGCGCGTCGCCGGGCGCGCGGTCGAGCGACCACGCCGGCCGCGCCTCGGGCCCCTCGGTCGCCAGGTCCAGCGAGAGCCGCACCCGCGCGGGGTCCACGCGCGCGACCACGAGCCGCATGCGCCAGGCGGGCGCCGAGCCGGCGAGCCGCGCCTCGGCCCACTCGATCCCGTCGGCCAGCCGCCGCCACTTCAGCGCCCCGGCGACGCGCGGGTCGGGGCCTTCCCAGCGCGCGGGCGCCGCCGTCGCGCTCCACCACGCGGTCCACCCGCCGCCGCGCGCGATCGCCAGCGTCGCGCCGCCCCCGCGCGG
>CAZUEM010000105.1:0-12463 GCA_964619155.1 uncultured bacterium
CGCGCCGCACCGAGCGCCGCCACGCGCGCGCGCCGCGCCCCGCGAGGGGGCGCGGCCGCGGCCGTCACGGTCGCGTGCGTCAGAAGAGCCATCCCAGGGCGACGCCCCATTCGCTCGTCTCGGTCTCGGCGTCGTTCGAGCGCTGCTGGCGGTCGAGCTTCAGCACGACGCCCGGATGCGGGCGCACGGCCACGCCGCCGGTCAGCACGGTGCGCGCGTTCGCCGGGTTCTCTGCGCCGCCCGGCACCGAGTCCTGCGTGTCGTAGGCCTCGAGGCGCGCGTAGGGCTGCAGGCCCCAGCGCGTGCCGGGCCACAGGCGCGGCGCCACGTCGAACGAGGCCTCCGCGTAGCCGCCCGCGAAACGCTCGCCCAGGCGCGACGTTCCCGCGAGCCCGAGCGCGTCCGAGAGCCCGCCCGCCTCGCTCAGCGTGCCGCCCACCCACAGCGCGCGCACGTCGAGGCCCTGCCACTGCGCGCGGGCGTGCAGGTCGTAGATCGCGACGCGCGGGTTCGCGGCGAGGCCGCTCTGGTTCGCGCCGCCGCCGTAGAACGACGCGCCGAGCGTCGCGCCCGAGCCGCTCCAGTCGGCGCGCGCCGCGACGGCGGGCTTCGTGAACAGGCTGCGCGTGCCGTGCTGCCGTCCCCCCCGCACGCCGCTCGAGGCCGAGAAGCCGCGGGCGTCGAGCCCTTCCATCAGGTAGAGCCGGTAAGCGAACGCCTCGCCCACGGAGCCGAACACGCCGGCGCCGTTCGCCGCCCAGGTGCTCGGCACCAGGTTGCGCTCGACGTCGGGGCGCTTGGCGCCGGCGAAGACCGGCGGCTCGTGCCACTCGTTGACGAGCCCGACCGGCACCAGCAGCTTGCCCGCGCGCACGCCGAACGACGGCCGCGCGAGCCAGTCGAGGTACGCGAACTCGACGATCGCCTCGCCCGTGAGCTCGGCCTCGCCCTCGCCGGTGTCCGGGTCCACCTCGACCTCGGCCTCGTCGAAGATGCCGACGTGCTCCCACTCCAGCTCGGAGTTGAAGACCAGGTCGTCGGAGAACTTGTGGCCGATGTAGAACACCGTGCGCAGCAGGTCGGCCTGCGAGCGGCGGCCCGAACGGGCGCCGTCCTCGCGCTCGGCGTCGTAGGCCTGGAAGAGCACCTCGCCGTAGCCACCGATCGAGAGGCCGCCGCGCGCGGCGTAGACCTTCGAGGCCGCGGGCGCGAAGCCGTGGCGCGAGGCCGGTGCGGCCGCGGCCGCGGTGTCGGCGACCGCGCCCATGCGCAGGCGTTCGATCTCGGCGAGCGCGGCGTCGAGCTTCTTCTCGATCTCGTCGAGGCGCGGGTCGGCGGCCTGCGCGGTGGCGGCGCCGGCCAGCAGCGCCAGCGCCGCGAGGGCGCGGAGCAGGAAACGGAGACGTCGGGGCATCGGGGGTACCTCGCAGATGAACGGGGCGGCCTCGCGGCCGTCCCGGTGGGGTCTCGAGTGGTTCAGCGTGGGGGTGGAGTGAGACAGGAAAGCCCGCAGGTGGAGCACTGCCCGCTCGGGCTGCACTCCCTGCGGTACGAATCGAAGCGCTGGTGGAACTGCCGGTTCATCTCGCCGTCTTCCTGCAGGAGCTTGAGCAGGTCCACGAACCGCTCGGCCGTCTCGGCGCTGATGTCGTGCTCGATCCGGCAGGCCTCCTCCTCGGCGCGCGCGGCCGGCACGCGCAACACGTCGCGCAGGAACGTGCGCAGCACGGCGAAGCGGTGGTGCACCTCGCGCGCGATGCGCTCGCCTTCGGGCGAGAGCACGAGGAAGCGCGCCTCGTCGTGCGCGAGCAGGTCCCGGGCGAGCAGCGGGCGCAGGCCGACCGACAGCGTCGCCGGGGCGACGCCCAGTTCGCGCGCGACGTCGGTGAGCCGCGCGTAGCCGCGCCGCGTGCGCACCTCCCAGATGGCGCGCAGGTAGTGCTCGTGGCTCGGCGTGAGGTCTCCCGCGTGGTGCTTCTTGCCGGTCAGCATGTCGGGCTCGCTTCGGCTGGGGTCGAGGCGCTGCGTTAGGTGGCCCTAAATACACTTAGTGGCCGCTCACGGTCAAGCCTGGCCGCCGGGCAAGGCCCGCGGAGCGGCCCCGGCGTGGACAGCCCTCCCCGCTCCCGCTTAGGGTGCGCCCCATGCGCGTCCGCCCTCCCCGCACCGAGTACCGGATCGCCCGGCTGAGCGAGTCGGACGCTCCGGCCGACCCGTTCCGGCTCTTCGGGCGCTGGTTCGAGGCGGTGCTCGAGCGCGGCGGCGCCGACCCGCACGCCATGGTGCTGGCGACCGCCGACGCGCGCGGGCGGCCCTCGGCGCGCGCCATGCTGCTCAAGGAGTGGAGCGCCGGCGGGTTCGTGTTCGCGAGCAACTACGGCAGCCGCAAGGGCCGAGAGATCGCCGGCAACCCGCGCGCCGCGCTGCTCTTTTACTGGCCCACCTGGCAGCGGCAGGTGCGCGTCGAGGGCCGCATCGGTCCGCTTCCGGCAGCCGAGAACGACGCGATCTGGGCCGAGCGCCCGCGCGAGGCGCAGCTCGGCGCGTGGACGTCGCGCCAGAGCCGGCCCGTCGCCTCGCGCGCGGCGCTCGAGCAGCGCTTCGCGGACATGGCCCGGCGCTTCGCGGACCGGCCCGTACCGCGCCCGCCGCGCTGGGGCGGCTACCGGCTCGCGCCCGCGCGGATCGAGTTCTGGCAGGGCCGCGTCGGGCGGCTTCACGACCGCCTCGTCTACACCCGCCGCCGTTCCGGCTGGACGCGCGAGCGCCTCTCGCCCTAGGAGAACGGCCATGGCGAAGAAGAAGGCGGCCCGCCCCGTCGGGCCCTGGACCGACTTGCTGCACGCGCTCTGGAAGATGCCGCTCTGGGCGCTGCCCTTCGCGGGCTTCTTCCTGCTCGTCACCGGCGCGCCGCCGCGGGCGTTCAAGGACTTCTACGTCGTCTCGCTGGTGTTCGCGGTCTGCGCCATGGGCTCGGTGTGGTTCACGCGCCACTGGCTCGAGCGGCGCGCGCGGGCGCTGGCGCCCCGGGGCCTGCACCCGACCGTGGTCATCGCCTCGACCTACATGGCCATGGCCGTCGTCGGCACGATGGCGGGCGCGGTCGTCATCCAGGCGTGGATCGTGCCGGGCTTCATGGGCAACGCCCGCGGCGTGCTGACGCTGTTCGTCTACTGCCTGCTGTTCGCGGCGCTCTTCCTGGGCGTCTCGATGGCGATTTCGTTCCACCGCGAGTCGGTCGAGCGCGCCGGCTCCGAGCGCGAACTGCAGCTCGCGCGCCGCATCCAGCGCTCGTTCCTGCTCGAGGAGTTCCCGCGCCGCCCGCGCGTCGAGGTGCACGCCGTCAACGTCTCCTCGAAGGAGGTGAGCGGCGACTTCTACGACGTCGTGCCGTTCGACTACGACCACGTGCTGCTCGCCATCGCCGACGTCTCGGGCAAGGGCGTCCCCGCGGCGCTGCTCTCGAGCATGCTGCAGGCCTCGGTGCGCACGCAGGCCGGCGCGGTCGCCTCGCCCGCCGCCATGCTGCGGGCGCTCAACGTGCTCGCCTGCCAGCGCGCCAGCACGGGACAGTTCGCGACGTTCTTCCTCGCCGTGCTGCACGAGCCGACGCTGGCGCTGCGGTTCACGAACGCGGGCCACAACTTCCCCGTGCTGCTGCGCGCGGGCGGCGAGCGCGTGCTGCTCGAGAAGGGCGGCTGCGTCGTCGGCCTGCTCGAAGGCCCCGAGTTCGAGGAGGAGACGATCACGCTCGCGCCGGGCGACCGGATCGTCTTCTACACCGACGGCGTCACCGAGGCCGAGCGCGAGGACGGCGAGATGTACGGCGAGGAGCGGCTGCACGCGCGGCTCGAGGCCGCGCCGCGCGACCTGCCCGCCGAGAAACTCGTCGAACACGTGCTCGCCGGCGTGCGCGAGCACCTGGACGGCGTCGAGCCCGGCGACGACATCACGGTGATGGCGCTGCGCGTGCTGGAAGCGCCCGCCCTGCGCGCCTGACGCGGCCGCGGCCCGCCGCGCCGCACGCCCCCGGCGTCCGGCCCGAAACGTCCCGCTTCGCGCTCGAGCCCGCCGTTCGCGCCGGGCCGCGACCGTTCGTCCGGCCCGAACGACGGTTCATCGCCCGGGCCGTTGGCCCCGCCCCGCCGGGGCCGTTCAATGGCCGCATGAGCACACACCCCCGCCGTTCCCTGCGCCGCCACGCCCTCGGCCTGCTGTGGAAGCCGGTCCTCTGGGCGCTACCCTTCGCGCTGTTCTTCGGCACGCTCTACGGAGCGACGCCCGAGGACTACCGCCAGGCGTTCGTCGCCTCGCTCGTCTTCTCCTACGTCATCAGCACGTTCGTCTTCGCGGTCGAACGCCTCGCGCTGCCGCGGCTGCGCATGGAGGCGCCGGCCGGGCGCTACCCGTGGGCGCGCGAGGGCGGCCTGTTCGTCGCGGCCAGCGTGGCGGGCTCGCTGCTCGCGGCGCTCATCCTCGACCGCTGGGTGTACCCCGGCTTCCTCTCGCGCTCGGGCGCCTGGCGGGCGGTGACGCTCTTCTCGCTCGTCTTCACGCTCCTCGCCACCGGCCTCGTCTACGCGCGCGTCTTCTACCGGATCTCGGTCGAGCGCGCGCTGCACATCGAGCGCATGCGCGCCGAGCTGGCCCGCGCCGAACTGCGGGCGCTGCGCGCGCAGGTGCAGCCGCACTTCCTCTTCAACACGCTCAACACCATCGCCGCCCTGATCTCCGAGCGCCCGCGCGAGGCCGAGGACGTCGTGATCCGGCTGGCCGACGTGTTCCGCCACTCGCTCGCGACCGCGAACGCCGACCACGCGCGCTTCGGCGACGAACTGGAGTTCCTGCGCGCCTACCTCACGATCGAGCAGGCCCGCCTCGGCGAGCGGCTGCGCTTCGAGGAGCAGGTCGAGCCCGGGCTCGAGGCCGTGCCCGTGCCGGTGCTGCTCTTCCAGCCGCTGCTCGAGAACGCGGTCAAGTACGCGGCCGCGAACCGCGCCGAGGGCGGGAACGTCCGCCTCGAGGCGCGGCGCGACGGCGGCTCGCTCGTCGTGACCGTCGCCGACGACGGTCCCGGCTTCGCCCCCGGCGCCGCGCCCTCGGGCCACGGCGTCGGCCTCGAGAGCGTGCGCGAGCGGCTCCGCCTGGCCGGCGACGGCCACGCGCTCGCGATCGACTCCGCCCCCGGGCGCGGCGCGCGCGTCGTCGTCACGCTGCCGCTCTCGCCCCCGTCCGTTCCCCCCGCCGCCTCCCCGCGCACCTGAAGGAGCCTTCCGCCATGCGCCCCATCGTCCTCGCCACGCTCGCCCTCACGCTGCTCGTACCCACCGCCCGCGCCGCCGGCGACTTCGCCGACGCCCGCCGCTCGCTCGCCGCCGCGGTCACCGCGGGCAGCGCCGCCGAGCTCCGCAAGGCGCGCGACGCCTTCGCGGTGCTCGCCGCCGGCGACCCCAAGTCGGCCGAGCTGGCCTACTGGCTGGCGCTCGCCGACTGGCGGCTCGTGCCCGTCCTGCCCGACAGCGAGAAGACGTCCGCGCGGACGCTGGTCAAGGACGGCATCGCCGCCTGCGACCGCGCCATCGCCGCGAAGCCGCGCTTCGCCGACGCGATCGCGCTGCGCGCGGGGCTGCAGGGCATGGCGTACCAGTTCGTGAGCCCGCAGGCCGGCATGGCGCTGGGCGCCGAGATGGAGGAGGGATTGGGGCGCGCGCTCGGCATGGAGCCCGAGAACCCGCGCGTGCTGCTCCTGAAGGGCATGAACGACCTGCACAAGCCCAAGGAGGTCGGCGGCGGGCCCGAGAAGGCGAAGCCCTCCCTCGAGGCTGCGGTCGCGGCGTTCGCGAAGGTGCCCGCGGGCGGCGCGCTCGATTGGGGCCGCGAAGACGCGCTCGTCTGGAGCGGCATCTGCGCCTCGCGCATGGGCGACTGGGCGGCGGCCAGGACGCGCTTCGAGCAGGTGCTGGCCGCGAACCCCGCGCACGCGTGGACGAAGCACGTCCTGCTGCCCGAGGCCGAGAAGAAGCTGGCCGCGGCGCCGGAGGTCGCGAAGTGAGTCGTCGCCCCTTCGCGCGGGCCGCCTCGTCCGCCCCGGCGCCCGCCGGCCCCTGCGCGCGCGCCGTCCGCCTGGCGGCGCTCGCCGCCGCCGCGCTCGCGCTGGCGGCCGTCGCGGCGCGGGCCGGGACCGTGACCGGAGTGGTGCTCGACAAGCGCGGCGAGCCCGTCGAGTTCGCGAACGTCACCGCCCCGGCCGTCAAGCGCGGCGCGGTCACCGACGCCGAGGGCCGCTTCACGCTCGAGTTGCCCGACGGGCCCGTCACGCTCGTGGTCGCGCAGATGGGCCACGCCACCGCGCGGCTCTCGCTCACCGTGGGCGCGGCGACCGCGCCGCTGCGCGTCACGCTCGAGGACGAGCCCGTGCCGGTCGCCGAGGTCAACGTCTCGGCGTCGTCGTTCGGCAAGACCGGCAAGAGCGAGGGCGCGGTCGTGCGCCGCATGGACGTCTACATGACGCCCGGCGGCGCGGCCGACATCTTCCAGTCGCTGCGCGCGCTGCCCGGCATCAACGCGCCCACCGAGGGCGCCGCGCTCTACGTGCGCGGGGGTGATCCGTCCGAGACCGTGATCCGCGTGGACGGCGCCGAGATCGGCCATCCCTACCACTACGAGGGCGCCTCGGGCGGGCTGTTCGGCATCCTCGACCCGTACATGCTGAAGAGCGCGTTCTTCTCGAGCGGCGGGTTCACCGCGAAGTACGGCGGCGCCATGAGCGGCGTGCTCGACATCGAGACGCAGGACCCGATGAACACGAAGACCGTGAGCCTGGGCGGCAACTTCGCGGGCGCCGGCGGCTCGGCCACCTGGGCGCTCGTGCCCGACAGGCTCTCGGGCATGGTGAGCGTGAACCGCAGCCTGCTGCCCGTCCTCATGCACCTGTACGGCTCGCCCAGCGAGTACGAGTCCGTGCCCCAGAGCTTCAACGGCGTCGCCAAGCTGCTGTGGCGCTACTCGGGAAGCGGCAAGCTGTCGCTGTTCGACATCGTCTCGACCGAGCGCATCGCCGTGTACTCGAACCAGCTCAACATGCGCGGGCTCTACGACTCCGAGGCCGCGAACCACTTCGCCGCGCTCAGCCTGCAGGACGCCATCGCCGGCCGCGTCGCGGTGCGCGCCAACGTGACCGCGCAGCGCTACTCGGACGATTGGAGCTTCTCGGCGTTCCGCGGCCGGCGCTCGGAGCGCGCCACGCAGGCGCAGGCCGACTTCGTGTGGCCGGCCTCGAGCCGGCTCGAGCTGTCGTTCGGCGGCCTGTGGCGCGACCGCGGCGTCGAGCGCTCGGGCCTGCAGGCCGCCGACAGCACCGACCTGGGCGGCGACGCGCCGACGCGCGGCTTCGGCTACGGCGTCAAGCTCCGCGAGCCCGGCGGTTACGCCGAGGGCAAGCTGCGCGTCTGGGGCCCGCTCTACGCCACGCTCGGCGCGCGCGTGGACCGCGCGGGCGCCACGCGCGAGTGGCTCGCCGACCCGCGCGGCGCGCTCGCCTGGCGCGTGGACGAGCGCCAGACCGTGCGCGTCGCCGCCGGGCGCTACCACCAGCTGCCCGATCCCGCGCGGCTCGACCCGGCCTTCGGCAACCCGGACCTCGCGCCCGCGTACGCCGACCACGCGATCGCCGGCTACGAATGGAAGTCGGACTTCGGCAACGTGCGCGTGGAGGCCTACCGCAAGCGCTACGCCGGCCTGCCCGTGACCGACTCGCTCGAGTGGTTCCGCGCCGCGGGCGCCGGGTTCGCGCGCGGCGTGGACCTGTTCGCGCAGGGCAACTGGCAATCGCTGAACGGCTGGGCGAGCTACGGGGTGCTGGATGCGCGCCGGCGCGTGGACGACGACCCGTACGAAGTGCGCCAGCCCAGCTCGGTGCGCCACACGCTGACGCTGGTCGGGCAGTGGCAGCAGTCCATGCGCTGGATGTACGGCCTGCGCTGGTCGTACGCGAGCGGCCGGCCGTACACGCCGGTCGTCGGCGCCGCCTACGACCCCGGCCGCGACCTGTGGCGGCCGGTCGAGGGCGAGCCCGGCTCGGGCGTGATGCCGGCCTACCATCGGCTCGACCTGCGGCTCACGCGGCTCTTCTCGCTGCCGCGGGCCGGGGCGCTGCCGGCGAGCAGCGTGTGCGTGCTGTACGCCGAGTGCATGAACGTGCTCGGCACCGCGAACGTGCTCGACTGGACCTACAGCCCGGACTACTCGCGCCGGATCGCCAACGAGTCGTACTTCTCCCGCCGCCTCGTCGTGGCGGGGTTCTCGCTCACGTGGTAGAACGCCGGGCATGAGCCCCGAGCCGCTCCGCGTCGTCCTCGTGGACGACGAGCCCCTCGCCCGCGCCCGCGCCCGCCGCATGATCGGCGAGGTGGGCGGCGCCGTGGTGGTCGGCGAGGCCGGCTCGGTGCTCGAGGCGCTGCGCGTCATCGAGGCCGCGCGGCCCGACCTGCTGCTGCTGGACGTGCAGATGCCCGGCGAGGACGGCTTCGCGCTGCTCGCGCGGCTCGAGAGCCGGCCCGCGGTCGTGTTCGTCACCGCGTTCGACCAGTACGCCGTCAAGGCGTTCGAGGAGAACGCGGTGGACTATCTCCTCAAGCCCTTCCGCGCCGAGCGGCTGGCCGCGGCCCTCGCGCGCGCGCGCCGCGAACTGGCGCAGCCCGCCGAGCTGTCCAAGCGGCTCGAGGAGCTGCTCGCCGCGGTCGGCCCCGGCGGCCGCGCCGGGGCGTGGCTCGACCGCTTCACGGTCCGGGTCGGCACGAAGCAGCTGATCGTCAAGGCCGAGGACGTCCTGTGGTTCGGGGCGGAGGACAAGCTGGTCTTCGCCGCGACCGGGACGAACAAGCACTACGTGAACTTCACGCTCGACGAGTTGGAGCGCCGGCTCGACCCCGCGAAGTTCGTGCGCGTCCACCGCGGCGCGATCGCGAACCTGGACCGCGCCGCGGCGCTGCGGCCCGGCTTCGCCGGCACCTGGCGGTTGCAGCTCGACGACGCGGCGCGCACCGAGGTGCCCGTGAGCCGCGCCCGCGCGCGGCAACTCAAGGCCCGGCTCGGCGCCTGAGGGCGCCGGCGTTTCCGGCAACGCGGACGCGCCCCCGGCCGCCGGCCTGAACGCCGCTTGACCGCCCGGCGCGGCGCGGGTTTCATGCGCACCGTCCCGCGACCTGCCGCACCCCCTCCGACTCGAGGAGCCCCGCATGCCGGGAACCCCGCTCAACCACTCCAGCGAGTTCAAGAACCGACGCACGCAGAACTGGCTGGTGCTGGGCCTGACCTACGCGGCCATGTACATGGCCCGGTACAACTTCGGGTTCGCGAACAAGTCCCTCTCCGACGCCTACGGCTGGGACAAGGCGATGGTCGGCACGATCATCTCGACCGCCACGCTCGTCTACGGCATCTCGGCGCTCTTCAACGGCCCGATCGCGGACCGTCTCGGCGGCCGCAGGGCGATGCTGATCGGCGCGATCGGCGCGACGGTCTTCAACCTCGCGTTCGGCCTCGGCGCGTTCATGGGCTTCCTCGGCACCGGCGCGGTGCTGCTCGGCTACCTCGCCACCGTGTGGACGCTCAACATGTACTTCCAGTCGTACAGCGCGCTCGCCCTGATCAAGGTGAACAGCGGCTGGTTCCACGTCAGCGAACGCGGCGTGTTCAGCGCCATCTTCGGCTCGATGATCCAGAGCGGCCGCGCGCTCGTCTACGCGCTCATGGCCGTGCCGCTCGTGGTCGCGCTGCCCTGGCAGTGGAAGTTCTTCCTGCCCGCGATCGCCACCGCGTTCATGGCGTACATGACCTGGCGCGTCGTGCAGGACTCGCCCAAGGACGCCGGCCTGCCCGACTTCGACCCGCAGGACGCGACCAGCGGCGACACCGAGAAAATCACGTTCGGCTACGTCGCGCGGAAGGTGTTCCTGCAGCCCGTCCCGCTCACCATCGCGGTCGCCGAGTTCTGCACCGGGTTCGTGCGCCACGGCTTCGAGCAGTGGTTCCCGCGCTACATGCAGGAGGCGCAGAACCTGCCGTTCGACCACCCCATCTTCCAGAAGGGCGCCGCCGGCGTCGTGCTGGCCGGCATCGCCGGCGCGTTCGTGGCCGGCTACGCCTCGGACAAGCTGTTCGGCCACCGCCGGCCGCCGGTGGCGTTCATCGGCTACGTGATCCAGATCATCTGCCTGTACGTCGTCTGGAAGGCCCCGAGCCTGAACGCCATCATCATCGCGTTCACGTTCAACTCGCTCGCGATCTCGATGGTGCACTCGATGCTGTCGGGCACGGCCTCGATGGACTTCGGCGGCAAGCGCGCCGCCGCCACCGCCGCCGGGCTCTTCGACGGCATGCAGTACATCGGCGGCTCGTTCACGGGCATCGGCCTGGGCTGGCTGCTCGACAGCTTCGGCTGGACCGCCTGGGCGCCCAGCATGATCGGGTTCTCCGCCATCGGCGCGGTGCTCATGCTGTTCCTGTGGAACGCCCGGCCCAACAAGCACGCGGCCGCGCACTGAGTTCGGCCGCTTCCCGACGGCCCCGGCGCCCCGCGCGCCGGGGCCGTCCCGTTTCCCTGACGAATCCCTGCGCACCCGCCCGCTGGCCCGGCGCATCGGAGGACGCGAAACGGGAGTTCCGACACGCACCCGCAGACCCCAGGGAGTGGCCATGTCCATCCGGCCCGTCCGCAAGATCCTCGAGTCGCAGCCCACCATGGAAGGCGCGGGCGTGAAGCTGCGCCGCGCGTTCGGCTTCGGTCAGACCGACGAGACCGACCCGTTCCTGCTGTTCGACGACTTCCGCAACGAGCGGCCCGTGGACTACATCGCCGGCTTCCCGTGGCACCCGCACCGGGGCATCGAGACGATCACCTACGTGCTGTCGGGGACCGTCACGCACGCGGACAGCCTCGGCAACGCGGGTGCCCTGGGGGCCGGCGACGTCCAGTGGATGACCGCCGGGCGCGGCATCCTGCACCAGGAGATGCCGCAGGGCGACGCGGACGGGCGGATGCACGGCTTCCAGCTGTGGGCAAACCTGCCCGCAAACCTCAAGATGACCGCGCCGCGCTACCAGGACGTGCAGTCGAAGGACGTCGCCGAGGTGACCGACGACGACGGCACGAAGGTGCGCGTCATCATCGGCGACTTCTGGGGCAAGCGCGGCCCCGTCGAGGGCATCGCCGCCGACCCGCAGTACCTGGACGTCTGGGTGCCTCCGGGCAAGCGCAAGGCCCTGCCCATTGATACCCGGCGGAACGCGTTCGCCTACGTGTTCGAGGGCGACGGCGAGTTCCGCGACGCCTCGGAGCCCATGGGCGTGCTGACAGACGCCGGCGGCCCGGTGGAGACCCTCGTCCGCCAGAAGGCCGGCAACCGTTCGCTGGTGATGTTCGGCCCCGGCGACGAGGTCGTCGTGCGCGCGGGCGAGCAGGGCATCCGCTTCCTGCTCTGCTCGGGCCGGCCGCTGGAAGAGCCCGTCGCCTGGTGGGGCCCCATCGTGATGAACACCGCGCAGGAGATCCGCACCGCGCAGACCGAGTTGCGGAACGGGACGTTCATCAAGGACTAGACGGCCGGGACCGCCGCGCATTCGGCGCGGCACGGCGCCCCCGACGGGCCGGAGCGAAACCGCTCCGGCCCGCGCCGTTCGGGAGGCGCGGGCCGGAGGGGTTGGAGATCAGCTACCGGACGAGATCGAAGCCGACGCCGACTCGGAAGTAGTAGCCCGTGTAGTCGAGCGAGAACGGCGCGCCCGCGCCCGTCGTCGTCGAGCCGTTGTCGGTCACCGTCAGCAGCGTCGGCACGCTGCCCACGTCGCGGTGCTGGAAACCGAGCCGCACGTAGCCCGCGATGCCCGCCGGGTTCGTCTGGTCCAAACCGACGAAGGCGCCGTAGGTGCTGCCCGTGCGCTGCGCGGACTCGGACTCGACGTAGTCGCCGTGGACGTTGAAGAGCGCGTAGCGCTCGTTCATGTCGGCCGTGGTCCGCGCCCAGCTGCCGCCGAAGGTCAGGCCGCCCAGCCGGCGGATGCGGATCGCGGCTTCGGCGCCCACGTCCTTCATGTGGAAGCGGAATTCGTCGGCGTACGAGAACCCGTACAGCTCGACGTGGTTGTCGAGCTTGGACCGCGTCTCGGACCAGGTCGCGCCGACGCGGAAGCCCGGCAGCAGCCACAGGCCCGCCGAGCCACTCCACCCGAGCGCCGGTCCGACGTCGTCGAAGTCCACGAGCAGCCCGGAGTCGGCGAAGAGCTCCTCCTCGTCACGGACCTGCTGCGACACCCCCGGGAGGTCGAGCATGTTCGCGCCGTAGTCCACGCGAACGTAGGGAGCGACGCCCGCGAACGCGGGCAGCGAAGCGACGCACGCGAACACGAGCGCCGGCAGGATCGAACGGCCACGAAGCGGCATGAGTTCCTCCTTGAACGACCGGCC
>CAZUEM010000106.1:0-6970 GCA_964619155.1 uncultured bacterium
GCCGAGCGAGACGACGAGCGCGGCCGCGCCGCCCAGCACCGCGAGCGGCGCGCGCGGCGCGACCGCGGGGCGCGCGCGATCGAGCGGCACCGCCGCGAGGCGCTTCGCGGCCTCCTCGCGCAGCGCGCCGGCCAGTTCGGCCGACGTGTTCGCGTCCGCGCCCGCCTCGAGGTCGAGCGCGTTGCGCAGCCACGAGCGCAGTTCGGGGAAGCGCCCCTCGGTGGCCTCCAGCCAGGCGTCGAAACGCGGCGCCGCCGCGAGGAACGCGCGCACCGCGAGCGCCACCGCGGAGAGCGACGCGGCCGCGAGCAGCGCGAGGCGCGTCCACGCCGCGCCGGGGCCGCCCGGCAGCGCGACGCCGACCGAGAACGCGACGGCGAGCAGCGCCGCGCACGCGGCCGCGCCGCGCAGTGCGTGCCGCGCGACGAGCGCGCGGCGCGCGGCGTCGTGCCGGCGGCGGAGCAGCGAGCGGAGGCTGGGCGAAGGTGCGCGTTCGGTCATGGGTGCCTGGGGTGGCGCGGGGTGTTCATCAACGAAGACTCGACGAGCCGGGCACGGCGGCGGCCGGCGGTGCGTCCGAGGAGCGGCGGAGCCAGGGATGGCGGGAGCCGCGACTGGATGCAGCGAGGCGAGGCCGGATGCCGAGCCGAGCGGGCCGCGGGCCGCCGCCGTGCCCGGCTCGTCGAGGTACGACTTCTGCTCAGTGCGTCAGGGCGTACGACACGATGTTCACGGCCATGCGCGTCGCGGCCTCGCGCTTCTCGGGCGGGTCGTCGTGGACGCCCGCGTCCTCGAGACCGTCGCCGAGGTCGCAATCGAACGAAAAGAGTACACAGAGCCTTCCGTCGCGAACAACGCCGAAGGCGCGCGGCGGGCCGCCGTCGTGCTCGTGGATCTTCGGCAGGCCGCCCGGGAACTCGTAGGGCTGCCGGAACAGCGGGTGCGAGAAGGGCAGCTCCACCAACTCGGCGTCCGGGAACAGCTTCGCCATCTCGCGCCGCACCGACGGGGCCATGCCGTAGTCGTCGTCCACCCACAGGAACCCGCCCGCGTCGAGCCATCGGCGCAGGTTCGCCGCCTCGGCGTCCGTGAATTTGATGTTCCCGTGACCCGAGGCGAACGCGAACGGGTACTGGAAGAGCGTCGCCGAGCCCGGCTCGACCACCGCCTCCTCGGTCCCGGCGACCGCGATCGTCGTGCGCGTGCGCACCGCCGCGAGCAGGTTCCGCAGCGAGGTCTGGTTGCCGTACCAGTCGCCACCGCCGCCGTACTTGAGCCGCGCGATGCCGAACTCGCGCGCGCCGGGCGGGGTCGCGCCCGCGCGCGCCGGGGCCTGCGCGGGCGCGGGTGGCGCGGCGAGGGCGAGGAGCAGGCACGCGAGCGTCGAGGCGCGAAGGAGCATGGCCGGGAGGATAGCAAAGGGGGAGGGACCTTCCGGTCCCTCCCCCGACGAACGCGGCTCGGAGCGGGGTCTAGCGTCCGGCTCCCGGCCGCGAAGCGGCGTGGATCGTCCCGCCGCCCGGGGCGGGCAGGACGAAGTTCGGTCCCGTCGCGACGCCGCCCGGGTTCACCGCGCTGGCGCCGAGCGAGAAGACCTTCCAGCGTCCCTCCTCCTGGACGACCTGGTAGCTCGCCCCCGAGACGTTCTCGATGCGGTTGTCCACGCTGATCGTGAGGCGGCTGAAGTCGGTCCCGCTCGTGGCGACGACCTGGCCGTTCGCGTCCACGGCGCTCACCCGGACCAGGTAGACCTGCCCGCTGATCGGCGGCTTGTACGTCAGCACGCGGACGCCCGGATCGCTCGTCCCGAGCTTGTACGAGGTCAGCGGCGCCGCCACGTAGCCCACGAACTGGTCGCGCACCTTGCCGTTCCAGACCGGGCTCGGGGTGCCGCTCGAGATCACCTCGTTCGTCGCCGCGTCGGAGCGGAACTGGTAGACGTGCACCCAGTAGCCCGCGGCGCCGGGGACGGTGCCCCAGGACATCGTGAAGTTCGTGTCGCTGCGCGCCGGGAAGGGGTTGCCGGAGTAGACGAGCGAGCGCGTGGTCGCGCCGGCGAGCTGGGCCGGGTTCGTGAGCGGCGAGTTCTTCGTCGTCGCGCCCGCCAGCAGGCCGCGCGCCATGTAGGTCGGCGGCGAGTAGCCCGACGGGCGGGAGTCCGTGAGCTCGTACAGCTCCCACTGCGAGTCGAGCCACTTGCGCGGCGCGTTCACGACGTAGTCGCGCATCGGCTCGAAGCCGCCGTTGGACGAGCGGCGGAAGAACTCGAAGCCCGAACTGAGCCCGCCGTCCATGAGCATGGACTGCACGGCGCCGGGGCCGGTGCGGTAGACCAGCTCGATCCCCAGCAGCGTGTCGGCCTCGGACGGGCCGGGGGTGCCGAGGTCGGCGTAGTAGCGCACCTCGTTCGGCAGGTCCGGCCACACCATGAGCTGCGCGCTCGGGTCCGGCGTGCCCTCGAGCTGCGTGTAACCGGCGTCCGCGCTCGTGATCTTCTTGCTGCAGCCGGCGAGCGCGGCCGGGAGCGCCAGCGCCGCGAGCGCGAGGACCAGCAGCGCGCGCGGGTGGAGGAAGCGGGTCATTTCTGCCTCTTGGTCGTTATTTGGTCGGGTGCTTCTTGGCGTTGTCCATGGCGTTCCAGATGTCGAGCGCCATGGCGCTGGCGATGAAGATGGTCGAGTACGTGCCGACCACGACACCGATCAGCATCGCGAAGGAGAAGTCGTTGAGGACCTCGCCGCCGAACAGGTACAGCGCCAGCGTGCAGAAGAAGACCGTGAGGGCCGTGATGACGGTCCGCGAGAGCGTCTGGTTCACGGCCGTGTCCATCGCCTCGCGATGCGACTCCTTGCGGTTCGTCTTCATGCGTTCGCGGATGCGGTCGAACGTCACGATCGTGTCGTTGATCGAGAAGCCGGCAATGGTGAGCAGCGCGGCGATGACCGTCAGGGAGACTTCCCGCCCGGTGAAGAGGACGAATCCCAGGGTCACGAGCACGTCGTGGAGGATCGCGACGACGCCGCCGAGGGCGAACTTAAACTCATATCGCCAGCCGACGTAAAGCAGGATGCCGCCGAGGCTCGCGAGGACGGCCCAGATCGCCTTCTCGCGCAGTTCCTTGCCGACCTTCGGCCCGACCGTCTCGACGCGGCGCTGCTCGACCTGGGTGCCCGGCATCCGGCTCGTGACGGCCTCGCTGATGCGGGTGGCGACGACCTCGGCCTCCGCGGCGTCGCTCTTCACGCGGATGAGGAACTCGTCCTTCGCGTCGCCGGTCAGCTGCTGGATCTCGGCGCCGCCGAAGCCGCCGGCCTCGACCGCGTCGCGCACGGCGTCGGCCGTCGCGGCCGGCGCGAGGCGGAGCTGGATCAGCGTGCCTCCGGTGAAGTCCACGCTGTAGCGCGGGCCCTTCACCGCCAGCCAGCCGAGGGTCGCGAGCACGAGCAGGCCGGACAGGACGTAGGCCGGCGTGCGGAAGCTCATGAAGGGGATCTTGGTGCCCTGCAGAATCTGGATCATGGTGGCGTGTTCCTCAGATGCTCAGCCGCTCGACCTTGCTGCGGCTGAGCCAGAAGTCGTAGACCATCCGCGTGAACACCACCGCCGTGAACAGGTTGGCGAGCAGGCCGATGACCAGTGTGACCGCGAATCCCTTGATCGGGCCGGTGCCGAACCAGTAAAGGAACACGCCCGAGATGATCGTGGTGATGTGTGAGTCGAAGACCGCGCGGAACGCCTGGTCGTAGCCCTGCTCGACCGCCTGGCGAACGCTCCGCCCGCTGCGCAGCTCCTCGCGGATGCGCTCGAAGATCAGCACGTTGGTGTCCACCGCCATGCCGATCGTGAGCACGAGGCCGGCGATGCCGGGCAGCGTCAGCGTGGCGCCGAAGCCGGCCAGGCAGGCGAGGATGTAGAACGTGTTCAGCAGCATCGCGAACACCGCGATGAGGCCCGACAGCTGGTAGTAGACCAGCATGAAGCTGACGACGAGCAGCGTGCCGACGAGGCCGGCGCGGAGGCCGTCGCGGACCGAGTCGGAGCCGAGCGACGGGCCGACGGTGCGCTCCTCGAGGATCCGGACCGGGGCGGGCAGCGCGCCGGCGCGCAGCACGATCGCCAGGTCCTTCGCGGCGTTGATGTCGATCGAGCCGCCGGTGATCGAGGCGTCGCCCGAGGGGATGCGGTCGCGGATGACGGGTGCGGACTGGACGCGGCCGTCGAGCACGATCGCCAGCTGGCGGCCGACGTTGGCGCCCGTCACGCGGGCGAAATCGCTGCGGCCCTTGGGGGTCATCTTCATGCTGACGCCCCACGCGGCCGGGTTGGTGTCGTCGAGGCCGACGATCGCCTCGGCGCTCGCCACCGAGCCGCCGGTCATCTCGGGCTCGCGCTTGAGCACGTAGAGCATCCGGCCGGTGATGCCGGTGCTGGCGACGTCGGCGTCGCTCCAGAGCACCTGCGTGTCGGGCGGCAGGATCGAGTCGAGCGCCGCGGTCGCGAACAGCTTCTCGACCGTGGAGAGCTCCTCCTTGGCCACGAACCCGGGCTCCAGCATGCGGCCGGTGACGGGCTTGCTGCGCAGGAGCGTGTCCGTTCCGGCGAGCGGGTGGTTCGCGAAGTAGGCGTCGAGGCGGGCGTAGGCGGCGTTGGCCTCCTCGGGCGTCCGCAGCAGCTTGAACTCGAGCAGCGCCGTCTTGCCGATCAGCTCGATCGCGCGCTGGCGGTCGGTGAGGCCCGGCAGCTGCACCGTGATGCGGTCCTCGCCCTCGAGCTGCACGAGCGGCTCGGCGACGCCGAACTGGTCGATGCGGTTGCGGATGATCTCCATCGCGCGGTCGGTCGCGTCCTTGGCCTCGGCGGCGTTGAGGCGCGACTTGTCCACTTCGAGCAGGAGCTGGAGTCCGCCCTGGAGGTCGAGCCCGAGGTGGATCGACTCGCGGCGGAGCTTCGCGAGGTCCTCCGACTTCATCGCCTCCCGCTGGGCGGGAGTGGCGTTGTAGAAGCGGTAGGAGGGAAAGAGGTAGACCGCCGCCAGGATCGTCACCGCGATGACGCCGAGCAGCTTCCACTGGTCCGTGCGAGACATGCGAGCCCCCATACGGTCAACCGCCGGGAAGGCACGAGGCACCTTCCCGGCGCGCGCTAAACAAAATGAGGGCGGGAGTCTAAGGGCCTCGTCGCCGGGGTGTCAACGAACGCACCCCGCGGCCGCGAGGCCAGGGCGCATGCGAGATGGCGCATTCCCGGCGGCATGTCGTTGCCGGGCGGACGAGGGCGCCGGATCGAAGTTCAGGAGTGCGCGCTCACCGGTTGGGACGGAGACCGGTTGGCGGCCGGCCTCGAACGAGGGCATACGGCTCTCGTGGGTGGGTCGGGGTGTGGGAGGGTGTCGCGGCGTTGGGGGTGGGTTCCCGGCCGGTGAGCGCGAGCGAGTGACGTTCGCAACGCGGATGCCGCCGTCGGCGAGCGCGCAACGCGCGCTCGCCCATCGCCGAGCCGGCCGGGAGCCGTCGCGCGAGCGTCGGCGACGACGCCGGCGCGACACCTCGCGCACGCGCGAGGCGGTGCGAGGCGATGCGAGGCGGCGCGCTGCGGTGCCGTGCTGCGGTGCCGCGCTCCCCGTCGCCGGCGGCGCGCGCGGCGAAAGGCCCGCCGATTCTTGACACTCCGCGAGCACGCTTCCTATAGTGCCGCGCCACCCGTACCGGGCATCTATCCCACGCGGAATGAGGAGCTTCCACTGATGATCCGTCGCGTTCGCCTCGCCGGCGTCGCGGTCGTTCTACTGCTCGTGAGTGCCTCCGTCGTGCGCGCTCAGGCGCCGGACACGACCACGGCGTCCAAGCGGACCGGAGCGCTGCCCGGCCGCGGAGCGGTCGGCACCCAGGCCGGCACCTCGTACTTCTTCGCCGAAGGGGACTACTCCGAGGGCGCCCAGCCGCGGCTTTCGTTCGCCGGCCACTTCCGCTACGTGATCAACAAGGACTGGCAGTGGCAGGTGAGCCCGTACTTCACCTGGACGGCCTACGCGGTCGGCACGGACGCCCCGTTCCCGGACCCCAACTTCCCCGGCGAGACCGACAAGGACTTCCACCTCACGCAGCTCGTCGGCGCGAGCGGCCAGATCCAGAAGGTGTTCGGCGCCGGCCGCACCCGCTGGCACGTCGGCGCGGGCCCCGGCGTGTACCGCGTCGTCGTGCAGAACCACCGCAAGGTGCTGCGCGACCCGGTCACCAACAAGCGCCACCAGGGCACCTACCTGAGCGCCAGCGCCGAGATCGGCGTGGAGCGCTTCCTGAAGACGCTCGACAACACGTCGCTGGAATGGACGCTGGCCTACCACACCGCGTTCTCCTCGGACGACCAGTTCCCGTCGGGCTACGACGGGTCGGTCTCCGCGGTCGAACTGCGGTTCGGCGCCCACTACTACTTCGACTTCAAGAAGCCCAAGGCGCCCGACCTTCCGAAGGTCCCGCCGAGGCCATGACGACCCGAAGCCGCTGCGCGACGCGCCGCGGCTTCGCGCTTTTCGGGCAGGAGGTTTCCGCGTGAACGACCGGGTCCCGTGGGCCGACAAGGTCGGCCCCGAGGCGCTCACCTTCGACGACGTTCTTCTCGTCCCGCGCTACTCGGCGGTGCACCCGCGCGAGGTCGAGACGCGCTCGCGCTTCACGCGCAACATCCCGATCCAGATCCCGATCGTCAGCGCCGCCATGGACACGGTCACCGAGGCCGCGCTCGCCATCGCGCTCGCGCGCGAGGGCGGCATCGGGGTGATCCACAAGAACCTCGCGATCCCCGACCAGGTGAACCAGGTGGACCGGGTCAAGCGCTCCGAGAGCGGCATGATCGTGGACCCGGTCACGCTCGGGCCGTCGGCGACGATCGGCGAGGCGCACGCGATCATGTCGCGCTTCCACATCTCGGGCGTGCCCATCACCGAGGACGGGAAGCTGGTCGGCATCCTCAC
>CAZUEM010000106.1:7070-12417 GCA_964619155.1 uncultured bacterium
CGACGGCGCGAAGGCGCTCGCCGACGCGGGCGCCGACGCGGTCAAGGTCGGCATGGGCCCGGGCGCGATCTGCACGACGCGCGTCGTGAGCGGCGCCGGCATGGCGCAGATCACCGCGGTGCTCGAGGCGGCGCGAGCGCTCGAGGGCACGGGCGTCCCGGTCGTCGCCGACGGCGGCATCAAGTACACGGGCGACATCGTCAAGGCGCTCGCCGCCGGCGGGCACTCGGTGATGATCGGCGGCCTGTTCGCCGGCACCGAGGAGAGCCCCGGCGAGACCGTGCTGCTCGAGGGCCGCCAGTACAAGGTCTACCGCGGCATGGGCTCGCTGTCGGCCATGGCGGCCGCGAAGGGCAGCCGCGAGCGCTACTTCCAGGAAGCCACCGACGAACTCGCCAAGCTGGTGCCCGAGGGCATCGAGGGCCGCGTGCCGTTCAAGGGCCCGCTGCAGGCGACCGTCTTCCAGATGGTGGGCGGGCTGCGCGCCGGCATGGGCTACTGCGGCGTCCGCACGATCGACGAACTGCGCGCGCACGCGCGCTTCGTCCGCATCAGCGGCGCCGGCCTGCGCGAGAGCCACCCGCACGACGTGAAGATCACCAAGGAGGCGCCGAACTACGAGGTCCGCTGATCGCTCCGCCGCTCCGGCCGTCGTCCCTTTCCGCCATCGGTCATACCTTCCCGTGAGGAGGCATGCATGCGGTCGTTCGGGAGTCGTCGAGGCAACACCGCCGTGCGTTTCATGGTCGAGCAGACCGCCCGCCGGCGCCTGTGGGCGAGCCTGGGGCCCGAGCGCGGCGACGCGCCGGCGGAGGACCGCGACCCGCTCGCGGTGCGCTGGACCCGCGCGTTCTTCGACCGCGTCCGCGCCCGCGCGCTGCCTCGCATGGCGCCGGTCGAGCCGTTCGGCGAAGGCGGCGAGCTGCGCTTCTTCGGCGGCGAGCGCCTCGCGCTGTGGGCGCTCGCGACCCCGCTCGAGCTGGTGCTGGCCTACGAACACGGCGAGAGCCGCGATTCGCTGCGCGAGCGCGCGCGGCGCTGGCTCGCCTGCCTGACCACGCGCACCGCGCCCGGCCTGGCGTCGCGGCACTGGGGCCACCCGGTCTACGGCGCGCGGCTCGATCCGCGGACGGGCGACCTCGACGTCGTGTGGGCGGTGCCCGGCGACTGGCTCGGGATCGTCACCAGCGAACTGCCGGTGCCGCGCGAGCACGACCTGCCGCGCGAGTGGACGGAGTTCGCGGGCGCCTGACGCCCGGCCGCCCGCGCGCGGCCCGAACGCGCGGAGACCCCGGGGCCTTTCGCCCCGGGGTCCCGCGAATGCCCCGCGACTGGACGATCGCCCGGGCAAGTGCGAAGGAATCTCAGCCCGACGGCAGCTCGAACTTGAAGCCGGGGTTGAGCTGGCGGATCTCGCCGACGACGCGCTCGAGGTGCTCCTCGGTCTCGGCGCTCTTCGTCTCGCGCCACGCCGAGTACAACTCGAGCAGTTCGTCCTGCTTCACGCGCAGCAGCTCGCGCTGCGAGTGCTCGTCCACGCTGCGCTCGAGGTGGTAGACCTCGCCGTTCGAGAGCCGCTTCATGAGGTCCAGGTACTCGCCGCGCATGTGCGACAGGATGCGCAGGTACTTCTCGAAGCCGGTGGACAGCTTCTCGAGCACCTCCGAGACGCCCGCGTTCTTGCGGTGCATCTGCTGCGAGTACGTGTACGCGAAGTGGTAGTAGGTCTTGCCGCGGCCGATGTAGGCCTCCTCGCTCGGCTGGATGCGCGCGCGGCCGGCCCCGGCGATGGCGGGGTTGTCGAAGATGCCGATCGAGACGAGCAGGAAGTCGGCGTTCGTCTTGTAGATCTGGTACTTGAGGCGCGCGTCGGTCGAGTGGGCGAGGCGCCGGAACACGTCGGTGTCGTACTTCGACAGGAAGCGCTTCGACTGCTCCACGTACTCGGGGTTGATGAACGAGTGGAGGAGGTGCGCGAGGTAGACGTTGACGTCCTCGTCGTAGCAGTCCTGGTTCGAGACCAGCCCCGTCTCCATGCGGCTGTACAGGAGACAGTTGATCATGAAGAAGTAGGTCGGCTGCAGGTCTCGGCTGACGTCCTTCAGGTCGACGTAGTGGCGCGGGTTCATCTCGGACCTCGGCGTTCGACTGCTCCTGTCGCCCTCTCGCGGGCCGGCGGACCGGCCCCCACACGAGCCATCACGCAGTGGGATTGCAGCCGCCGTGCCACGGCGCGGCGGGCCGCGCGCGCCGCGCAAACCGCGCCGCACGCACGCGCCGCGCTGCCGCAGCGCGCTGGTGAAGCGACGTTTCGGCCGCCACTTCGTGCCATGCGCCGCAACCGCTGGGTGCGTTGACCCTTCCCGGACGGTCGCGGCGCCGCAGCGGGTGTGGCGCGGGGACCCCTCCGATCGCCCGGCCGCGCGTGGCGTTTCGCACGGTGCACGCTCCGCCCGCGCGCGCGTCGCTCCGGCCCCGCGCCCCAGCCGCATGGCGGCCAGCGGGTTGTCGCCGCGATCGCCGGCGCGCGCCGGCCCCGCACGCTGCACGGTCGCCGGCGCGCGCGCGGCTCCCGGTGCGCCGCGAGAAGCCGCGCTCGTGGGGCATGTCACTTGCCTGATGACCTTCATGGTGCATCCTGCCTCCACACCCTTGGGACCCGAAACCCGATGAGCGCGACACCCCCCATGCACGACCACCGCCGCGAGAGCCCGGCCGAGAACCGCGAGGCCCACCTGGGCCTGCGGATGCGGCTGTGGCTCGCGTGCCTCTCGGGCGGCACGATCGCGGGCCTGGGATCGCTCTGGGTGCTGGGCACGCGCGTGCGGCCCGGCGCCACCGACCCGGCGGAGCTGCTCGCGTGGCTCTCGGGCGTCGCGTTCCTCTCGCTCTTCGCGGGGCTCTTCTTCGCGCTGTGGCTCGACCACCACGTGGTCGGACACCTGCGCGGCCTGCTGCGCGGCCTCGGCCGCGAGCGCGTCGCCGAGCTGCGCGGCCTGCCCGCCGCGCACGGCTGGGGCGAGCTGTCGCAGCTGACGAGCGCGGTCACCGAAATCATCGGCGAGCAGCGCCGCGCCTCGCGCGCCGCGCACGAGCTCGAGCTGCTTCGCGCCCAGCTCGCCGCGCTGCGCGAGGCGGTCGAGCGCTGGGCGCGCGAGGAGCGCTGGAGCGCGCCGGCCGTGCCCGCCGGGCCCGTCGAGGACGTGAGCGAGCCGCTCGCGCGCGGCCTCGCGCGGCGCGCGGCGGTGGACGAGCAGAACCGCGAGGTCGCGGTGCAGGTCGCGCGCGAACTGGCGGCGGCGCTCGCCGACGCGCACGAGTCCGCGGCGCAGGCCGAGCGCGGCTTCGTCGAGGCGACCGCGATGCTCACGACCGTGCGCGAGCTGCAGCGGCTCTCGGGCGAGCTGCAGGGCGCGCTCGACCAGCTGGCTTCGGCGCCCGCGACGGCGGTGGCGGGGCCGGCGGCCCCCGCGGTGACGCGCGAGGTGCTCGAGGACCTGGTGGCCGCCTCGCACGCGAGCGTCGAGTCGCTCGGCCGCGGCATGCTGCGCGTGCAGGACGTGGCCGAGCAGGTCCAGCAGATGGCGAACCGCGCGACGCTGATCGCGATTCACGCGGTGAGCGCGGTGCGCCCCCGGGACGGACGCGAGGACGACCTCGCCGACGAGCTCAAGCGGCTCGCGCGCGACGTGCGCGAGATGACCGACCGCACGGCGCAGTTCGCGCACGAGGTCGAGACGGCCGTGGCCGACGCCGCCGCGAGCATGCGCGAGGCGCGCGAGCGCGCGCTGGCGCGCCTCGAGGCGCCCGAGCCCGCGCCCGCCGCCTCCGCGCCCGCCGACGGCGGCCGCGCGCTCGACGACGCGCAGCGGCTGCTCGAGCGCGTGCGCGAGATGGTCCAGGACGCCGCCCGCAAGGGCGAGCGGCTGTCGCAGTCGGGCGAGCGCGCCTCGCGCGCCGCCGAGCGACTCGCGCGCCGCATCGACGACGAGGCCGCCGAGAGCGAGGCGCTGGCCGTGCGGCTCGCGCCGCCGGACGCGCCGCCCGTCGTCGCGGCCGCCCCGGCGCTGCGCCTGCTGGACGACGAACCCGAAGCCGCCGCCGACGCCGCCGCCGCGGACGAGCCGCCGGCCGCGCCGGGCGAGGAACGCTCGTGAACGCCGCGCACCGCGAAGACGGCGCCGCCGGGCGCGAGATCGCGCGCAGCCTCGTCGCGGCGCTGAGGGCCGCGCTCGAGCCGGGCGCGCCCGTGCGCGCCCGCGCGATCGCGCGCGACATCGCGCAGGTGCTCGGCCTCGACGGGCTCGACGCGCTGCTCGCCGAACTGGGCCGCCCGCACGCGGTCCCCGCCGACTACGCGCACGTCGCGGCGCGGATCGCGCGCGCCTGCGACGCGGCCGACGCGGAGGGCTCGCCGGCCCCGTTCCGCGACGCCGACGGCGAACTGGCCGCGCACGCGCGCGCCCTGGCCGAGACCGAGTGGACGGACGAGGGACCGGCCTCGGCGCCGGTCTACGCCGCGGCCGAGGTGCTGGCCGGGCTGCCGCTCGATCCCAACCCCGACCTCGCGCGCGCGCGCCTCGCCGCGCCCGTGGCCTCGTCGCTGCGCGCCGCGCTCGAGTGGATCGGCGCCGACGAGGCGCTGCTCGTCCAGTCGTCGGTGCAGGACTCGGCGCTCACGCTCACCTGCCCGGCGTCGCACGACGGCGGGCTCGGCCCGGCCGGCGCCGTGCTCGCGGCGGTCGAGGGCAGCCTCGCGCCCGAGGACGGCGGGCGCTGGTCGCTGCGCGTGCCCCTGCACGTCGAGCGGCCGTCGTTCCTGCTGCTGCGCGTCGGGCACGTGCCCGTGGCGCTGCCCTGGCACGCGGTCGCGCGGCTCCGCATGCTGCCCGCCGCCGACTGGCCGCGGCAGGCCGAACCCGTGCTCGAACCGCTCGCCCCGCCGCAGGCCGCCGAGGACGAGCGCCCGGGCGCGCTGGTGGCGCTCGGCCTCACGCGCGCCTGGCTCGTCGCCGACCGCATCGTCTGGCGCATCGCCATGGCCCCCGAGGACGTGGAGGAGCGCGGGCCGTTCGGCGCCTCGACGCGCGCGGTCCGGCTCGAAGGCGGCGAGCGCTACTGGGTGCTCGAGGCCGCGTGGCTGCTGCGGAACGCGGCGCCGATCGCGGTCGCGCCGCCCGCGCCGCGCCCGCGCGCGGCCGCGCCCGCAGCCTTCGTGGATCCCGCGCCGCGCTTGGAGCCGCCCGCCGCGCCGTCGCCGGAGCCTGCCGCGCCGTCGCCGGAGCCTGCCGTGTCGGCGGCTCGCCGGGGCGCATCATGCGGTAGATGGCGATCCGCGCCGCGGTCT
>CAZUEM010000107.1:0-2519 GCA_964619155.1 uncultured bacterium
CCCGGCGCGGCCGCGGCGCGGGCCGCGCGCCGCGCCCGCGTCGCCCGCCCGGACGGCCCCCGAAGGGCGACGTTTCCGCTTGCCGCAAGGGGGGGGCCGCACTAGTCTCCCGCGTCCCTTGAACGCACCCTCGGCTTCGTGGACGGAGCGTTTCGCGCTCGTGCGAGGGCGCATCGCGGACGCCGAACGGCGATCCGGGCGCGCCCCCGGCTCCGTGACGCTGATCGGGGTGGTCAAGACGCTGCCGCCCGAAGTCGTGGCGGAAGCGGTGCAGGCCGGGCTCGCGGACCTCGGTGAGAACCGCGTCCAGGAGGCCGAACTGCACCAGCGGACCGTCGCCCGCGAGGCGGCGAGGTGGCACATGATCGGCCACCTTCAGGGCAACAAGGCCGGCAAGGCGGTCGCGATGTTCGACCTGGTCCACGGCGTGGACGACGCGGGGCTGGCCGAAACGCTGGCCCGCCGCGCGCGGGCCGCCGGGCTCGTCGTGCCGGTGCTGGTCGAAGTGAACGTGAGCGGGGAGGCCTCCAAGTTCGGCGTGGCGCCCGAGGGGCTGCCGGAACTGCTGGAGCGCATCGCCGCGATCGAGGGAATCGAGCTGCGGGGTCTCATGACCGTGGGCGCGCCGGTGGCGCGGCCCGAGGACGCGCGGGAAGGCTTCGCGAAGCTGCGGGAACTGCGCGAGCAGGGCGAGCGGCGGCTGGGCCGCCGGCTGCCGGAGCTGTCCATGGGCATGAGCGCCGACTACGAGGTGGCGGTGGAGGAAGGCGCGACGCTGGTGCGCGTCGGCACCGCGCTCTTCGGGGAACGAGGCTGACATGTTCGTGTTCGGGAGCTTCGTGGGAGCGGTGGCGTGGCTGGTCGGCATGCTGTTCGACGCGCTCATGCTCGTCATCCTCGTCAACGCGCTGCTCTCGTGGTTCCGGCTCGACCCTTCGAACCCGCTGCTGCAGCTGCTGGACCGCGTGTCGGACTTCGTCTGCAACCCGATCCGGCGGCTGTTCCCGACGGTGGTGAGCGGCGTGGACCTCGCGCCCATGCTGGCGATGATCGCGCTCATGTTCATGCGGATGTGGATCGTGCCGACGCTGTACGGCATCGCGGCGCGAATGGGATGAGCGCCGCGCGCATCGCGGTGCGGGTCCACCCGGGCGCCCGGAAGGACGCGCTGGTGGACCGGCTGGCGAGCGGCGAATGGAAGGTCGCGGTGAGCGCGCCGCCCGAGGGCGGGCGCGCCAACGAGGCCGTGGTGGAACTGGTGGCGGAACTGCTCGGCGTGAAGCGCCGGCAGGTGACGGTGGCGCGGGGCGCGTCCTCGCGCGCGAAGACGATCGAAGTGACGGAACTCGGGACGGGCGAGGCCGAACGGCGGCTCGCCGCGGCGCTCGAGGCCGCGAAGGGGCGACATGGCGAGTGAGCAGGTGAACCGCATCCGCGAATCGGCCGACTGGCTCCGGGCGCGCACGAAGGTGAAGCCCGAGCTGGGCATCATCCTCGGCACCGGCCTCGGCGACTTCGCGGGCGCGCTCGACCTCGACGTCGCGATTCCCTACGAGGACATCCCGAACTTCCCGCACTCCACCGTCGAGAGCCACGCGGGCGAGCTGCACCTGGGCACGCTCGCCGGCCGCCCGGTCGCGGTCATGAAGGGCCGCGTGCACTTCTACGAGGGCTACACGATGCAGCAGGTGGCGTTCCCCGTGCGCGTGCTCAAGGCGCTCGGCTGCGGGACGCTGATCGTGACCAACTCGTGCGGCGGCATGAACCCCGACATGCCGGCGGGCACCATCGTGGTGACGACCGACCACATCAACCTGATGGGCGCGAACCCGCTCATCGGCCCGAACGACGACGAGCTGGGCCCGCGCTTTCCGGACATGAGCGAGCCGTACGCGCGGCCGCTGGTGCGGCTGGCCGAGCGGGTCGCGACCGACCTGAAGATCCCGCTGCAGCGCGGCGTGTTCGTCGCGGTGGCGGGGCCGAACCTCGAGACGCCGGCGGAATACCGCTTCCTGCGCGGCATCGGGGCCGACATCGTGGGCATGTCGCTCGTGCCCGAGAACCTGGTGGCCGTGCACGGGGGCCAGCGTGTGCTGGCGTTCAACGTGGTCACCGACGAGTGCCTTCCCGACGCGCTGCACGCGGTGGACATCGCCGCGGTGCTCGCGGTCGCGGGACGCACCGCGCCGACGCTGACCCGGCTCGTGACCGAGATCGTGCGGCGGCTCGACGAAGCGGATTCGAAGCAGCAGTGAACGCGCGGCGCCGGGGGGCGCCGCGATCGAGGACCCGGAGGTGACGAGCATGGCGAGCGCGCGCAAGAAGAGCGGCGGCAAGCCGGCGAAGAAGTCGAAGCCCGCCGCGAAGGCGAAGCCGGCCGCGAAGGCCAAGGGCCCCGCGAAGGCGAAGCCGGCCGTGAAGGCGAAGCCGAAGCCGGCGGCCAAGGCGAAGCCCGCGCGCAAGCCGGTCAAGGCGGCGAAGCCCGTGAAGGCGGCGAAGCCGGCCGCCAAGGCGGCCCC
>CAZUEM010000107.1:2619-12349 GCA_964619155.1 uncultured bacterium
GCCCGCACCGAAGGCCGTGGCGAAGCCGGTCGCGAAGGCCGGGGCCAAGGCGCCCGCGAAGCCCGTCGTGCCCGAGAAGCCCGTCCGCACCGGTCCGCCGCGGCTCGTGCCCGCGACTCCCGAGGCCCGGCTGCGCGCCGCCAAGCCCGTGTCGGGCAAGTCCAAGTTCGCGAACAGGGCCCCGGCCGAGGTCCGGCCGCTGGGCGTGCTTCCGCCCGAAGCCATCGCCCGGACGCGCCACGCGCCCGCCCGGCCAGCCGCGCCCCTCGCGCGACCGGCCGCGCGGCCGTCCGCCCCGGCGCCCCGGCCCGCCACCCCGAAAAAGGGAGACGACCGCTTGAGCCCCGAGGACCTCCAGCACTTCGAGAAGCGCCTGCTGGCCGAGCGCGCCAAGATCATGCGCGAGATGGGCCACCTCGAGAGCACCATCCTCAAGGTGAACCCGCGCGATTCGGCCGGCGAGCTGTCGGGCTACTCGTTCCACATGGCCGACGCCGGCACCGACTCCATGGAGCGCGAGAAGGCCTTCGACATCGCCTCGAAGGAGGGACGCCTGCTCATGGAGATCGACGACGCGCTGCGCCGGCTCTACGGCGGCACGTACGGCGTCTGCGAGGTGAGCGGCAAGCCCATCTCGCGCGCCCGTCTCGAGGCGCTGCCGTGGGCGCGCCTGTCGCTCGAGGAGCAGGAGAAGCTCGAGAAGGAGCAGCGGGCCGGCCGCCTCGCTCCGGGCGCCGAGTGAACCGATCGCCCGCGCTGCTGCTCGGGGTCGCTGCGTTCACGGTCGTCCTCGACCAGTGGACGAAACGGCTCGCGACCGAGCATCTGGCGTACGCACCGCCGGTGCAGCTCGTGGGCGATCTGGTGCAACTCACGTACACGCGCAACTCGGGAATCGCGTTCGGCCTGCTGGCCGGGCGCAACTTCCCGCTCTACGTGTTCTCGATCGTGGCCGCGGTCGCGGTCATCGTGCTGTTCCTGCGCCACGACCGGCTGTCGCCAGTGCGCCACCTCTCGCTCGCGCTCATCCTGGGCGGCGCGGTCGGCAACCTCATCGACCGCGTCACGACAGGCGAGGTCGTGGACTTCATCCTGCTCGCGTGGCGCGGCCACGAGTTCCCGGTCTTCAACGTGGCCGACATCGCGGTGACGAGCGGCGTGGCGCTGTTCGCGCTCGCCTGGTCGCGCGACCACGAACACGCGCCCGCCGCCGGCGGGACGCCGGCCGGGACGGAAACGGAAGGGCATGAACCGCACGATCGAGCTGAGCGTGCCGCCGGAGTCGGCGGGCCAGAGGGTGGACCGCTGGCTGGCGAGGGCGCGGATCGGACTCAGCCGTAACCGCGTCCAGGGGCTGATCGAGGCGGGGCGCGTGAGCGTCAACGGCCGCCCCGCTCGGCCCTCGCTCAAGCTCAAGGACGCCGACCGCGTCGTGGTGGAGATCCCGCCGCGCCGCCCGTCGCGCCTCGAGCCCGAGTCGCGGCCGCTCGCGATCGTGCACGAGGACGAGCACCTGCTCGTGCTCGACAAGCCCGCGGGCCTCGTCGTGCACCCGGGCGCCGGCGTGCAGAGCGGCACGCTCGTGCACGCGCTGCTCCACCACGCGCCCGCGATCGCGACCGTCGGCGGCGAGGGCCGCCCGGGCATCGTGCACCGGCTCGACAAGGACACCTCGGGGCTGCTGGTCGTGGCCAAGACCGAGGAGGCCTACCAGGGGCTGGTGCAGGCGCTGCGCGAGCGGACCGTCTCGCGCATCTACCACGCGCTCGTCTGGGGCGATCCGGGCCCGAGCCACGGCTTCATCGAGCTGCCCATCGGCCGCGACCCGAAGGACCGCAAGCGCATGGCCGTCGTGCGCCAGGGCGGACGGCCGGCGCGCACGAACTGGCGGGTGCTCGAACGCTTCGGGCCCGCCACGCTGCTCGAGGCCCGGCTCGAGACCGGCCGCACGCACCAGATCCGGGTGCACCTGGCCGCGGTCCGGCACCCCGTGCTGGGCGACCCGGTCTACGGCGGCCGGGCGAGAAAAACGTTGAGCCTCCGTCCGATGGAGCGTAGCCTCGCCGACACCTTGCTTCGCCTGATGCGCCGGCAGGCACTGCACGCGGCCACGCTCGAGCTGACGCACCCCGTCTCGGGCCGGCCGCTTCGTTTCGATTCGCCGCTGCCCGAAGACTTTGCACGGGCGCTCGAGCTGCTCCGGGCGTTCACCGAGAACCGAACCTCGTGAATCCTCCCATGGCCGATACCCCGACCCCCGACGTCATCAGCCTGCGGCTTCCGAGCCGGCTGGAGCTGCTCGCGGTGCTCGACCGCGTGACCATCGCCGTCTGCGAGCGCATGGAGTTCGACGAGGACACCACGTCGCAGTTCAGCATGTCGGTCATCGAGGCGGGCACCAACGCCGTGCAGCACGGGAACAAGCAGGACGCCTCCAAGTACTTCGAGGCCCAGTTCACGCTGCACGCCGACCGCGTCGAGGTCTGCGTGCGCGACCAGGGCGCCGGGTTCGACCCGAGCCAGCTCACCGTGGACGTCACCTCGCCCGAGCACCTCTTCGACATGCGCGGCCGGGGCATCTTCATCATGAAGTCCTGCTGCGACGGGGTGGATTTCGCCTTCGGCCCCGGCGGCACCTCCTGCCTGCTGGTCAAGCACCGGCCGCAGGTGGAGTCCCGCGCCGCCGACGCCTGAGGGGCCGGTTGTCCCGGATCCTCGCGGTGGACTGGGGTGAGCGCCGGGTGGGGCTCGCCCTGAGCGACCCGACCGGCACCCTCGCGAGCGGGCTCGAGACCCTCGAGGTGCGCGGCGCGGCCGACGCGGTCGCCCGGGTCGCCGCCGTGGCGCGCGAGTCCGAGGCCGAATCGGTCGTCGTGGGCCTGCCGCTGCTGCTCTCGGGCGAGCGCGGCGAGGCCGCCCGCGCCGCCGAGGCCTTCGCCGCCGCCCTCGCGGCCGCGACCGGGCTGCCGGTGGCGACGTACGACGAGCGCCTGACCTCGGCGCTGGCCGGGCGCCGCATGCAGGAGCGCGGCGAGCGCCGCCGCGGCAAGGGCCGCGTGGACCAGGACGCGGCGATCGCGCTGCTCGAGTCGTGGCTCATGAAGCTCGACGCCGGCCGCCGCCGCGCCGGGGAGGCGCCGTGAGCGCGGCCGCCCGCGCGCAGCGCTTCCGCCCGCGCCGCTGGGCGTGGCTGCTGCTGCTCGCCGCGCTGCTCGCGCCCGCCTACGAGCTGTTCCTGCCCGCGGGCGTCGTCCCGCCGCGCGAGCGGCGCACGGTGATCATCGAGCGCGGCCGGTCGCTGCACGCGATCGCCGCCGAGCTGCAGCGCGTGGGCGTCATCCGCAGCCCGTTCGGCTTCCTCGCGCTCGCGCGGCTCATGCGCCTCGACCGCAGCGTCAAGGCCGGGCAGTACTCGTTCCGCCTCGGCATCACCGTGCCGGCGCTGCTGCGCGCGCTCGAGCGCGGCATGTACGGACTCGACCTGCTGACGCTGCCCGAGGGCCTGACGCTGCGCGAGACGGCCGCGCTGCTCGCGCCGCGGCTCGGCGTCACGCCCGGCGCGATCGATTCGCTCGCGCGCGACCCGGCGCTGCTCGACTCGCTCGGCGTCGAGGGGCCGTCGCTCGAGGGCTGGCTCGCGCCCGATTCGTACGAGTGGCTGCCGGGCACGCCCGCCGAGAACGCGCTGCGGGCCATGGTCGCGCGGACGCGCGAGCGGCTGCGCAAGGCCACGGCCGGCTGCGACTCGCTGCCGCTGGGTTTCGGGCCGCGCGAGATCCTGACCCTGGCCTCGATCGTCGAGGCCGAGGCGCAGGTGAACGACGAGCGCCCGCGCATCGCGCGGGCCTACCTGAACCGGCTCGTGAAAGGCATGAAGCTGCAGGCCGACCCCACGGTCGGCTACGCGCTCGGCCGCAACCCGCGCTCGCGGCTGCTGCTGCGCGACCTGCGCGTGGACTCCCCGTACAACACCTACCTGAACGCGGGCCTGCCGCCGGGGCCCATCTGCAGCCCGGGCTATCGCAGCATCGAGGCGGTCGTGTACGCGGACCCGGACGCGCGCGACCTTTACTTCGTGGCGCGCGGCGACGGGCGGCACATGTTCGCCGAGACCTACGAGCAGCACCTGGCCAACATCACCGCCGCCCGGGCGCTGCAGGCCGCGCTCGCCGCGCGGCGCGCCGAGGCCGACAGCACCGCGCCCGGCGGAGAAGCGCCCGCGGCCGGGGCCGGCGCCGCCCCCGACTCCGCGCGCTGACCGGTGCGGCCCGCGATCGCCCCGTGGAGCCGATCGCCCCGCGCGGCCGATCGCGCCGCCCCCGCGCCGCCCGCGGCGTGCTAGCATGCCCGCCCTCATGAACGACCCGGCGCTCGTCTCGATCCGCGACCCGCGCGAGGGCCCGCACGCGGGACTCGACTGGCGCGACAAGCTCGAGCGGCTGCGCGCGCGCCTCGCGCCGCTCGGCCGCGCCGTCGTGGCCTATTCGGGCGGCGTGGACTCGAGCGTCGTGCTGCGCGTGGCGCACGAGCAACTCGGCGCGGGTACGCTCGGCGTCATCGGGCGCTCGGACTCCTACGCGCTGCGCGAGCTGGAGCTGGCGCTGGCGCAGGCCGCCGAGTTCGGCGCCGCGATCGAGGTGGTGCCGACCGGGGAGCTCTCCGACCCGGTCTTCGCGAGCAACACGGCCGACCGCTGTTACCACTGCAAGAGCGAGCTCTACCGCCGGCTCGACGAGGTCGCCGCGCGCTTCGCCGCCGCCGCGATCCTCGACGGCACCATCGCCGACGACGCGCACGACCACCGCCCGGGCCGCCGCGCCGCGGCCGAGCGCCGCGTGCTCTCGCCGCTCGCCGAGCTGGGGTTCACCAAGGCCGACGTGCGCGCGGTCGCCGGCCACTTCGGGCTCGCGAGCCGGGGCAAGCCCGCCTCGCCGTGCCTCGCCTCGCGCATCCCCTACGGCACCGTCATCACGCCCGCGGCGCTGGCGGCGGTCGAGCGGGCGGAAGGGGCGCTCCGCGAACTGGGCTTCGCCGAGCTGCGCGTGCGCCACCACGGGGACGTCGCCCGCATCGAGGTCCCGGCCGCCGACCTGCCTCGCCTGCTCGAGCCGGGGCTGCGGGCCCGGGCCGTCGCCGCCGTCCGGGCCGCGGGCTATCTCTTCGTTTCGCTGGATCTTGAAGGACTGCGGTCGGGGAGCCTGAACCGCATGCTGGACCCGGGGGAAAAGCCCCCGGCCTGAAATAAGTGGGAACCGTCCGCTCCGGGGGCTGTAGAACACGATGCGCCCCTACGGAGGCGGCGGCACACCCCGCGATCTTCGCTGAGATCGTCCAGTGCCCCGGGCCTCGCCAATGGCCCCGGTCCCACACCGGCGATCTCGAACGAAGCCAGAGTCGTTCGAAGTCGACGGTGTTGTCTTTTTTCGCCTCCGGGGCGCAGGGAGAACGCAAGTGAGCAACAAGGTCAACGTCACCAAGCCGAAGTCGCTCCGAACCAGGATGCAGCCCGAGGTGGACCTGGGGTTCCGGTGGGGTCCGCTCAACTCGATCCTGCTCCTGGCCGGCGTGGCCCTGCTGGTGGCGGGTTACCTGAGCCTCTCCCGGGGGTCCATCACCATGGCCCCGGTGCTCCTGGTGACCGGCTATTGCGTGCTCATCCCGGCTTCCCTGCTGGTGCGCGGAGGGGGAACGGCCTCGGGCGAATAGCTCAGCTGGCAGAGCACTTGCCTTACAAGCAAGGGGTCACAGGTTCGAGCCCTGTTTCGCCCACCAGCATTCGAAGCGAAGTTGCGTATCGGCAACGGTTTGGAAACACAGGAAAGCTCAGGATGGGCCGTGCCGGTGGTGACCGGCGTCGGGGAAACTGGGGAAAGAGCCCCCAAACAGCGGGTGAGCCGGTCACGAAAAACTTTCTTGACACCGCGGGAACAGGAAACCTAGACTTTTTCTCGTCTTGGAAACTCTTGTGAGCGCGGCAGATAAGCTCACCCGAGGTTTTCGAACTCGACATCTCGACATTCGATCAAGAGTTCGAAAGGAGGTGGCTCGCAGCCAGACCTGATTGCGCAACTGAGCCTTGCCTGGAACTCTGCAACAGCGATTCACATCATGGGAGGTGCAACAATGACTGGTTTGGTTCGCAAGGCCGCGATCCTCGCGGCGTGCGGCGTCATCTTCGGCGCCGCGGTTGCGGTCGCCGGTGTTCCCAGCCCTTCGAACTCGACGATCCCGGCTCGTATCAACCTCGTCGGCGCGGATGCCGGCACGTCCCTCGCGGACTCCGTGTCGCTCTACGCCAAGGTCACCGTCACGGTGCGTGACCTCGCGGCGAACCCGATCGCGAACTCGTCGGTCGTTCTCGATTTCTCGGGCACGACGTCGGACGTGCAGCTCGGTGACGCGGCGAGCCAGCTGTACCAGGGCGTCGTGGCGAACTGCGGCACCTACGGTGCCAGCGCGCTGACCGATGCGGCCGGCGTCGCGACGTTCGTCGTGATGGGCGGCGGCAAGGCCCCCGTCGGCGCGGCTCACGCGGTCGGCGCCGGCAAGGTGTACGCGGACGGCGTGCTCCTCGGCCCGCTCAACGTCGGCCTGTACGACCTGAACGGCGTGGACGGCGTGACGCTCGCCGACCTGTCGCTGTGGTCGGCCGACTACTTCAGCTCCACCAACCCGGACCGCGCCAACTACGACGAGATCGGCGGCGTTGACCTGCTCGACCTGTCGGTGTGGGGCGGCTCGTACTTCGGTGGCGCTTCGAACGTCAGCTCGGCGACGTACTGCCCGTAGTCCAGACACCTCGCCTGACATCCCCCGGGGCGCGCTCATCTGTGAATGCAGAGGCGGCCCCTCCGGGACAAGGGTGGTGGTCAGAACCGGAACCGCTTCGTAGGCAACACATCGTCCCCCTCTAACCCCCATTCGGTTTCACCGGAGGAGCTCATGAAGAAGATTCTTACCCTCGCCGCCGCCCTGATGGTCTTCGGTGCCTCGGCCTCCATGGCCAGCGGCCTGCTGCTCAACTGGGACGGCTGCTCGGACGGTGGCGTCCAGGCCAAGACGTGGGTCTGCAACACGAACACGGGCACCGCGTTCGCGTTCTACGCCTCGGCCGTGGTCCCCGCCGACATGCCGACCTTCGCCGCCACGTCGGCCATCATCGACGTGCAGGTGGACGACGCCACGCTGCCGGCGTGGTGGCTGACCAACACCGGCCAGTGCCGTGCGAACAGCATCAGCGTGTCGTTCGACGCCGCCGCGTTCATCACGAACTGCGCCGACATCTGGCAGTCGGCCCCGAACCTGTCGGTCTTCCAGGCCCAGCAGGGCGTGGGCGGCCCGAACCGTGTCCGCCTGAACAGCGGCGCGGCCGTGCCGGCCGGCAGCGAGCTTTTCGTCTCGGCCGACGGCTCCGAGAACGTGATCTGCAAGGTGAGCATCAACCGTGCGAAGACGGCGGGCGCGACGGGCTGCGCCGGCTGCCTCCTCGGCGCCTGCATCGTGTTCAACGAGGCCAAGATGCAGCAGCCGGCCGGCGTCGGTGACTACACGGTCACCAACGCGCAGGCTCCCGGCTCGAACTTCGTCACCTGGCAGAGCGGCATCGCGCTGTGCCCGCTGCCGACGCCCGCCCAGAACCGCACGTGGGGCGCCGTCAAGAACCTGTACCGCTAGGCTTCACCGCAGTCAGGGACGGCCACCCCTCGCGGGGTGGCCGTTCCCTTCTCGACTCACCGAAGCACGGAGTTTGGTCGCAGCAAAGAAACGGGTTGGCGTTGTGAACCGCTTCGCGGGTGAAGCGGTCCACGACAGGTCTCCGGGTCCGAAGTCAGGATGGCATCGGTCGCACTTTCGCAACTCGCCCTGCAACGCCACCTCAATCCCCCAGTCGGCTACACCGGAGGAAGTGACATGAAGAAGATCGTTACGCTCACGGCGGCCATGCTCGCGCTCAGCGCGACCTTCGCGTTCGCCGCCGGCGGCCTGAACCTGCACTTCGGCGGCTGCTCGGCCGACGTCGGCGCCTCGAGCAGCGCGACGTTCGCCTGCAACACCAACACGGGGACCGAGATCCTGTACGCGTCGGTGGTGCTGCCCGCCGACATGCCGCTGTTCCTCGGCACGACCGCGCTCATCGACGTGACCGTCGAGGCTCCGACGCTGCCCGACTGGTGGCTGACCGCCGCCGGCCAGTGCCGCGCCAACGCCATCAGCATGTCGTTCGACCCGGCGCTCCTCGCGACGGACTGCGGCGACATCTGGGGCGGCACGCCGAACCTGTCGGTGTTCCAGCTCCAGCAGTACCTGCACGGCCCGAACATGGTCCGCCTGAACGGCGGCGCCGCGGTTCCCGCCGGCCAGGAAGTGGCGCTCGTCGCCGACGGCACCACCGAGCTGAACGTGGCGCGCGTCTCCATCAGCCACAGCAAGTCCACGGGCGTCGGCGCCTGCACCGGCTGCGAGGTCGGCGCTTGCATCGTGCTGCAGGAGTGCTACCTGCAGCAGCCCGCGGGCAACCCGCTCTACCGGCTCAGCACCCCGATCAGCAACGTGGTCACGTTCAACGGCGCGTCGCCGCTGTGCGCCGGCGCGACCCCGACGCAGAACCGCACGTGGGGCGCCGTGAAGGGCCTGTACCGCTAGACCAAGCCTCACTTCGAATCCGGAAGGCCACCCGCCCGGCAGAGCGGGTGGCCGTTCCGTTTCCCGGCCAGCCCCCGGCCGGGCCGCGACTTCGCGGTCAAGCGGCCGGCTCGGGCTGCCGAACCCTCCCGGGCGGCTGCGGGGAGGGGGGGGCGGCGCCCCGCCGATTGGCCCATTGCCTGACGGGGCGGGCTTTCCTATACTGCCGCCGCCTGAGAACAGGGAAGCGAAGGCAGCCACCCCCGTGGCGGACATGTCGCCTCCGCGGTTCGAGGTGAACGACCGGCGTTCCACTCCTGGGAGGGATTGGAGGTCTCGCACGCAGAGCGCGCCCGCATCCCCGCCGACATCCTCCGCGCTCGACAACCGCTCGCCCCACCATCCCTCGGGTGAGGCTCCGCTTTCGCGCCGCATCGACGATCAGCAGCACAGCCATTCGGCCCGGTTCAATTCGGAGGAACCCATGAAGCGACTGTTTACCCTGGCGGCGACCCTTCTCGTCCTCGGCGCCTCGACCGCGAGCGCGCAGAGCGGCCTGACGATGTACTGGAACGGATGCTCCGACGGCGGCGTCGCCGCGCAGACGTGGGTGTGCAACACGAACACGGGCGCCGCGTTCGCGTTCTACGGCTCGGTGATCCTGCCGAACGACATGCCCTCGTTCGCGGCGACGTCGGCCATCTTCGACATCACGTTCGAGGACGCCGCGATCCCGGCATGGTGGCTCACCAACACCGGCCAGTGCCGCGCCAACGCCGTCAGCGTGTCGTTCGACGCCGCCGCGTTCGTGACGAACTGCCTCGACATCTGGCAGTCCGCGCCGAACCTGTCGGTCTTCCAGGCCCAGCAGGGCACGGCCGTCTCCGGCCACGCCGCGAACACGCTGCGCCTGAACTCGGGCGCCGCGGTGCCCGCCGGCAGCGAGCTCAACATCACCGCCGACGGCTCGGAGCTGGTGATCTGCAAGGTGTCGATCAACCGCACCAAGACCGCGGGCACGGGCTCGTGCGCGGGCTGCACGATTCCCGCGTGCATCGTGTTCAACGAGGCCAAGGCCCAGCAGCCGGCCGGCATCGGCGACTACACG
>CAZUEM010000108.1:0-12120 GCA_964619155.1 uncultured bacterium
CCGGCGCCGCCGCGGCGCCGTAGCCGAACGGGTCGCGCGACGCGCCGGCGAACGCCGCATGCAGCGCGCGGGCGACGTGCGCGTCGAGCGACGCGAGCGGGTCCGCGGCCGGCGCCGCCGCGGGGCGGGCGCCGAAGCGCCACACGCCGGCGGCCTGCAGCGCCCCCAGCGTCTGCCACAGGACGAACGCGAACACGAGCACGGCGAACGCGGGAGAGAGGAAGCGGCCGATGTCGCGGTTCACGGCGCGGCCCTCCGGCGCTTGAGCGTCGCCCCGGCGATCCACACCTCGATGTCGAGCGCGCCGGCGTCGGCCGGCGAGACCGAGAACCGCTCGATCGTGAGCAGCCGCCCGCTGTGCGCGACGGCGTCGAGGAACGCCAGCCAGTGCGCCCACGAGCCGCGCATGCGCAGGTGGGCGCGCACCTCGCTCCAGCCCGGCTGCTGCGTGAGCGCCCCCGGCTCGGCGACGACCACGTCGAGGCGCTGGAGCGTGGCGAGGCTCGAGAGCTGCTGCACCAGTTCGGCGCCGAGCGTGCCCGCCTGCGCCCGCGCGTCCACATCGTCCCCGGGCGCCGAGTTCTCCATGAGCAGCGTGTAGACGCGCGGCGGCATCGCGGCCGGCACGGCGCCGCGCGCGGGGTCGAGCACCGAGCCGAGGCTGCCGGCCCGCGCGAGCGCGCGGTCGAAGCGCGCCTGCAGCGGGGCGTGCACGCCCGCCTGCGCGGCGATGAAGACGGCCAGCACGGCCGCCGCGAGCAGGGCGGGCCAGTGGGCGCGGAGCCGTTGCGCGAGCAGGGGGTCCATCAGCGGCACTCGATCACGAACTCGGCGCCCTCTCCGGAGCCGGAGGCGCGCGTGGTCACGAGCCGGACGTTGGCGTAGCCGGCGGAGAAGAGCGAGTCGCGGGACAGCGTCCCGACGAAGGCGAGCACCTGCTGCATGCGGTCGCCGCCCCCGCCCGGCCGCAGTTCGCCGGTGACGAGCAGCTTCGGCCGGCCGCCGCCGCTCGCCTGCTCGGGATTGAAGTCCACGTCGGTCAGCCGCGCGTTCGCGGGCAGCAGCGTGGCGAGCCGGTCGAGCCGGTCGCGCCAGCGCCCGCCGTCGTCGAGCGCGCGCCTCACGAGGTCGGCCTCGGCCGTCCCCGGGCGCCAGTCGCCGCCCGCGGGCTGGCGGCGCAGGTGCTCGACCTGGCGCTCGAGCATGGCGGTCCGGCGCGCGAGCGAGACGGTGTTGAGCGCGTACAGGCCGAGCACGACGGCGAGCGCGCCGAAGTAGGCGAGCCACAGGCCGAGCTGCACGGCGCGGCGGCGCGTGCGGGCGCGCTCGCGCAGGTAGGCCTCGCGCCGGAAGTTGATGGTGAAGGTCGGGGTCACGCGGTCCTCAGGGCCAGGCCGAAGGCCTGCGCGAACTGCGGGCCGCCCGCCGGCAGCCCCGCGCGCGCATCGGCGGGCACGGACTCGAGCGGGTCGAAGACGAACGTCGGGATCTCGAGCATCGCGCTCAGCTCGCCGGCGATGCCCGGCAGCCGCGCGGTGTTGCCCGAGATCCAGAGCGTGAAGGGATCGGGCAGCGGCGCCATCGTGCGGTAGTAGGCGAACGTCCGCCGCAGCTCGTCGGCGAGCCCGCGCAGCGAGACGCGCACGCCCTCCATCTCGGCCGAACCGGGATCCACGCGGATGGACGGGTCGTCCGCGCCGGCCTCGAGCTTCCACTCCTCGGCCTCCTCGAACGGCACCCGCAGCGCCGCGGCGATGCCGCGCGTGACGCCCGCGCCGCCGAACTCGAGCCGGCGCGCGAAGTAGGGCGCGCCGCGCTGGTAGAGCGTGAGCCACGAGCCCTGGTGCCCGATGTCGAGCGCGACGCGCGCCTCGGATTCGCGCTCGACCGCGCGCGAGACGGCGTTCGTGAGCGCGAGCGGGGCGGCGTCCACGATGTCGGGATCCACGCCGATCGCCCGGAGCGGGGCGAGCGAGCGTTCGAGGCGGGCCTGCGGCACGGCGGCCAGCAGCACCTCGACGCGCTTCTCCGACGGGACGCGGGCGAGGAGCTGGTAGTCGAGCACGCACGTCTGCGGGTCGAAGGGCAGGTGCTTGCGCGCCTCGAAGCGGAGCGCGCCGGCGATCTCGTCGTCGTCCATGAGCGGCAGCGAGACCTGCTTGACGATCATGTCGCCGCCCGAGAGCCCGAGCGTCAGCCCGCGCAGCGAGCGCGCCGGGTAGCCGGCCCGCGACATGCAGTCGGCGAGCAGGCGCCCGAGCGCCTCGGGCGTGGCGTCCGCCGCGCCGGCGCCGAGCGGCAGTTCGCTCGCGCACGGCCGCAGGCCGCCCACGCCCTGCCGGAGCGAGAGCAGCTTCACGCTGTACTCGCCGATGTCGAGACCCACCCACGGGCGGGCGTTCAGGCCGACTTTCATCGCGGCGGGAGTATTACTGCAAACCCGGGGACGAGGTCCACGAGCCCGCCTGCAGCGACCATTCGCCGGTCGCCGTCGTGACCCGGGCCCGCGGCAGCAGGCGTCGGCCGTAGAGATCGGCCGCCACCGCCTCCAGCCACGCGGGATACTCGAGCCGCATGTCCTTCCGCGGCATGTTGTATTCCGGTCCCTTGAACTCGATCCGGTGGCCGAAGACCGAGATCGCCCGCGCGGTCAGCTCCGAGCCGGCCCAGGGCCGGTCGATGCGGACGGTGCCGTCGCTGACGAGGAACAGGCTCGTGTTCGCGTCCGCGATCTGGATGCCGTTCTCGAACTTCGGGCCGTAGTGCCGGAAGTCCTCGCCCGGTTGCGTGAACGGGGCGGGGTAGACGTAGCGCTCGTTCGGGTTCACGACCATGACGAGGCGGGCCGTGGAGGCGCCGGCCATGCGCTGGACGGTGAACTCGCCCTCGATCTGGGTGCCGCGCGGCACGAGCCAGATCGCGGTGCCCCGCACGCGCACGATGACCGTGCGCTGCGAGAAGAAGTCGAAGTAGGGCGACATGAGCGCGTGGCTGGTCGTGGACTCGTCGGGCGCCGAATAGAAGTAGCGCACACCGGTGTCCGAGCCCGCGTCCATGTCGAGAAAGGTCCGCGGCGGGCCCTGCCCCCACGAGATGCCGGCCTGCACCGCGCTGCCGCCGTGGGCCGCGAGGAACGAGGCCGCGTCGGGCTCGGGCGCCTCGCCCTCGGCGAACGAGATGCGCGTGTCGTCGTCGAGGCTGGACGTCCACGCGGTGTCGGCCGACGAGCGGATGGTCTGCCAGATCCGGCCGACCAGGATCGTCGGCCGGTTCTGGCTCGGCTGCGGGTTGTCGTTCCAGATGGTGCCCGGGCAGGTGAACAGGTGCAGGTAGGGATTGCGGCTCGTGCTCCCCATGTACCGCGCCTGCACCGTGCGCGTGCTGCCGTGGACGTCCACGCCGATCCGGATCGTGATCGAGTCCGACCAGTCGACGACGCCGGACGTGTCGGGCGGGTTGTCCTGCCAGGCCACGGCCGAGACGATGCCCTCCCGGCCGATCGCGCGGGTGACGTTCGAGAGCCGGTGTTCCGCCGGCGAGCCGAGCGGCGTCGCCAGCAGGCTCTTCGCCAGTTCGATCCCCCCGCTCGCCGCGTAGAACGCCTGCCGGTCGTTCAGCGAGCGGCCGAAGAACTGCGACTCGTAGCCCGACAGGCCGTAGAGCGAGAGCCCGATGATGGTGAGCGCCAGCACCATCATGACGACGCCGACGAGGACGAAGCCGCGGGGCGATTCCGGTCGCCGCGCGGGACTCACCGGTTCCTCATGAAGGCGCTCGTGCCGAACTCGACCTGCTGTCCCGTGGCCGAGCGCAGGCGCAGCGTCACGCGCACCTGCGCCGCGTCGGCCTCGACGCGGAAACGCTCCACCTTCGAGGCGCCGAGCGCGCCCCGGTCGTCGTTGGCCGGGTCGGGCCCGTGGTGGACGAGGGAGTCCGAGGGATTCCACCAGTAGCACCAGTCGGCCGTGGCCGGGGCGCCGTGCCGGAAGAACGCCACCTGGGCGCGGTTCGCGTCGGGCACCGGCGTGACGATCGCCGAGGCGCTGCCGCGCGCCCGGTCCGCCACCGCGTGCGCGATGAGCGTCGCCTCGCGCTGGGTGATGGACTGCGAGGAGGCGTCGAGCCAGGTGGCCTGCGAGTTGAGGTAGAAGCCGCCGAGCCCGAGCAGCACGAGCAGGCCGATCGCGGCCACGATCGTGACCTCGGTCAGCGTCAGTCCGCGCTCGTCGAGGGGGCGGAGCGTCATGGCAGGGGCAGCAGCTGCCGGAGTTCCACGGAGTCGGCCACGGAGGTGTTCCAGCGGACGCAGACGACGAGCCGCCGCAGGTCGGGGTTCTCGGGAAGGTCGGGGTCGTCGTACGGGGCCACGTGCCACCAGGCCTCGCCCAGCGTGGCGCCGGCGTACTGGAAGGCGGAGAGGGGGGAGCGGTAGCCCAGCGCGAGCGAATCCGAGGCCGGGCGGGTGTCGGCGACGAGCAACAGGGTCTCCATGCGGCCCTCGGCCTCGCCGAGCGCCGCCCGGGCGACCTCGAAGCGGTTCACCTGGCCGCGGCCGACGCTGAACGTGTAGGCGAGCCCGAGCACGGCGATCACGGCGATCACCGTGGCGGTGAGCGCCTCGATCAGGGAGAAGCCCTGCTGTCCGGTCGGGAGTGTGCGCATCGGTAAGCAGCCCGGCCGGCCGCCTGCGGCGCGGCCGGCCGGGTCGGAGGTGGAGTCGCTTCGCGGCGGGCTACGGCGTGAAGACCGCGCCGCCCGTGCGCGTGTAGGTCATGGTGACGACGCCCGCGCTCGCCATGTTGCCGATGCCGGTCGCCGTCACGGTGTAGCCGTTCGCGTCCGCGTTCGACACCACGATGTTCCAGTTGTGCGCCGCTTCCTGGAGATCGCAGTTGAGGTTCGCGTCGAGGCCGTCGCCGGTGAAATCGGCGTCGGTGTACGCCGGGTTCTGCTGCCGGTGCGTCTGCTGGGCGGTGATGATCGCCCCGATCGCCCCGCGGGCCTCGGTGCGGCGCGCGTCGTTCACGTAGTTGAGGTAGAGCGGCACCGCCACGGCCGCCAGGATGGCGACGATGACGATGACCACCATGAGCTCCATCAGCGTGAAGCCGCGCTGCCCCTTGAGTCGCTTCATCGAGATTCCACCTCCTCCGGCTCACCTGGTTCGGCCCGCCGCCCGAGCCGGGGTGACGCCCCCGGTCCGGAGGCGCGGCGGTCCGTGTTTCCGAGTTTCCGCTGCTAGGAACCTCCCGTGAGGCCCGAACGCATCGCCTGCCCGAGGTTGAAGATCGGCAGGTAGAGCGCCATGAGCATCACCCCGATCACGATGCCGAGCACGACGATCGCGATCGGTTCGACGAGCGACGAGAGCCCCTCGACCTTGGCCGTCACGCGCTGTTCGTAGAAGTCCGCCGTGCGCGACAGCATGTGGTCGAGCTTGCCGGTCTCCTCGCCGGTCGCCGCCATCTGGACGAGCATGTCGGGGAAGACGCCGGTGTCCCCGAGCGCCCGGGAGAGCGAGACGCCCTCCTCGACCTGCTCGCGGACCTCGTCGATCCCCCGCTCGAGGACCTTGTTCCCGGGCACCGGCCGCATCACTTTCAGGGCGGTCAGGATCTGGGTGCCGCTGCCGATCAGGATGCCCAGCGTCCGGGAGAACTTGGTAACAGCATACATGCCGATCAGAGGCCCAAAGAGGGGCAAATTCAGCTTGATCCGGTCCAGGGTCATCCGCCCCGAGTCGCTGCGCGCCCAGCGCCAGGCCAGCAGCCAGGCCAGCAGGCCCAAAAGGATGAACAGGAGCACGTTACGGGTGGCGAACTGGCTCACGGCCAGCAGCACGCGGGTGGGCAGGGGCAGCTCCACCCGGAAGCGCTCGTAGATGGCCGAGAACATGGGCACGATCTTGAAGATCATGGCCAGGAAGACGAGCACCGCGAACGTGAGGACGAAGATCGGGTAGCGCAGCGCCGCCTCGACCCGCAGGCGCAGCACCTCGGCCCGCTCGAGGTAGTTCGCGGTGTGGTCCATGACGTGGTCGAGCGTGCCGCTCACCTCGCCGGTCTGCACGAGGCTCACGAACACCTCGTCGAAGACGTGCGGGTGGCGCCCGAGCGCCGCGGCGAGCGATTCGCCCTTCTGGACGTCGTCGCCGACCGTGCCCAGCACCTTCGCGAGGCGCCGGTCGTGGTGGTCGCGCGCGATCGAGCGCATCGCCCGCACGAGCGGCAGGCCGGCCGAGATCATGGTCGAGAGCTGGCGCGCGAACAGCGCCACCGAGCCGGGCTGCACCCGGCCGCCCATCGCGCGGAAGGCGTTCGTGACGTCGTTGGCGAGCCCGCCGAGCCCGCCCCCGCCCACGCGCGGCACGGCGCCGGCGGGGTGCCGCACCTCGATCGAGATCGGGGTGAGCTGCAGGCCCGCGAGCGTGCGGAGGACGTCCTCCTCGCTCTGCGCGACCTCGATCCCCTCCTGGGGGCGCCCGTTCGCGTCGCGGGCCCGGTAGAAGTAGCTGGGCATCAGTCCGTGTCTCCCAGCGTGGCGGCGCGCACCTCGTCGATCGTCGTGACGCCCTCGAGGATCTTGCGGATGCCGGCCTTGCGCAGCGTCTGGAATCCGTCCTCGAGCGAGCGCCTCCGGATCTCGTCCTCGTTCAGGCCGTCGAGCACCATGCGGCGGATCGGGCGGTTGAGCTCGAGCACCTCGAACAGCGCGACGCGCCCGGAGTAGCCGGTCTGCTTGCAGGCCATGCAGCCGCGGCCGTGCACGAGCGGCCTGCCGCGCAGCAGGTCGCCGTCGTCGCCGAGCACCGCGAGGCGGTCGGGGTCGGGATAGACCGTCTCCTTGCAGCGGTCGCAGATGCGGCGCACGAGGCGCTGCGCCATCACCATGGACATGGCCGAGCCCACGAGGTAGCGGGGCACGCCCATGTCGATGAGGCGGGTGAGCGTTCCGGGCGCGTCGTTCGCGTGCACGGTCGAGAAGACGAGGTGGCCGGTCAGGGCGCTCTTGACCGCGATGTCCGCGGTCTCGGTGTCGCGGATCTCGCCGACCATGATGACGTCCGGGTCCTGGCGCAGGATCGAGCGCAGCGCGCGCGCGAAGGTCATGCCGACCTTCTGGTTCGCGTGCACCTGGCTGACGGCCTCGATGTGGTACTCGATCGGGTCCTCGACCGTGACCAGGTTCTTGTGCACGGACTTGATGTCCTGCAGCGCCGAGTAGAGCGTCGTGGTCTTGCCGCTTCCGGTCGGGCCCGAGATCAGCACCATGCCGTAGGGCTGGCGGATGACGCGCCGGAACGCCTCGAGCGAGGCCCCCTCGAGCCCGAGCGCCGTGACCTCGCGCTCGAACGCGCCCTTGTCGAAGAGCCGCATGACGACCTTCTCGCCGTGCGCGGTCGGCAGGGTCGAGACGCGCAGGTCCACCTCGCGGTCGGGCAGGTGCACGGTCAGGCGGCCGTCCTGGGGCAGCAGGCGGATGGCGATGTCCAGCTCGGAGAGCACCTTGATGCGCGAGACGATCGCCATCTGCAGGTGCTTGGGCGGCTTCATGACCTCGTGCAGCACGCCGTCGATGCGGAAGCGCACCGTCACCTTGTCGCGCGCGGGCTCGACGTGGATGTCGCTCGCGCGCTGGTCGATGGCCTCGGCGATCATCAGGTTGACGAGCCGCACGACGGGCGCGTCCTCGACCTGCTGGCGCAGCTGGGCCAGGTCGACGTCCTGCTCCTCGTCGGAGCCGCGGGTCAGGTCGATCTTGTCGAGGATCTCGCCGAGGTGCTCGGTGGCGCGCAGCTCGGAGTAGAAGGTCTCGATGGTCTCGCGCACCTCGCTCGGGCGCGCGACCCAGACCTTGAGGGCGCACCCGGTCAGCGCGCGGAGGTGGTCGAGCGAGACGACGTCGAGCGGGTCGCCGACGGCCACCTCGAGCACGTCGTCCTCGCGCGAGAGCGCCAGGACGAGCGACTCGCGCGCGAGGGTCTCGGGGATGAGCTGCACGGCGGCGCGGTCGGCCTGCGCGAGCCGCTCGGCGTCGGCCACCGGCAGCGAGAACTGCTCGCCCAGCACCTCGACGACCTCGGCCTCGGTCATGAAGCCCAGCCGCGCGACGGTCTGCCCGAGTCGCTCGCGGTTGTCGAGCCGCGAGCGCAGCGCCTGCTGCACCTGCTCGGGGCTCAGGCGCCCGCGCTCGATGAGGATCTCGCCGAGCCGGCGCGTCGAGAGGCGGTAGCCGGCGGCCATCAGGAGCGCTCCTCCACCGTCGCGGTGCGGTAGACGCGGCGCTGGAGGGCGGCGCGCTTCTCGGGGTCGGTGAAGTAGGGGTGCGCGGCCTCGTAGTCCACCTGCGCGCGGTCCACCAGCTCGGCGAGCGCGTCGTCCATGGACAGCATGTCGTCGCGCAGCCCCGTCGCGATGACGTTGGGGATCTGGTGCACCTTGTCGTCGCGGATCAGGTTCTGGATCGCCTGCGTCGTGAACAGGATCTCGCGCGCGGCGACTCGGCCCCGGCCGTCGCGGCGCGGCAGCAGCAGCTGCGAGACGACCGCCCGCAGCGTCAGCGCGAGCTGGGCGCGGATCTGCGGCTGCTGGTGCGGCGGGAACGAGTCGATGATGCGCGTCACGGTCTGCGCCGCCGACTGCGTCGCCATCGTCGAGATCACGAGGTTGCCCGTCTCGGCGGCCGAGAGCGCCATGCTCATGCTGGTCAGGTCGCGCATCTCGCCGACGAAGATGACGTGCGGCATCTGCCGCAGCGCGCCGCGCAGGCCGCGCGCGTAGGTCTTGGTGTCCACCCCGACCTCGCGCTGCTCGATCACGGCCAGCTTCGGCTCGAAGACGAACTCGATCGGGTCCTCGATCGTGACGATGTGGCGGCGGGGGCCGCGCTCGTTGAGCTGCTCGAGCAGCGAGGCGATCGTCGTGGACTTGCCCGCGCCGGTCGGGCCCGTCACCAGCACGAGCCCGCGCGTCGTGGCCAGCAGCCGTTCGACGACGTGCGGGGCGAGCCCGATCTCGGCCGGCAGCGGGATCCGCAGCGGGATGACGCGCACCGCGGCGGCCCAGTGGCCGCGCTGGATGAACAGGTTGACGCGGAAGTGCGCGACCCCCGGCAGCAGGTGGCGCGTGTCGAGCTCGAGGTCGCGCGAGAAGCGCTCGTGCAGGACCGGGTTCAGGAACGACTCGCCGAACGCGCGCGCCTCGAGCGGACCGACGATCGGCGAGCCGGGGAGCGGTTCGAGCACGCCCGCGCGCTGCACCGTCACGGGGTGCCCGGCGGTCACGATCAGGTCCGAGGCGCCCAGTTCGACCGCGCGCCGCAGGATCTCGTCTCGCTCGAGAGGAAATGCACTCACGTAGGGCCCGTTCCCGGGTGCGGTGCGCGCGCGCGTGGCGGCCGGAAGGCCGTTCGCGCGCGGCGGTTGGACGTTTCGAGCCGGCGGCGCGGCTCCGGGTCGGGCGGGCGGACGTTCGGGGACCCGCCGGTGAAGTCCGGCGGGAGGGACCCGACCCGAGGGACGTATGCGGGAAAAAGGATAGGGGAGGCTGTTCGGGATGGTCAATCGTCGTGAGGCCCCGCCGCACGAGGCCCCCCGCCGCCCCGGCGGGCGGGGCCTTCGACATGCCGGGCGCCTTTCGCGCGCGGGAAATTCCTTGCTCCGACGGGCACGACTCTGGCACCTTGCGGCCCGAAGCACGCTCGCCCGGGCGGGCGTGCGCTCCATGGACGGGGCTTCCCCAGAGCCTCCCACCCCATGGCCTGGGCAACGCCGGGGAAGGTCGCCCCGCCGTTGCACGCGCAGCCGCCGTACGGAGGGATTCCGTGCGGACTGCATTCCCTGCTCCCCACGATGCTGCAACCGGTCGCACCGGCCGCGAAGGCGTTGCCCGCACGGGCGCCTCGTGTTCCGGGAACGGATCGGCGTCATCGGATGTAGGTCGCACGCAGGGCACGCTTCGTGCTGCCGGCACGCCGCGGTATCGGACTCGCAGTGGCTGCGATCGTCCGGTCCCGGAGGGCACCGGCAGGGCGTACCTCGCCTCGGCCACCGCACTCTGCACCTGGGATCTGCTCGCGCGGAAGGGCCTGGCCCCGCTCACGGAAGGTGGGCGCGGGTTCGGCTGGAGGCAACGCTCAATGACGACGCGTTGGCTGGTTGGTCTTGCATGGGTTGGCATCGCACTCGTCACCTCGACCGGTGAGGTCCGCGCGCAGCAGGCGTGGAACAGCGTCACGCTGACGTGGACCACTCCAGGGGACGACAGCTTGAGCGGTACGGCATCGCAGTTCGACATCCGCTACGCGACGTCGCCGATCACGGCGGCGAACTTCGCGTCGGCGACGCGCTGGACCACGGGCGTGCCGGCGCCGGCGTCCACGCGGACGCAGCAGAGCGTCCAGGTCACCGGGCTCTCGCCCGCGACGACGTACTGGTTCGCCATCAAGACCGCCGACGAGGTGCCCAACTGGGCGGGCCTGTCGAACGTGGTCTCGAGGACGACGGCCGTCGCGCCCGACGTGGTGCGCCCGGCGCCGCTGGCGCTCACGATCTCGTCGCTCACCGACACCTCGGCCACGCTCGCGTGGACGGCCGTCGGCGACGACAGCCTCACCGGCACCGCGACGCTCTACGACGTGCGCTGGTCGACGTCGCCGATCACCGCGGCCAACTTCGCGAGCGCGACGCCGGTCAGCGGTGAGCCCGCGCCGCTCGCGCCGGGCACCGCGCAGTCGGTCGTCGTCGGCGGGCTGTCGCGCCAGGTGACGTACTACTTCGCCGCGAAGGCCTCCGACGAGGCCGGCAACTGGTCGGCGATGTCGAACGTGCCCACCGCGACCACGCCCGACACCAAGCCGCCGGCCGCGATCAGCGACCTCGTGGTCGGCCTGACGTGGTTCAACTGGTCCAGCGTGGCGATGCTGTCGCGCCGGGAGGGAGCGAGGTAGGGAGAGCGTGACCGGGCGCAGGCGCGACAGGGACCGTTCGCAGACGCTCGCACGCCGCGAGGCGCTCGGCCTCATCGCGTTCCTCCTGCTGCTCCTCGGGTTGGCGCCCGCGCTCGCGAGAGCGCAGGGCGCCGACTCGCTCCGGCTGAGCTGGACCGCGCCCGGCGACGACCAGAACGCCGGGCGCGCCGCGCTCTACGAGCTGCGCATCGCGACCTTCCCCATGTCGGCCTCGACGTTCGGTTCCGGGCTGGTCGTGCCGGGCATGCCCGATCCCGAACCGGCGGGCACCCGCCAGTCCGTCGTGGTCCGCGGCCTCACGCGCGGCACGACCCTCTGGTTCGGCATGCGCGCGATGGACGAGACGGGCAACTGGTCGCCGGTCTCGAACATCGTCTCGTTCGACTGGCCGCCCGACGCCGCGCCGCCCGCCGCGCCTTCGGGGGTCACCGCCACGGCGCGGCCGGGCGGTGGAGCGGTGCAGGTCGCGTGGGCGCCGAACGCCGAACCGGACCTCGCGGGCTATCGCATCCACCGCGCGGCGTCGGCGGCCGGGCCGTGGACGCGGGTCGGCGCGGCGTCGGCGACCGCGACCGACTGGACGGACACGCAGATCCCGCCGGGGGCCGACGCGCTCTGGTACGCGGTGAGCGCGTACGACCGCTCGGGCGGCGAGGGCGCGCGCTCGGCGACGGTCGAGGTCGTGTTCGACGCGGGTCTCGCCACGGCGCCGCTCGCCTGGAACCTGCTCGCGGCGTATCCCAATCCGGCCCGGGTGGGCGAGAGCATGCACCTGCCCGTGGCGGTTCCCGCGTCGGGCGGCGCCGCGCGGCTGGAACTGCTCGACGGCGCGGGACGGACCGTGCGCCGCTTCGATCTCTCGGGCCTCGCGCCCGGCGTGCGCGACGTGACCTGGGACGGGCTCAACGACGCCGGCCGGTCCTGCGCCCCGGGCGTCTATCGCGCGGTGCTCGTCGCGCCGGGCGTGACGAAGTCCGCCTTCGTGGCGAGGGTGCCCTGACGGTGCGCCGCGCACGGACGCGCCTCGCGGCCTTCGCGGCCCTGCTCGCCCTCGCGGGCGCCCTCGCGGGCGCCGCGCGCGCCGGCGACGAGTCGGCGGGCACGCGCGTCGCGTCGTTCCTCGCCGCCGACGCCGGCGCGGCCGTCGCCGCG
>CAZUEM010000109.1:0-12054 GCA_964619155.1 uncultured bacterium
AGGCCGCCGCGCTCGAGGACCGGCTCGCCGCCGGCGCGGCCGGCCCGGGAGCCGGCGAGCGGGCGCCGCTCAGCGCGCGCGAGCAGGAAGTGCTGGCGCTGGTCGCGCAGGGCCTCAGCAACAAGGAGGTCGCGGCGCGGCTCTTCCTCAGCGAGCACACGGTGAAGCGCCACCTCGCGAACATCCTCACCCGGCTCGCCCTGCCCTCCCGCGCCGCGGCCGCCGCGTACGCGGTGCGCAACGGGCTGCTCTAGCCGCGCGTTTGGCGCGGCGCGCCCGGGGCGCCTGCGCGCCGTCGCGGCGTTCCGGCGCAGCGCACGCGGAAGTGGTCCCGCCGGGCGCTCCCGCGGTGGCATTCGGCGGGGCCGCTCGACGCCGGATCGCGCCCCCTGACGCGCGGCTGACCCCGCACGCCGCCGATGGCCCGAACGGGCCATCGCCCCGGCCCGCGAAATGGCCCGCACGCGCGCGCGCCTTTTCCGCGATTGCCGCGTACTAGGGAACGAAGCCGGCGGCACGCACGCCGGCGCGCCGCGCGACACGAGGTCGCGCCGCGGTTGGGTTCCACATCCCGCTTTCGGGGAGGTCGTCATGAAGCTCCGTCACGTCGCCGTTCTCGCGCTGCTCGCCGCCGTCGCGGCCGGCGCCACCACCGCCCTCGCCGGGCAGGCCGCGAAGAAGGACCACGCGTCCCGCGTCGAGCGCGGCCGCTACCTCTCGATCATCGCCGCCTGCAACGACTGCCACACGCCCGGCACGTTCTACGGGGCGCCCGACTACGACCGGACGCTGTCGGGCAGCGAACTCGGCTGGATCGGGCCGTGGGGCGTTTCGTTCCCGCGCAACCTCACGCCCGACGTCGAGACCGGGATCGGCTCGTGGACCGAGCGGCAGATCGTGGACGCGATCCGCACCGGCATGCACCCGAGCGGCTCGACCCTGGCGCCGCCCATGCCGTGGCCGATGTACTCGGCGCTGACCGACGAGGACGCGTTCGCCCTCGCGGCCTACCTCAAGTCGCTCCCGCCCGTGAAGCACCGCGTCCCGGACAAGATCGCCCCCGGCGTCGCGTACGACGGCCCGGTGATCCGCATCCCGCCGCCGCCCGCGTGGGACGCGCCCCGCGACGCCGCCACCGCCGCCCACCACTGATCCCGAGCCGCCGAAACCCCGAAGCCGGCCCGCGCACGCGGGCCCCGCACGAAGGAGAACGTCATGATGAAGCTCGCACTGCTCGCCGCCGTCGTCGCGCTCGCCGCCGCGGCCTCCGTTCACGCTTCCGCCCCGAACCGCACCGGGCTCCACTTCGGCGATCCGCGCCCGCTCGGCGCGGGCTCGGCCAGCGCCTGGGTGGCCGTGGACGTGGACGGCTCGGCCGGCTCGATGGGCGTCTCGATCGACGAGGCCGCGATGCGCGTCGCCGGCCGCGCCGGCGAGATCGAAGCCGTGCTGCCGCTGCCGAAGGACGTGACGGTCGCGGGCGCCACGGCGAAGACCGCCTTCCGCGTTCGCTACGACCGCGAGCGCCGCACCTGGCTGGTGATGCTCGACGGGCTCGCGCCCGCCGCGGCGCCGCCCGCCGCGTGGTCGGCGCAGGCCGTGGCGCGCTGACCGCACGCTGACCGCACGCTCCGCACGGCGCGTTCCGCCGGGCGGAGCCGACCACCGACACGACGCGGGCCGGGGCGATTCCCCGGCCCGCGTTCGTTCGCGCCGTGCCGGCGCCGCGCGTTCCTCCCGAACGCGCCTCTTCGCTTCAATCGAGCTTCACCACCCGCCGCGTGGCGGCCACGCCGTCGGCTCGGAAGCGGACGAAGTAGATGCCCGGCGCGGCCGGCGCCCCGCCGCGGCCGTCCCAGCGCACCTCGTGGCGGCCCGCCGGCCAGTGGCCGGACGCCAGCGTCCGCACCCGCGCGCCGTGCACGTCGTAGACCTCGAGCGACACGTCGCTCTCGCGCGCCAGCTCGAACGCCACCGTCGCGCCCGACTGGAACGGGTTCGGCCACGCCCCGGAGAGCGCCGTGCGCGCGACCTCGCCGCCCGGAACGCCGACCGGCGAGGGGCCGATCTCCAGCGTGTACGAGCCCGTGAGCCCCAGGTCGCTGCTGCCGGCCTTCCACACGGCGATGAGGACGTAGTTCGGCGCGTCCTTGCGGAAGCGCATGAACTCGTTCTGTCCGGGGCCGTTCGTCCACGCGATACCGCCCGGCATGACCGTCGAGAAGTTGTGGTAGGCCTCCGAGTTGTTGTGCGCGCTGATGCCCCAGTTCACGTTGCCGGACGTGTTCACCAGCGTGACGTCGTAGACGTCGGTGTCGAAGAAGAACTCGTGCAGGTGCAGCATGTAGCCGGCACCCATCGTGTACGGGCCGAACGTGCCGTCGGGCTGCACGCCGCGATAGACCGACTTCACCGACTGCGCGGTGTAGCCCTGCGTGCCGTCCACGCGCAGCACGCCGAGATCGAAGGCCCGGAAGCCCGTCCGGTTGTAGTTGACCAGCACGTAGTCCAGCAGCCCCGGGCCGTTCGTCGAGCGCACGAGGTTCGAGCGGAAGCCGGTGCGGGCGCCGTCCCCGGCCTCGTGCAGGCGCACGTCGAGGTCGGACGTGTCCCCCGGCATGACCGCGAAGCCGCCCCAGTACATGTCGTGGCCGGAGCCGTACCAGCCGCCGACGCGCAGGCCGTCGCAGTTGTAGTAGACGCCGTACGGCGCGTACGTGACGTCCTCCCAGCCGCCGGTCATCTCCGGCGGGGCGCCGCGCGTGAGCAACGTTCCCAGGGTGGCCGGGCCGAACACCCACTGCTCGCCGAAGAGGTTGTTGTCCTCCTCCGCTTCGGCGAGCGTCCCGTTCGGGTCGATGTGCAAACCGATCGAATGCCGCCCGCCGGCCAGCGTCCGCCCGACGTGGCTGTTGTAGGTGACCTCGTCGAGCGGGCTGGGCGGCAGCACCGAGTAGCTCCAGCGCGCCACGCCGTCCACCCACACCTGGGCCGGCACGTTCGACGCCTGGTCGCCGTAGGCCGAGTTGCCGACCACGAAGTTGAAGTACGTGGACGCGGCGTCGCCGTACAGCGTGTCCGGCGCCGGCGCGCTCGTGGACAGGCCGTCATCCACGGGCCTCGGCACGAGCGGCGAGTGCCAGCCGGCCAGCTGTTTCGGCGCGTAGTCCGGCTTCATGCGCTCGAACTCGAGCCGCACCGTCAGGGCGGCGGAGCCGTCCTTCGGGTCGCGGTAGATCGCCAGCGCGTACTGGCCCGCGCTGTCCAGGTGCAGGTCGAGCCGCGCGGGGTCGGCCGCGCTCGAGGCCACGTCGAGCTGCGTCTCGCTCTCCAGCGCCACCCGCACGAGACTCTCGTCGTACCAGGCCAGGTACACGGGGCCCGACCCGGACGTGATCGTCACCTTCGCCTGGTACCAGCCCGTGTCGGCGATCGCCAGCGCGAACTCGCGCAACGCCAGCATGTCGCCGGAGGCGAGCGTGACCGCGACCGAGTCCCCGTCGTGCACGTCGGAGGCGCCCACCAGCTTGGCGTAGTAGTTCGCCGTGCCGCCCGAGGTGTTGAGGACGCCGACGTCGTACTGCGAGACCGTCGGCGTGCTCTCGCGGTTGTAGAGCACGGCGTCGAGGCAGCCCTCGGGCCTGCGCGAGTAGGCGGTGTACGAGCCGAAGCCGTCCTCCGCCCCCGTGGCCGCGGTGTGCAGCCGGCAGTCGTAGTCGGTGAGCGGGTCGTCCACGCGCACCCACACGGCACGCCAGTACGAGCCCGCGCCGTTCGTCACCCGAAGGCCGTCGCAGTTGTAGTAGGCGCCGGACGGGTCCGGAAGGTCCTCCCACCCGCCCGAGCGCTCGGGCGGCGCGGCGCGCGTCACGCCGGTCCCCGAGACCAGCGTGTGCGGCGTCCAGATCCACTGGTGCGCCCACTCGTTGTCGGTCTCGACGGTCTCGGCGATCTCCTCGTCGTCGTCCGCGCGGGCGGCGAACGTGTGCCGGCCGCCGCGCACGGTGATCGGGCCCTGGTTGAGCGTCACGCGGGTGCTGCCCGCGCCGAGCGGCGTGCACGCCACCGAGGGCCCCGGCACGCCGTCCACCCACGCGCGCAGCAGCCAGTTGATGCCGGTCGAAGCCTCGCCCACGTTCTTGGTCGAGGCGTTCCAGTAAGTGGCCGCGGTGTTGCCGGGCAGCGGCGCGGTCGGCGTTTCCACGGTGAGGAACGTGAAGTCGTTGCGGATGCTCGGCACCAGCGGGTAATCCCAGCCCACGTAGGCGATCGGCGTCAGGTTCGCCGGGGTCGGCTCGCGGAGCACGAGCGTGCCCCAGGTGGAAAAGCCCGTGCTCCACTTGCCGGAGCGATCCAGGGTTCGGATCGTCACCTGGTAGGAACCGGGGTTGAGGTGCGGGGTCGTCCACGTCGTCACGTCGCCGCACTCGGCCACCGCGTCGGGCAGCTGCGCGGTGGCGCCGAAGCGGATGCTGTAGCCGACGGGACCCGATGCGTCGTCGGTCGCCCGCGTCCACTGGAAGGTCGGCGTCGCGTCGCCCGACGCCACGCCCGCCGTGTGGCTGGTCGAGTGGAAGTTCGCGGGCGACGCGGGCGGCGCGGCGTCGAAGTCGTAGCGGTTGTTCGCCGCGGTGCGCCAGAACCGCTCGCGATGCTCGGGGTAGCGATAGAGGAACGACGCGATGAAGGCAGGAAGCACGAACGGCTGGTCCGACAGGATGCAGTTGAACACCGGCCCCCACCCCAGCGAGAGCGTGTCCTTGCCGCCCGCGAGGCCGTCGCTGTCCACGTCGTCCTCGTCGTCGTAGAGGTCCATCAGCAGCGTGGCGATCTGCCCCTCGCAGTAGTTGGGGTCGGGCGCCACGCCCGGCGCGAACGGGTCGGGGCACGAACCGATGGACTCCTCCCAGCCGTCGTCGTCCACCTCCCAGCCGTAGTCGGCCGGGAAGTCGCGGCACTGGACCATGGCCATGAACGTCGGCAGAGCTTCGCTCCACGGCGTCGTCATGCCGTTGGTCTCGGGGCACCAGAAGCAGTGGCCGCAGTCGAGGTTGCCGTCCGCGTCGAAGTCGCAGACGAGGTTGCAGTAGTCCGGCGGGAAGTAGGGCAGCCGGGCGTGGACGAAGTGGTGTCCGTATTCGTGCCCGTGCACGTCGTCGCGCCACGCGTCTCCCGGGATGATGTTGATGGTCTCGTCGTCCTTGCGGTGAAACGAGACGCGCTCGCCGAAGACGGGGTACTCGAGGGTGATGTAGGGCAGCGCGATCCCGAGGCGTGTGTGGTTCCAGCGGCTGAACCGCTGGATGTTGCTGAAGATGTGCACCTGCGCGAAATCGTCCTCGGAGTTCGGGACCTGCCCGCCGATGTCGAGCGCCGAGCCAGTGAAGTCCCAGGTCGTGCCGGTGCGCCAGAAGTAGGGCACCCCGTAGCCGTCGCGCTGGATGTGCATCGAGCCGTTCGCGGCGATGAACATCACGTAGAGATCGGGCTGCGCGTCCGACGGCAGCTCCACCCACGGGATCGTGATGTCGAAGTAGCCGTTCGAGTCGGTCATGCCCCGGCCCAGCTCGAGGTCGGTGCCCGAGCCGCCGAAGTCCTGGTCGAATACGGCCACCGTGAGGTAGTCGCCGCCCAGCCAGAGCCATGCGTTGTCGTACCGGTAGCCGAACCACCCGGTCACGCGAATCATGCGCGCCCCCTGCGCGCCCGCCGGCGGCGCCGGGGCCTCGCGCGAGAGCTGCGGCTCGACCGTGCCGATCGGGCCGGAGAACCTGAGGCCCACCGGCGCGGGTGCGCCGCTCGTGTCGAACGCGCGCCCGTGCGGCGGCATCGCCTCCGGCGGCGCGGCGACACACGTTCCGCCCTCGCGGCGCAGCTTCGTCGCCGCAGGCGAGAAGTCGTACGTGCGCCGGTACGTGCGGCCGTCCACCTTCCAGCTCACCACCAGCCGCTCGTTCTCGTCGGCCGGCGTCGCCTCGATCGTGAACCGCGCCAGGCCGTCCGGCACGACCGCGAAGCTCTCGGCCCGCCGGTCCACGACGCGGCCGCTCCAGCCGCCGCCCTCGACCTTCAGGTCGGTGACGACGGCCGTCTCACTCGCCTTCACCTCGAACGTGGCGCGCAGCGCGCGCCCGCGCTCGGCGACCGGAATCGCGCCCACCAGCTTCACGCTCACCGGTTCGACCCTCTCCGTCGCCCGCGACGGAGGACACCACACGCTCAGCGCCAGAGCGCCGAGCAGGAGAATACGGCGCCACATGGCGGTGCTCCTTTCGCGCTTCAGCGCTGGGCGTTGGTCTCGGTGGCCGGCGTCCTCGCCGGGCGCGGCGCCGAGGGCGGCGGCGCTTCCGGCTCGAGCATCTGCTGGATCGCGGCCTCGAGGTTCGCCGCCACGTCGGCGCGGCCCGCGGCGCGCGCATGCTTCGCCTGCACGCGCAGCACCGAGACCTCGGCGTCGAGCTTCACCCGCGCGATCTCGCGCTGGATCGCGATCGCCGCGTCCGCGTCCTTCGCCGCGCGGAAGCGCTCGTGAAGGACCTTCAGCGATGCGCGCTCCTCGTCGAGCACGGCGCGGATCTCGACCATCATCGGGCTCGCCTTCGCGAGCCGCGGCTTCGGCGCGGGGGCCACCGCGTCCTCGGCGGCGGCGGGCGGACCGGGCAGCGCGGCGCAGAGCAGCACCGCGAGCAGCAACAGCGGCATGCCGTGGCGGCGGAATCGCATGATCCCTTCCTCCTCGAGCGGCGCGTCGGGGGGAGCCGTGCCGCAGGTGACTGCGGAATCGGTGCGCGGGACCAGTTTCGGCCTCGCGCCTGACACGCGACGGAAGGACCGGAGGAGGAAGGGAGTCCGTCCGAACGACAGGGAAACGTTACGCCCCCGGCCCGAGCGCCGTCCGGCCCGCGGAATCCGCCGGGAGAACGCGTTCTCGCGTCCCAACCCCGGCCCCGGCCGGGGCGTCCAAGCCTGCGGCGCCGCAGTTCGCCACCAGCGCGGCAAATCCCGTGACCGTACGCCGCGTTTCGGGCGGCGCGCCGGGGAACGCGCGGGTATCTTCGTGCGTCCTTTTCGCCGACACGGACCTGATCGACCTGAACCGACCCCAAGGACCCCTCGCATGCGTCCTGCCGCACCGCTGCTCGCCGCGCTCCTCCTCGTCTCCCCCGCCCTCGCCTTCGCGCAAGCCGGCGGCCTCAAGGGCCGCTTCGCCGACGCCTCGACGAAGGCGTCAGTGGCCGGCGTCGCGGTCAAGCTCACGGCCGACTCCGACACGTCGTTCGTCCGCCGGGTGACCGCGAAGGACGACGGCACGTTCGCGTTCTCCGGGCTGCCGCTCCAGTCGTACCGGCTCGAGGGCACGCGGCTCGGTTACGCGCCCTTCCGCAGGACGATCGCGGTGACGAAGGCCGACCAGGACGCCGGCTCGATCGAACTGACGCCACAGTCGGTGCCGGTCGCCGGCATCACCGTCACCGAGTCCCCGGCGCCCGCGGTCGTCCGCGACGACACGACCGAGTTCCGCGCCAGCGCGGTCAAGGTCCACAAGGACGCCACGGCCGAGGAACTGGTGCAGAAGATGCCGGGCGTCACGCTCGAGAACGGGCAGGTCAAGGCGCAGGGCGAGCAGGTGCGCAACGTGCTCGTCAACGGCCGGCCGTTCTTCGGCAGCGACCCGACCGCGGCCATGCGCAACCTGCCCGCCGAGGTCGTGGACCGCATCCAGGTCTACGACCGCATGAGCGACCAGGCCGAGTTCAGCGGCTTCGACGACGGCTCGTCCGAGAAGACCATGAACTTCATCCTGCGCGACCAGCGGGCGACCTTCGGCAAGGTGTACGGCGGCGGCGGCGACCAGGACCTCTACCAGGCGGGCGGCAACTTCACCGCCCTGCGCGGCGCCTCGCGGCTCAGCCTCATCGGCATGTCGAACAACATCAACCAGAAGAACTTCTCGCACCAGGACCTGTTCGGCGCGATGAGCGGCCAGGGCGGCGGCGGCGGGCCGCGGATCATGATGATGCACGGCGGGCGCCCGCCCGGCGGCGGCAACCAGCAGATCGTCCGCATGGGCGGCGGCGGCGGCGGCACGTCGTTCGACCCGGGCAGCTTCCTCGTCGGCCAGCAGGCCGGCGTCGCCACCACGCACGCGGGCGGCACGAACTACAACGGCCAGTGGGGCCGAAAGCTCCAGGTCAACGCCAGCCTGTTCGCCAACGACGCCGACACCGACAACCGCCAGACGCTCGCGCGCCAGTACATCCCCGCGCAGGACTCGCTGGCGTTCTACGACCAGCGCAGCGTCTCGAACGACCGCAACGGCAACCAGCGCTTCGACGCGCGCATCGAGTGGAAGCCCGACTCGCTCAACTCCGTGATCTTCTCGCCGCGGCTCTACTTCCAGCAGAGCGACGCGACGAACGGCGGCGACGCCGCCAACGTGGGCACCCTGGGCTCGCTGCTCGGGCGCGCGACCAGCGATACGCGCGAGCAGGTGGACGGCAACAACCTCTCGTCGCGCCTGACGCTGCGGCACCGCTTCGGCAAGCGCGGCCGCAACGTCTCGGCCGACCTCAATGCGGGCAGCACGCTGCGCGACGGCGAGAGCGAGCAGCGCTCGTTCACGGACTACTACGAGGGCGCGACGGTCACGGCCAGCGACACGCTCGACCAGCAGGGCGACTCGCGGACGCTGACGCGCACGTTCTCGACGCGCATCGCCTTCACCGAGCCGCTCGCGCCGGGCCTGCAGGCGCAGCTCATCTACAACCCCTCGCTCACCTCGAGCACGTCCGACGCGCGCACCTTCAGCCGCGACGGCGCGGGCGGCTACACGCTGCCCGAGAGCACGCTCTCCAACTCCTACGAGAGCCGCACCACCGCGCAGAACGGCGGGCTCGCGCTGCTGTGGACGCGGGGCCCCTGGAAGCTGCTCTCGAACGCCTCGTACCAGAGCACGCGGCTGCGCTCGGAGCAGACGTTCCCCGAGACGCGGGTGCTCGAGCGCACGTTCGGCGACGTGCTGCCGTCGGTGACGCTGACCGGCAACTTCGCGAACCGGCGCAACCTGCGACTCGCCTGGAACACCTCGACCGACGCGCCGTCCATCCGCCAGCTCCAGAACGTGGTCAACAACTCGAACCCGCTGGCGCTCTCGACCGGCAACCCGGCGCTGCGCCCGAGCTACCGGAACACGGTGTCGCTGCGCTACAACGAGGCCGACCCGCAGCGCTCGCGCAGCCGGTTCGTGTTCGCGAACGTCACGCGCACCTCGCGGCCGATCGTCAACAGCATCTTCGTCGCGCCCTCCGACACGGTGCTCGACGGCATCGCGCTCGCGCGCGGCACGCAGCTCACGCGGCCCGTGAACGGCGACGAGCCGTCGTGGAACGCCAACCTGTTCGGCGTCTACAGCCGCCCGACGCCGTGGGTGAAGACCATCTGGAGCCTCAACGGCGGCGGCTCGTTCACGCGCACGCCCACCTACGTCGGCCACGGCGCGAACGTGGGCGACACCTGGGCGCTGCGCGCCGGCACGGTCGTGGCCAGCAACATCAGCCAGAACCTCGACTTCAACGTCAGCTACCAGGGCACCTACAACCTGGCGCGCAACTCGCGGACGAGCGGCACCGCGGGCGACTACTACACGCACTCGCTCGGCCTGCGGTTCAACGCCGTCGCGCCGCGCGGCATCGTGATCCGGCAGGAGGTCCGGCACGCGCTGCAGAGCGGCGTGCCGTCGGCCTACGGGCAGGACGTGGTGCTCTGGGACACGACGCTCGGCAAGAAGTTCCTCAAGAACGACCGCGGCGAGTTCCGGGTCACGGCGACCGACGTGCTCGCGCAGAACCGCAGCGTGAGCCGCAACGTCACCGAGACCTACGTGCAGGACCAGCGCGACCTCGCGCTCGGCCGCTACGTGCAGGCGGTCTTCACCTACTCGTTCCGCTGAGCCGCGGAGGCCACGAGGCCGGGCGCGCGCCGGAGCGCCACGAGGGCGGCGGGCGCAAGAGGTTCCAGCGGTTCGGCAGCAGCGGCGCGACGGCGGTGCGTCCGGCGAGGGCGAAGCCAGGGATGGCGAGAGCCCGAGTGGATGCAGCGCAGCGAGGCCGGATGCCGAGCAAGCGGGCCGCGGGCGCGCCGCTGCTGCCGAACCGCTGGAACTTCCCTACCGTCCCGCCGCCCCCTGCTTTTCGGCGCGCAGGCGCTGGAGCGCCTGGTAGATGCGCACGTTGACCATCGCCCCGGTGATGCCGGTGTGGTACTCGGCCACGTGCGGCTCGTCCTCGATGCCGTAGCGCTTCAGCAGCTTCGCCGAGGTCAGGTCGCGCTCGCCGAGGCCCCAGAGCATCGAGGGCAGGTCGAGCACGTAGTAGAAGTACATCTCGCGCCAGCTGTGGTTCGCGCGCCGGAACAGGTGGTCGAGGAACGCCGTGTCGAAGCTGCAGTTGAGCGCCACCATGAGCACGTTCTTCGATCCGGCCACGCGCTTGTGGAACGCGAGGATCTTCTCCACCGCCTCCTCGGGCCCGAGCGCGCCGAGCTTTCGCCACTTCGCCGGGTCGTAGGCGTTCACGGCCACCGCGCCGGGCGAGGTGCGCTCGGGGTGCTCGGGCTGGATGCGCACGAACAGCGAGTCCAGCACGTTGCCGTCCAGGTCGGTCATCACGAGCCCGAAGTCGATCATCTCGTGCCAGCCGGCGACGAGGCCGTTGGTCTCGACGTCGATGTGCGCGAGCAGCCAGTCGTCCGGCGCGTCCGACGGCCACGGGACCGCCGGGGTCGTGCCCTCGAGCAGTTTCACGTACGCCGGGATCGCGGTGTACTTCATGGGCTCGCCCTTCGCGGCGGGCGCGGCGGCGGCGGGCGCGGCGGTCGCGAAGGTGGCGGCGGCAACGAGCGCGAGGGCGGCGGCGAGGGCGCGATGCATGGAGCCTCCTCGCCCGGCTTTCCGGGCGTGTCGAACGTCGGGGGTCGTCGGGAGCGGCGTCGCGCCTCAGCGCTCGGCTTCGCCGCGCATGGGCACGAACCGCACCGGCAGCAGCTTCGTGGTCCGCACTCTGCCGCGCGCGTCCTTCTCGAGCAACCGCAGTTCCTGCACGCCGCCCTCGGGGCCGACCGGCGCGACCAATCGGCCGCCCGGCGCGAGTTGCGCGAGGAGCGGGGCCGGCACGCGCTCGGGCGCGGCGGTCAGCAGGATGGCGTCGAAGGGCGCCGCCTCGGGCCAGCCCGCGTAGCCGTCCCCGGTGCGCACCTCGGCGGCGTAGCCGAGCCGCGCGAGCCGCGCGCGGGCGCTGTCGGCGAGCGGCGCGAGGATCTCGATGCTGTGCACGCGGCAGCCCGCGGCCGCGAGCACCGCCGCCTGGTAGCCCGAGCCCGTCCCCACCTCGAGCACGCGCAGCCCCGGCCGCGGCCGGATGGCCTCGGTCATGATCGCGACGATCGCGGGCTGCGAGATGGTCTGCCCGTGCCCGATCGGCAGCGCCTCGTCGGCGTACGCGAGGAAGCGCCACGCCGCCGGCACGAACTCGTGGCGCGGCACCGCGCGCAGCGCCGCGAGCGTCGCCGAGTCGCGCACGCCCTGCGCGGCGATGGACGCGACCAGCGCCTCGCGCTGCTCGCGCCAGCTCGACTCGGGGGGCGCCGCGCACGATCCGGGAGCGAGCGCCGCCACCGCGAGCGCCGCGGCCGCGAGGGCCGCGCGCGCCGGATGCGGGAAGGACCGTTCCATGCGGCGGACGTTCCCGCCGCTCCGGGCCGCCGTCCAGCCCGATCTCCCGGCCGGCGCACGCGCCCCGGGGCCGCCGCTTCAGCGCGGCGGCAGCGTGCCGAGCCAGCGCCAGGTCGCGGTCACGATCGCCTCGACCTCGTCGCGATTCTCGGGCCGCAGGTGCGCGCCCGGGTGCGTCGCGCGCTCGGCGTGCGGGTAGGCCGCGTGCAGCCGCTCGACGCACGCGCGCGGGTAGCGCTCCTCGCGCTCGGCGTCCACGAGCAGCACCGGCAGCGCGCGCGCCGCGGCCCCGTGGCGCGCGGGCTCGAGCGGCGCCAGCAGCCGCG
>CAZUEM010000110.1:0-11985 GCA_964619155.1 uncultured bacterium
CCGCGGGGGCGGGCGGTAACGCCGCCGCCGCGGCGAGCAGGGCCGCGGCCGCGAGCGCGGCCCGTGCGCGCGCGGCGCTCATCCCGAGCACCGCAGTTCCGCGACGATCGGCGCGTGGTCGCTGGCGAGGCCGGGGCCGTCGAGGCCGTGCACGGTGCGGCCCGTGCCGCCGCGCCAGCCGCGGCCGCAGATCCAGTCGAGCCGCAGCGCCCCGCGGTGCACCGCCCAGCTGAGCAGCGCCCCGGCGGGGAGTCGCACCAGCGCGGGCAGGCGCTGCAGCTCCTCGAGCCGGTCGTCGCGCAGCTGCAGCGTCGGCGCGAAATCCACGAACGGCTCCCAGGTGAAGCCGGCCTCGCGCAGCACGTCGAAGAGCGGCTCGTGCGCGAAGCCGCGGTCGGGCCGCGTCAGCCGCTCGCGCAGCGCGCCGCCCGGCATCACGAGCAGCGCCGCCGCGCCGTGCAGCGCCGAGTGCCAGAGGCCGCGGTCGAACGTGTGCGTGTTGAAGTCGCCCGCGAGCACGACCGGGCGCTTCTCGTGGCCGAGCGCGGCGGCGAGCACGTGCGCCTGCGCCGCGCGGTGGCCGCGCGTGCGGTGCACCTCGAGGTGCGCGGCCACGGCCACGAACGGCCGCCCGGGCCGCAGCACCTCGACCGCGAGCGCGACGTGCCGGCCGACCATGCGCTCGAGGTCGAACTGCAGCTTCCGCGGGCTCGGCAGCTCGATCACCCGCGCCTCGCCGAGCGGCCAGCGCGAGAGCACCGCGACGCCGAAGAGGCCCTCCTCGTTCCCGCGCCCCGCGGCCATGCGCAGGTCGTCGTCGCGCCCGGGCGTGGTTTCGAGGAAGAGCGGCGCCCAGGCGGCGTGCAGCCCGAGCGCGCGCGCGAGGTCGAACGCGACGTCGCGGTTCGCCGCCCGCGCGCAGCCGAGGTCCACCTCCTCGAGCGCGATGACGTCCGCGCCCGCGAGCTCGGGATGCCCGAGCAGGGCGCGCTCGACCTGCTCGTACCAGTTGCCGTGCTCGATGTTCCACTGCACGAACGCGACGCGGTCGTCCGCCTTCGCGGGCCCCGGTTCGCCGGGCGGGGACCAGCGGCGAACGGTGCGCAGCAGCCGCTCGAAGCGCGGGCAGAGCGACTCCCATTCGGGCGAGCGGTGCAGCGCCTCGAGCGTCGCGTGGGGCCGGACCGCCTCGGCGAGCGCCCGGCACTCCGCCAGCAGCAGGGGGTCGCGGGACATGCGAAGAGGCTAATCGAAAGGCCCGGCGGCGCGGAAACCCGGGAGAACCGGCGGACCGGTTCCGGCGCACCGGGCGGCTCTTGGCCGCGGCGTCCGCCCGCACTAGACTGCCGCCCTTCCGAAACGACCCCCCGAGCCGGCCGCACCGGCACCCGACCGAAGAGGTACCGCCCCCATGACCCGACCCCGCACCTTCGGCGAACTCAAGGCCAGCGGATACCACCCGCGCTCCGTCAAGGACGAGCTGCGCGCCAACGTCATCGCGCGCCTGCGCTCGGGCGCGCCGCTGTTCCCGAACGTCGTCGGCTACGAGCACACCGTCGAACCGCAGATCGTCAACGCCGTCCTGTCGCGGCACGACTTCATCCTGCTCGGCCTGCGCGGCCAGGCGAAGACGCGCATCCTGCGCTCGCTCGCGCAGTTCCTCGACGAGTGGGTCCCGGCGCTCGAGGGCTGCCCGCTCAACAGCGACCCGTTCCGGCCGCTCACGCACCACGCGCGGCAGCTGCTCGACGTGCACGGCGACGCCGCGCCGGTCCGCTGGATCCACCGCGACGCGCGCTACCAGGAGAAGCTGGCCACGCCCGACGTCACGATCGCCGACCTCATCGGCGACATCGACCCGATCAAGGCGGCGACGCTCAAGCTCGACTACTCCGACGAGCGCGTCATCCACTACGGCATCATCCCGCGCACGAACCGCGGGATCTTCGCCATCAACGAGCTGCCGGACCTGCAACCGCGCATCCAGGTCGGCCTGCTGAACATGCTCGAGGAGAAGGACTTCCAGATCCGCGGCTTCCCGGTGCGGATCCCGCTCGACGTGGCGATGGTGTTCAGCGCGAACCCCGAGGACTACACGAACCGCGGCAACATCATCACGCCGCTGCGCGACCGCATCAATTCGCAGATCGTCACGCACTACCCGCAGACGCGCGAGCAGGGCGTCGCGATCACGCGCCAGGAGGCGTGGACGGAGCGAAGCGCCGGCGTCGAAGTGGTGGTGCCGTCGTTCATGCGCGACCTCGTCGAGGAGGTCGCGATCCAGGCGCGCCGGAGCGAGTACGTGGACCAGAACTCGGGCGTCTCGGCGCGGCTGCCCATCGCGCTGCTCGAGAACCTGGTGAGCAACGCCGAGCGGCGCGGCCTCGTCACCGGCGAGAAGCGCGTGGTGACCCGCGTGTGCGACCTGCAGCACGCGGTGAGCGCGGTGAGCGGCAAGGTCGAGCTGGTGCTCGAGGGCGAGCAGGAGGGCGCGCAGAACGTGGCGCGCGCGCTGCTCGGGCGCGGCGTCAAGGCGATCTTCAACCAGTCGTTCCCCGACGCGTTCAAGCCGCGCCGCGCGCGCGGCCGCGGCGCGTCCGCGCCGCCGGCGGACGACGAGGACGCGAAGGCGAACGCCGAGTACCGGCCGGTGCTCGAGTGGTTCGCGGGCGGCCAGAACCTCTCGATCGGCGACGACCTGGGCGCGGCCCAGTACGCGGCCGAGCTGCGGCGCGTGAAGGGGCTGGCCGAGCTGGCGTCGAAGTACCTCGAGCCCGCGGACGCCGACGAGCACGCGGTGGCGATGGAGCTGGTGCTCGAGGGCCTGCACCAGAGCTCGATGCTCTCGCGCGAGCGCACCGACGCGGCGCGCACCGAGTACAAGGACATGCTGAAAAGCATGCTCTCGGGCCTCGGCGACGACTGAGGTGCACGCCGTGCCGATCCTCGTGACGGCGGTCCTCCGCCCGGGCGCCCCGGCGCTGGCCGCGGCGCTGATCGTCGCGGCGGCCCTGGCCGCCCCGCCCGCACGCGCGCAGTGGACTCGGGCCGAGGCCGTGCCCGCGAACGTCTTCTACGCGGTGTTCGCGACCGGCGACACGGTCGTCGCCGGCGCGGATTCGGTCGTGTGGACGAGCGTGGATGGCGGCGCGAGCTGGTCGGCGTCGGCGCCGGTCGGTGCACCGCCCGCCGCGACGGACGCCGTGTGGTTCCGTCACGGCCGGCTGTGGGCGGGCACGAGCGGGCAGGGCGTGTTCACGAGCGACGACCTGGGCGCGAGCTGGCAACCGCGCAGCGACGGCCTCGCGGGCGGACTGTTCAACAGCCACCTCTGGCTGCTCTCGTTCGCCGAGCGGGGCGATTCGCTTTACGCGGGCACGGGGGGGGCGGGCGTGTTCGTGCGCCCCCTCGACGGCTCGGGGCCATGGCACCCCACCGGCTCGCAGCTCGTGGCGAACCAGTCGGGCGGCGTCGAGGATCTCGCCGTGCATGTCGGGCGCATGCTGGCCGCCGGCGGCGCGAACGGCACGGTCCACCGCAACGAGGGGGGTGCGCCCTGGATCCAGATGTTCCTCGACAACAACGGCCTCCAGCCCGGGCTGGCGGTTTTCGCGGCCGAATGGACGGGCGGCTCCTGGCTGGTGGGCACGGATCACGGCTTCTACCGCAGCGCCGACGGGGCGGGCGCCTGGAGCTTCGCCGGGCTCAACCTGGGAAGCACACTCGACAGCCGCCTCGCGTCCGCGGGCGGCCGAACGTTCGCTTGCGTGAACCGCACGAGCGGCGGCGTGTTCCGCTGGACGCGAGACGACGGGCTCACGTGGAACGCGATGGAGACCATACCGTCGTGGGCGAGCGAACTGGCGCTGCAGGGGAACCGCCTGTGGGCCGCGCGCGCGGACGGCCTGTGGTACCGCGACGTCGCCACGCTCGACGCGCCGCCGCCCGCGCCGCGCGCGGGCGCGCTCGCCGTGCGCGGCGCGCATCCCGTGCGCGGCGGCGAGGCGATCGTCGGTTTCGGCCTCGCCGCGGGGGGCGAGGTGCGCCTCGAGGTCTTCGACGTCTCCGGGCGCCGAGTTCGCGCGACCGAACTCGCGCTGCCCTCCGGAAACCACGAGGTGGCCCTCGACGTGCGGAATCTCGCGCCCGGCGTCTACCTCGCCCGGCTGCTGGCGCCCGGGCGGAACGAGTCGCTGCGCTTCGCGCGGCTGGATTGAACGGACCGGACCGAGGGCCCGGCGCGTGATTCCCTGGCGGCGGCTGGACGGCGCCACGCTCGCGGGCGAAGCCCGGGAGCTCGTGCTCTACCAGCGCGACACGGAGTTCGTGATCCGCGTCGGCCCGCACGCCCTGATGAGCAGCGCCGCGCACGGCTCCGAGGAAGCCCTGGCGGAAGCGGCGTGCGCGCGCGTCCACGGCCGCCCGGGCGCACGCGTGCTGGTCGGCGGGCTCGGCATGGGCTTCACGCTCGCGGCGGCGCTGCGCGGCCTGCCCGCGGGCGCGCGCGTCGAGGTGGCCGAGCTGGCGCCGGCGGTCGTCGAGTGGAACCGCGGACCGCTCGCCCACCTGGCCGGCCGGCCGCTCGAGGACCCGCGCGTGACCGTCCACGAGGGCGACGTCGCCGATCGCATCCGGGCCGCTCGCGCGGCGTGGGACGCCATCCTGCTCGACGTGGACAACGGGCCCGACGCCCTCACGGTCGCGGCCAACGACCGCCTGTACTCCGGCGCGGGCCTCGGCGCGGCGTTCGCCGCGCTGCGCGCGGGTGGCGTGCTGGGCGTGTGGTCCGTCCAGCCCGACGACGCGTTCACGGGCCGGCTCGCGCGGGCCGGCTTCGCCGTGGAGGAGCGGCGCGCGCGCGCGCGGCGCGGCAAGGGCGGCCGGCACACGCTCTGGCTCGCGACGCGGACGGGCGGCGGCGCGGGTGCGCCGCGGATGCCGAATCGCTGAAGGTCACTCAGCGTCGCGGCTTCGGTTCGCGCCTCGCGACCGCCTCGCGGCCGTCCGCGCCGGTGAGCCGCAGGCGCGGCTCGCCCTTCGCGTCCGCGTAGGGCTCGAGCCGCAGGGCCGCCCCCGTCAGCAGGTCCCACGCGACGAGGCCGCCCTCGGCCGCCGGCGCGACCGGCAGGATCGCCGGCGCGGGCCGGCCCTCGCCGAACGCGACGTCGATCAGCCCGCCCTTCATCCACGCGAGCGAGGCGTCGCGCGTCCCGCGCGGGCCCGCGAACCGCACGTACGTGCGCTGGCCGCCGTCCAGCCACGGCAGCGGCACCGTGCCGTCGATCGCGATCGAGCGCACGCCGCCGACAGCCTTCGCGGCGTCCGCGACCTGCGCGAGCAGCGGCGCCTTCCAGGCCGCGCGCTCGGGCTCGAGCAGCGCCGCGTCGAGGGCCCCGTCGGCGCCCGCGACGGCGGCGCGCAGGATGTCGCCGGCGCGGCCTTCGGCGAGCGCGCGCGCCCCGGTCGAGTCGCTCCCGAGCAGCAGCGACAGGACGGACTCGCCCGCGATCCCGGCGCGCAGCCCCGCGCCGTCGGCGACCAGCGCGATGCGGCCGTCGGTTCCCGCGAGCCAGTCGCCGGCCAGCGCGTGCAGCCGGGCGGCGGGCCAGCGCGCGGTCTCGGGCGGCATCGCCGCGGGCCGCCCCGCGGCGATGGCCCACAGCGCGCGCAGCGCCCGGACCGTCGGCAGGCCGCGGCCCCAGCTCTCGCCCGCGCACGTCACGGCGACGATGCGCCCGCCGCGCCGGGGCTCGAACCAGACGAGCGCGTGGTAGCCGGGCACGTCGCCGCCCAGCTGCACGAAGCCGCCCTGCGCGAGCGGCGCGCGCCACGCCCCGAAGCCGTAGTCGAACCAGCCGCCCGTGCCGACGCGGGCGGCGAGCAGCGTGTCGAGCGCCGCGCGCGGGATCGGGCCGTCGCCCTGCAGCGCGCGCGCCCAGCGCCACAGGTCGCGCGCGGTCGTGACGAGGTCACCCGCGCCCGAGCCCGCCCAGGCCTGCCGCCACTCGCGGTAGCCGGGCAGCCATTTCCACTCGTTGCGCCCGTCGGCCCGGTCGCGCACCCCGCGCGCGTACGCCGCGCCGAGCCCGGTGTCGCGCATCCCGAGCGGGCGGAACAGCAGCGAGTCCGCGAGGCGGGGCAGCGGCACGCCGGTCGCGTTCTCGCACGAGGCCGCGAGCAGCTGGAAGCCGGCGTTGGAGTAGACGAACCGCGCGCCCGGCGCGGCCGCGAGCGGCTCGGCGAGCGTCGCGCGCAGCACGCGCTCGCGCGGGTCGGTCTCGGCGACGCCGGCGGCGTCCGCCGGCAGCCCCGAGGTGTGGGAGAGCAGTTGGCGCAGCGTGATCGCGCGCTTGTCGGCCGGGACGCCCGGCACGTGGCGTTCGAGCGGGTCGTCGAGCGCGAGCACGCCGCGTTCGGCGAGCATCACGACGAGCGCCGCCGTGACGCTCTTGGCGATCGAGCCCGCGGCGAAGCCCGTCGCGTAGCCGACCGGACGCCCCTTCGCGTCGGCCGCCCCGGCCGACCGCGAGAGCAGGAGCGACTCGCCCTCGGCGGCCACCATCTGCCCGGTGAAGCCGAAGGCCGCGAGGCCGGCGCCCCAGGCCTGCAGCGAGTCGCGCGCGCCGGCCGTGGCGGCGGCGCCCGGGCGGGCGGCGAGAAGGAGCAGGGCGAGGGCCGCGAAGGCGGTGCGGAAGGCGCGGGCGGGCATGCGCACGACTGTAGCCGCGCCTTCGGCGGCGTGTCATCATGCGCGCCTCCCCGCTGGCCGATTCCCGACATGGAGCCGCCCATGAGCCGAGCCGCACTCGCCGTTCTCGCCGCCGGCCTCGCGCTGGCGATCGCCGCGCCGATCGCCGCGGCCGCGCCGCAGTCCCGGACCCTCAAGCCCTCGTTCGTCTCGCCGCGCGAGCTGTCGGACATGCTCGGCGCCACCGAGTACGCCGGCGCCGCGATCCTGCGCTGGAGCGACGGCGGCGCCGAGCACCTCGTCACGCTGCGCCGCAACGACGCCGCGAACCTGCTCGTCCTCGAGGGCGACGCGGCCGACCTCGAGCACGTCGCCGCGCAGGCCGCGGTGTTCGACGTCGCGCCGCGCCAGATCGCGCTCGAGGCGCGCGTCATCGAGGTGGACACCGACGCGACGCGCGAGATCGGGTTCGACTGGAACGTGTTCGGGGACGCGTACGCACGCTGGGCGGCCTCGAACCTCCGCGATCGCACCGCCTATTCCAGCGTCTCCAGCTCCTCCGCCTACAGTTACGCGAGCGAGGTCGCGCGCCGCAACACCGCCCGCACGGACGAGGAACGGGCCACCGCCGGCGCGCAGGCGTCGTTCCGGATGCTCGAGCAGAGCGGGGCGGTCACCTACCGCGACACGCCGCGCATCGTGACGCTCAACAACCGGCCGGCCACGATCCTCGACGGCCAGCGCACCACCTACATCACGCGCTACGCGGCGTACACGAACCTGTTCGAGACCGAGACCATGGACTCCGGGCTGCGGATGCAGGTCACGCCGTCGCTCGGCGAGAGCGGCCACCTGCGGCTCGCGCTCTCGGTGGAGCTGACGCGCCTCGACACCTACCTGTCGGGCAGCCCGGTCAAGAGCGGGCAGATCGTCGAGAACACGGTGATGGCGAAGGACGGCGAGACCGTCGTGCTCGGCGGCTTCACGCGCACGTACGAATCGAAGAGCGTGCGGCGGCTGCCGGTGCTCGGCCGCGTGCTGCCGTGGCTCTTCGCGCGCGAGTACAAGCGCGAACGGCACGCCGAGACCGTCGTGGTCATCACGCCGCGGGTCGTGGACCTGGCCGGCACGGTGGGGCCGCGCGAGAAGGACCTGCTGGAAGGCAAGTGAGCGCGGACGGGCCGGCCGCAGGGGACGACGCGAAGCGCCTGGTGCGCGAGGGCTACGACCGCGCCTCGCGGGCCTACCGCGGCGACGACGCCGACCTCGAGATGTCGGGCTACGGCCACTGGCTGCGCCGCCTCGCCGCGCGCGTGCCGGACGGTGCGCGGGTGCTGGACCTGGGGTGCGGCAACGGGGTGCCGGCCACGCGCGAGATGGCGCGGCGCTGGCGCACGACCGGCGTGGACCTCTCGCCCGTGCAGGTCGCGAGGGCGCGCGCGCTGGTGCCGGAGGCGGCGTTCGTGTGCGCGGACATGGCGGCGGTGGAGTTCCGCGACGGCGCGTTCGACGCGGTCGTGGCGTTCTACTCGATCATCAACCTGCCCGTGGACGAGCATCCGGCGCTCATCCAGCGCATCGCGCGCTGGCTCGCGCCGGGCGGCTGGCTGCTCGCCGTGGTGGGGCGCGACCCGTGGACCGGGATCGAGCCCGACTTCCGGGGCGCCGGCGTGCCCATGTACTGGAGCTACGCCGACGTGCACCGCTACCGCGCCTGGCTGGCCGAGGCCGGGTTCGCGATCGCCGAGGAGGGCCGCCAGCCGCGCGAGGGCGTGCCGGGCTTCGCGGTGATGCTGGCCCGGCGCGGCGGCTGACGCGCCGCGGCCGCCGCGCGGGGCGGCGCGGTCCGCGTGCCGGTGCGGGCCGCCCGCTCGGCGCCGGGCCCCGCTTCCCGCCCTCGCGGGCCGCCCCGCGGGCGTGGCATCATGGCGGCCGTTTCGCGCCGCACGAGCCCCGTCCTCCCGGAGATCCGCCGCATCATGCGCTTCGACTACACCCGCTGGCGCGGGCCGCGTCCCGACGACCTCGAACACGTCCGGCAGCTCATGGAGATCTACCGGAACCTGCTGCTGCAGACCGGCGGCGACGTGGACGAGGCGCTCCGCTGGATGGAGCACTTCGGGCGCGAGTACGGCTTCTTCAACGACAAGTTCGGGGTCGAGGAGTTCAAGAAGCTGCTCGAGGAATCCGGCGAGGCGCAGCGCACCGCGCAGGGCTTCGAGATGACGCCGCGCGGCGAGCGCCGGATCCGCCAGGACTCGCTCAACGAGATCTTCTCGTCGCTGCAGGCGGGCGGAGCGGGCGATCACCGCGTGCCGGCCGCGGGCCAGGGCGGCGAGCGGCTCTCCGAGACGCGCGCGTGGCAGTTCGGCGACGACCTCGCGAACCTCGACCCGCTCGGCTCGGTGGGCAACGCGGTCAAGCGCGGCGGGATCGACGACCTGTCGGTGACCGAGGACGATCTCGAGGTGTACGAGACGGAGCACGCCTCGGCGTGCGCGACGGTGCTGATGGTGGACGTCAGCCACTCGATGATCCTCTACGGCGAGGACCGCATCACGCCCGCCAAGAAGATCGCGCTCGCGCTCGCGCAGCTCATCCAGACGCGCTACCCCAAGGACACGCTCGACGTGGTGCTGTTCGGCGACGACGCCGCGCAGGTGCCGTTGCGCGACCTGATGAAGATCCAGGCCGGGCCCTACCACACGAACACGCGCGCGGGGCTGCAGCTCGCGCAGCGCATCCTCGGCGGACGAAAAGGGGTCAACAAGCAGATCTTCATGATCACGGACGGCAAGCCGAGCGCGATCCACGAGCACGGCCGGCTCTACAAGAACCCGTTCGGCCTCGACCCGAAGATCGTCAACAAGACGCTCGAGGAGGCCGCGTTCCTCCGCCGCAAGGGCATCACCGTCACGACGTTCATGCTCGCGGCCGACCCGGCGCTGCTCGACTTCGTGCGCCGGCTGACCGAGCTGAACCACGGCCGCATCTACGAAACCGACCCGAACAACCTCGGCGCGTACGTGTTCCGCGACTTCGTGCGAAACCGGCGCAAGCGCCTGCACTGACGCGCCGCGCGGGAGACCCGCCATGGCCGCTCACGGAAAGCAGGGGAGCAAGTCCGGCCGCACCATCGCCGACCGGCTGAGGGTCCGCGGCGGCCGCGTGAACCTCGCGAAATGGGACGCGAACTCGACGCCCGGCGTGCGCGACAAGGAGGAGGCGGCCGAGCGGCTGAAGCGCAACCTCGAGGTGATGGACCGGCTGCAGTACGGCCTCTACGCCGAGGGCCGCCGCTCGCTGCTGCTCGTGTTCCAGGGCATGGACGCGGCCGGCAAGGACGGCGTCATCCGCAAGGTCGCGACCGCGTTCAACCCGCAGGGCTGCCGCGCCTGGTCGTTCAAGGTGCCGACCCCCGAGGAGGCCGCGCACGACTTCCTGTGGCGCATCCACCGCGCCGCGCCGGCGAAGGGCGAGATCGCGATCTTCAACCGCTCCCACTACGAGGACGTGCTCGTCGTGCGCGTGCACGGTCTGGTGCCGAAGCGGGTGTGGTCCGGGCGCTACGACATCATCAACGAGTTCGAGAGGCGCCTGGCGGAGCACGGCACGACGATCCTCAAGTTCTACCTGCACATCGACCGCGACGAGCAGATGGAGCGCATCCGCGCCCGGCTCGACGATCCGTCGAAGCACTGGAAGTTCAGCGAGGCCGACCTCGAGGAACGCACCCGCTGGGGCGCCTACCAGGAAGCGTTCGAGGACCTGCTCGGGCGCTGCAGCACGAAGCACGCCCCGTGGTTCGTGATCCCCGCGAACCGGAAGTGGTACCGGGACGTCGCGGTCTCCGAGATCGTGGCCGGGGCGCTGGCGGAGATGGACCCCAGGCCCGCGCCGGTCGAGCTCGACGTGAAGCGCCTGCGGGCGAGGCTCGAGCGCGACGGCGGGCGCCGCTGAGGGAGAGCGCCGGGTGGGCGGACGGCCCGGGGCTGGTCTAGACTCCGGGCCGTTCCGCGTCCCGCGGGCGGTGCGTTCCCCGGCGCCCGAGGGCCCAACTCCGGAGAGACCATGAAGCGCATCGCCCTCGCCTCGCTGTCCGCCGTCCTGCTCGCCGCCGTCCTCGTCGCCGTCCCCGCGCAGGCGGGCGTACGCCTAGGCCTCAAGGCCGGCATCGTCAGCTCGCAACTCGGCTCCGACCTCGCCGACCTCAAGTGGCGCTCGGGCGCGGGCGGCGGCGCGTCGCTCGCCTTCGGGCTCACGCCGAACATCGAGCTGGCGCCCGAGTTGCTGTGGCTGCGCAAGGGCTCGACGTTCACGGAGAACGACGTGGAGATCGGCGGGATCGACTTCGGCACCGTCCGCACCGGCATCGACCTCGATTACGTGACCGTGCCCGTGCTGCTGCGCCTGCGCACCGCAACGCCGGGCCCGGTGAACTTCATGCTCACCGTGGGACCGACGTTCGCGTTCAAGGTCAACGAGAAGATCGGCGTCTCGGGGCTCGTGGACTACTCGCTCGACAGCGACCAGGTCGAGACGTTCGACTTCGGCGCCGCCGTCGGCGCCGGGCTGCTCGGCTCGACCGGCGGGCTGAACTGGACGCTCGAGGGACGCTACGAGCAGGGCATGACCGACGTGTCCAAGCTGCCCTTCGGCGGCGACCTCAAGAACGGCAGCGTGCAGGTGTTCGCCGGGCTCGAGTTCCCGCTCTTCTAGAGGAAGACCGCCGCGGCGCTCCGCGCCGCCATGGAGTGCATACCATGTCGCTCTCGCTCTCGCGCCGCGCGCAGGCCATGCCCGCGTCGCCCATCCGCCGGCTGGCGCCCTACGCGGTCGAGGCCCGCCGCCGCGGCCTCACCGTGTTCGGGCTCAACATCGGCCAGCCGGACATCCCGACGCCGGCCGCCATCCTCGAGCGCTACAAGACGTATCCCGAGTCCTACGTGCCGTACGGGCCGTCGCAGGGCCTGCCCGAGTTCCTCGAGGCGCTGCGCGGCTACTACGGCGGCCTCGGCGTGACGCTCGCGACCGAGGACCTGTTCGTCACCACGGCCGGGAGCGAGGCGATCCTCTTCACCCTGGCCGCCCTGTGCGACCCGGGCGACCAGGTGCTCGTGTTCGAGCCGTTCTACACGAACTACAACGGCTTCGCGGCCATGGTCGGCGTCGAGGCCGTGCCGGTCACGACGCGCGCCGAGGACGGCTACCACCTGCCCGACCGCAGGGCGATCGAGGCGAAGATCGGCCCGCGCACGAAGGCCGTCCTCATCTGTTCGCCGAACAACCCGACCGGC
>CAZUEM010000111.1:0-7760 GCA_964619155.1 uncultured bacterium
CCGTCGCGCCCGCGGGCAGCATCCCCGCGCTGCTCGGGCCGCTGCCGCGCCCCGAGTGGGGCGTCGCCGCAGCACCGGCCGCGCCCAAGCCCGCGGACGTCGTGACCGTCGGCGAGCCCACCGGCCTCGATGCGCCCCCGGCCGCGCCGTCCGCGCCGCCGTCCGGCGCCGCTCCCGCCGCGGCCAAGCCGCAACGCGACGCCTCGACGCAGGAACCGCGCTCCGCGACCGCGCCGCCGCCCTCGGCCGCGAAGCCGGAGGTGAAGCGATGAACGCGCGCGCGTGCTTCCCGCTCCGGCCGCTCGCCGCGGCCGTGTTCGCACTCGCGGCATTCGCGCTCGCGCCCTCGCCGGCGCGCGCGCAGTGCACGTACCTCTCGCCGCCCGCCTGGCAGACGATCGGCGTCCCCGGTGCCGTGGGCTTCGGCCTCATCCGGGGGACGTCGATGAAGGCCGCGTGGATGGTCGCCGCCGTCCGGCCCATCGCCGGCGAGGACTGGGACATGCAGCTCTACGCGGAGCCCGCCCTCACGCCCGTCTGCGTCGGCGGCACGGTGCTCGCCTCGTCGGGCTACGGCGGCTCGGTCGTGGACTTCGTGCTCGGCGACGGCACGACCAACGCGCACACCGACGTCTATCCGCGCTGGTACCGCTACTCGGGCGCCGGACAGCCGCGCGCCTCGTGGGCCGACTCGGCGATCACGCTCGTGCCCGACCAGTCCGTCTGGTGGAACTCGTTCGAGCCCGACACGCTCGTGCACGTCTACCAGTTCGCCCTCACCGCTGGCGTCGGCTACCAGATCGACTTCGACCAGTCGGGCAACTCGGGCGGCACGATGGGTGCGACCGCGCACTTGTTCCGCAACCCGGGCACGGGCACGTACTGGGCCGGCCGCGGCGGTGCGCTCGCCTCGCTCACCGGACCGGGCTCCTATACGCCTGCGGCCACGGGCACGTACGCGCTCGTCGTGTGCAACGACGCCCGCGCGCAGGGCTCGTACTCGCTGAAGGTGGTCACCTGCCAGGCGCCGGTGCCGCTGGTGAGCGGGACCTACCAGTCCCTGACCGGCATCACCCCGGCCTACTCGTGCGCGCCCGGCGCCGCCCGCTGGGGCGTCGTGGGCTCGAAGGCCGACCGGTACGCCACGCCCGGGATCTTCGCCACGTACACCAGTGGCGTCGCGCCGCCCGGCTGCTACACGGATCACCGCCTGTGGCTCGACAACGATTTCAGCTACGGCTACGGCCCGACCTACGAACTCGGCGTCGTGAACTTCGCCGAAGCGGGATCGCAGCCGTTCTACGTGCCGTTCGAACGGTGGTATGGGCCCGGTCCGGGCGACGGCTACCAGTACGTCGAATGGGACGCGGGCTCGACGGCGCTCGCGGTGGACGGTGTGGCGCAGCGCGGCTACATGGGCCCCGGAAACCCCGGCGATGCCTACGACGTCCACCTCGTCGCGGGCACGACCTACCGCGTTTCGTTCATCGCCGACCTGGACGACGAATACGCCACCCCGTACCTGCTCCTCTTCCAGCCGGCCGGGAGCGGTTTCTACGGCACGGCGAGCGCCGTGCTGAAGTTCACCGGAAACGCCGAATACATGTTCACCGCCCCGGTGACCGGCTGGTACGGCGCGATCGTCACCGGTCCGACGGAGTACGGCAGCGGCCCCTACTCGCTCGGATTCGCCAGCGCGGCCTGCCCGGCCCCGACGCTGCTCGCGAACGGGGTCAACACCGCGCTGACGTCTCCGTCGGGCTACGCGCGATTCGACGCGACCGAACCGTGGACGCTGTTCGCCGTGCGCGGCGCCACCACCGCCGACGACTGGGACCTCGCGGCGTCCGATTCGCCGACGGGCACGGCGCCACCCGTGTGCATCGGCCCCGCGCTCGGCTCGTCGAACTTCGGCCCGACCGCGCTCGACTTCGTGGCGCTGTACCGGTATCGCAGCCTCTACGACGACCCGCCCTTCCACTGGTTCGCCCGGGCGAACCGCATCAGCGCCGGCGGCACGAGCGCGACCGCGGTGGCGATGAGCCCCCGGAGCCTGCCGTCCAACTACCCGACGCTGGTGGACACGGTCGAGGCGAGCGAACTGGCGCACTTCTTCAGCATCTACCTGGACGCGGCGGTCCCCTACAACTTCGAGTTCACCCGGCTCACCAGCGGGGTGACGGTTCACCTGCTCGGCCCGGCCAACTTCCCGGGCCCCGGCCCGAGCGGCTTCGGCCGGCCGGCGGCGCTCGTGAGCGCGGCCGGCAACTTCACCTACACCCCGCCGGCGAACGGCTACTACGTGCTCGTGGTCGCCAACGACAACGCCGCGGGCGGCGGCTACCGGTTGCGCTACGGCCGGTGCGGCACACCGCTGCCGACGGCCGCCGACCAGGTCCTGTACTGCTGGTACGGCACCGCGGTCTACGCCGTGCCGCAGACGGCGCCGACCTGGTCGGTGTTCGGCGTGCGCTACGGCTCCGCCGACTGGGACCTGGCGGCGGCCCCCGGCAGTTCGACGACCTGGCCGAGCTGCCTGAGCGGCGCGGGCGCGACCTCGTCGCTCTCGACCACGAACTTCACCGACTTCGTGGTGACCGACTTCCACCACGTCACGCCGGCGACCTGGTACGCGAAGCCGTACCAGTTCGCGCCCGCGCCGTACACGGAGACGCGGGCCGAGTGGAGCCCGGCGACCGCGGTCCTGCCGAACGAGCTGTACGCCCCGACGTGGACGATGTCGGCGAACGACGTGCTGCGCTGCCACGAGGTGCGCCTGACGGCCGGCGTCACGTACACGATCACGTTCGAGCACGACGGCGCGGCCAACCTGCACCTGCTGATGTACCGGAACCCCGGCACCGGCGCGTACTGGGCCGGGAGGTCGTCGTCGGTGGTCAACATCGCGCCCGGCGGGAGCGCGACGTACGCCGCGCCCGCGACCGACGACTACGCGATCGTGGTCGTGGACGACGACGGCGTCGCGGACAGTTACCGGTTCGCGGTGACGTACTGCCCGACGCCGGTCGCACTCGCCAGCACGGTGCCGGTCACGGTCGAGCCCGCGGGCTTCGCGTCGTTCACGCCGTCCACCTACTTCTGGAACGCGGTCGGCGTGCGCGGCGCCGGCGACTGGGACCTCTCGGTCTACGGTTCGGCCACCGGTGGCGGCAGCGGCACGTGCTTCTCGACGCTCCGCGGCACCTCGGCCGGGGTGAACCTCGCCGACTTCGTCGTCGGGGACTTCAACGCAGGCGCCAACCCGCTCGCCACGCAGTACGTGCGGCCCTACCGGCTCGACCAGGCCGGCCCCGGCGTTCTCGAGTGGGCGATGGGCACTAACGTGCTGACGCCGGGCTCCGACCCCGCGTCGCGCACGACCGGCCCCGGGGACGTGCTCGAGGTCTGGGACGTGAACCTGGTCGCGGGCCAGCCCTACAACGTCTACTTCCTCCATTCGGGCGAGGCGACGGTGAGGGCGCTGATCTTCGCCAACCCGGGCGGCGCGTACTGGGCGCCGCGCGCGAGCGCGGTCTGGCAGGGCTCGGCGCACGGCACGTTCGTACCGGCCCAGACCGGCTGGCACGGCGTGGTGGTGGTCAACGACAACGGACTGCCCGGCAGCTACCAGATCGGCTTCTCGCAGGGCGGCGTCGGCGTGGAGCCGCCGGCCGTGCCCGCGGTCACCGCGCTGCGCGGCGTTTCGCCGAACCCGTCGCGCGGCGGGCCGACGATCGAATACGCGCTGCGCGAGGCGGCGCCGGTGCGGATCGACGTGCTCGACATGGCCGGCCGCCGAGTCGCCACGCTCGAGGACGGCGAGCGCGCCGCGGGCACCTATCGCGTGCCCTGGTCGGGCGGCGCGGTGCCGCCGGGCCTTTACTTCGTGCGGCTGCAGGTGGCGGGCCGCACGGTGGGCGAGAAGAAGGTGGCGCTGGTCCAGTAGGGGGACTGGGCTCTCAGCGCGCGCGGGGCCCCGGCGCAGGATCGCCGGGGTCCCGTCGCATGAGGCGGGCGGTGTGATTCGGGCGGGCGCTCGTCGTCTGCCGCGCCGCCCGCCCCGCCGCTACTTGCGGTCCAGCCTCGCCGCGCGCAGGCGCGGGTCGCCGTCGGCGCGCTCGATCCAGGCGGCGTAGGCGCGGCGCGGGCCCGCGCCGGCGATCGCGGCCGTGCGCACGGCCGCGCCGAGGAAGAGCCACGGGCTCATCGCGCCGTCCACCTCGAGCGTGCGCACCGCGAGCACGCGGCCGGTGGTGTCGGCGAGCGGCCGGGCGATGACGCCCGCGAGCGTGGTCGTCGCCATCGGCGCGAGCATCGGCCGCGAGGCCTCGCGCAGCGAGTCGGCGAGCGCGCGGCGCGGGCCCGTGCGGCCCGCGTCCTGCCGCCACGGCACGACGTAGACGCCCGGGCGCACGTCGTCGGCCTCTCGCTCGGCGCCGGTGAACCACGCGTAGTGCCCGCCGCCCGCGCGGTTCACGGTCAGCGCCGGGCCGACCGACGGGCAGCCCGGCAGCACCCAGCCGTCGTCCGAGACCAGCGTGTCGAGCGCGAACGACACGCCGCCGTCGCGCGAGACCGCGAGGCGCGGGTCGCGGCGGTCGGCGCGCGCGCCGCGGTAGGCGATGCTCACGCGGTCGAGCGAATCGGCGTGCATCGCCAGGCGGCAGCACGGGCAAGCCTCGCCCGCCACGCGCACGCTCGGCCCCCACGAGTGCGCTTCGTCCACGCTGGCCGCCAGGCGCACTTCGGCGCGCAGCGGCTCGTCCATGCCGGGCGCGAGTTGCTCGGCGCGGCCGTCGAGCCAGGCGGCGAACGCGCGCCCGTCGGGCGCGAAGTCGAGCGCGAGGAAGCCGTGGTAGGTGGACTTCGGGTCGCCGTGGTCGTCGTTGACGAACGTGACGGGGCCGAACGAGCGGCCGCCGTCGGCGCTCGCGCGCGAGACGATGTCGTCGGCGTAGCCCGTCGTGTCGCGGCGCTGCGCCCACGCCACCAGCAACTGCCCGCTCGGCCCGAACGCCGCGACCGGGCGGCTCTCGGAGTACGAGGTCACCGTGCCGGGCGGGTCGTCGAGGCGCCTGGGCGCCGAGAAGGACTCGCCGCTGTCGGCCGAGACCGCGAGCCACACGCCCGCACCGAGGCTGTCGCGCGTCACCCAGGTGAGCGCGACACGCCCGCCCGGGCCCACCGCCACGTTCGGGTCGAAAGCCGCGACGCCGGCGAGCGACGGCGGCGTGATCTCGCGCACCCGCGCCCACGGCTCGGGCCGCGGCACGGGCACGCAGGAGGAGGCGAGCGCGGAGAGGGCGAGGAGCACGGCGGCGCGAAGCAACGAGACGCGAAAGACCGGGTTCATGGCGCCGCAGGTTAGCCCGGCAGCTTCACCACGCGCAGCGATTTCGTACGCGCGGCGTCGCTCCAGCGCACGAAGTAGAGCCCGGGCGGGGCTTCGCGGCCGGCGTCGTCGCGGCCGTCCCAGCGGGCGCGGCCGTCGCGCGGCTCGAGCGCGCGCACGAGCCGGCCGGCCGCATCGTGCACGGCGAGTCTCCCGGGCGCGGCCACCACGTCGAGCGCGCCGCGGAACGGGTTCGGGCCCGCGCGCAGCGGCGGCGCGGCGGAGGGCGCGACGCCCGCGACGGGGTTCCCGCCGGGCAGCGCCCGCGCGGCGCGCCCGATCACGGTGAAGCCGAAGCGCACGTACTCGGGCGGCAGCGGGATCCAGCCGCTCGTCGTCGAGTCCTCGTCGGCGCGGTAGAGCCAGCCGCGGAGCGTGAACGTGCGGCCTTCCTGCGCCACGACCTCGGCGGTGGCGGCGAACCACGGCAGCCGGAAGTCCCCGCGCACGGCCATGGTGCCGCCCACGCGCGGCCAGACGCGGATCGAGTCCACGAGCGAATCGGGGATCGTCACGGTCGCGTACGCCGCCCAGCGTGTGGCGCTCACGCTGCCGCGGAAGCGGTCGAGCGTGCCGGGGCTCGCCTCGCCGATCGCGAGCGTGCCCGAGGCCTCGGGCACGAGCGAGTCGGCGAGCGCCTCGTCGTGCCAGATCGCCACCTCGGGCCGCACCGCGTGCAGCGCGCGCGCGACGTTCATGCGCCCCCAGCCGGTCTGCTGATCCACGCCGGGCGCGCCGATGTCGTCGGCCGTCTCGCGCAGGATGCGCTGGAAGTCAGTGTCGGCCAGTTCGGGCCGCGCGCTCGCGAGCAGCCCGACCGCGCCGGCCACGAACGGCGCGGCGAACGAGGTGCCCGAGGCGGGCACGTAGCCGTCGTACACGGCGCCGTAGTAGCTCGGGTAGGTCATGTACGTGGTCATGATGTTGACGCCCGGCGCCATCAGGTCGAGCCCCGGGCCGTACGAGGACCACACCACGCGCTCGTCGAACGACGTGGTCGCGCCCACCTGGATGCACAGCCCCTCGGCGGCGTAGGCGGACGGGTAGAGCGCGCGCGTGGGCGCGGTGGTGCCGCTGTTGCCGGCGGCCGCGACCACGACGCAGCCGCGCGTCAGCGCGTAGGTGAGCGCCAGCCGCTCGATGCGGCTGCTCGCCGTGCCCGCGAACGACAGGTTCATGGCGCGCGTGCCCACGTCGGTGGCGTGGATGATGGCGCGGGCGATGTCGTACGACGTCGCCTCGCCCGAGTGCCCGGGCGCGATCTTGATGGGCACGATGCGGCAGCCCGCGGTGGTCGCGCCGTCGCCGCCGCACATGCCGGCCACCCCGCCGCCCGTGAAGTGCGAGCCGTCGTTCGTGCGCGCGGCCATGACGCCCGCGACGGGCGTGCCGTGGCCGAACGAGTCGGTCACCGCGGGCACGGGCTCGCCGGTCACGTTGAGCGCGTCCACGATGCGCGGCCGCCCGTCGGCGAGCAGCCCGCCGAGTTCGGGCTGCGCGGGATCGATGCCCGTGTCGGCGACCGCCAGCTTCAAGTCGTCGTGCCCGACCGAGACGGCCCACGCTTCGGGGGCCTTCACGTCGGCGCGCGCGATGCCGCCGTAGTAGCCGGTGGGGCCGGCATTCCAGAGGCCCCACTGCTTCGTGTCGCGCAGGTGGGGGTCGTTCGGCAGCGAATCGAGCAGCGCGGCGCGCGCCGGCCAGGGCGACGCGGTGCGCGGCGCGACCGGCGCGGGCGCGGACCACAGCGAGCGCGCGGGCGCCGCGCCGGCGTCCGGCAGCTGCAGCGCGGCGTACGACTCGAGTTGCAGCTCGCGCGCGGCGAGCGGCTCGATCCAGTCCACGGCGCCTTCGGCCGCGAGCGCGAGGGCCGCGGCTTCGGCGCTCGCGGCGTCGGGCGCCTCGAGCAGCACCACGCGCTCGGGCGCGAACGCTTCGAGCGCGAGCGCCTCGCCCGCGCGCGCGGGCCTCGCCTCGCGCGAAGCGGGCAAGCCGTCCAGCAGCGCGCGCGTCGCGGTCACGCCGTGCACGGCCAGCCGCGGCGCCGCGTGGCGCAACGCGGCCGCGCCGGCTTCGAGCCGCGCCGCGCCGCCCCGCGCGGCGAACGGCCGCGCGTCTTCGCCCGGGGCCGCGGCGAGTTGCGCGACCAGCCGCACGGTCTCGGCGCGCGCGCTCGGGCACGCGAAGGTCGCGGGGGTCGCGAGGGCGAGTAGGAGGGCGGCGATGCGGAGCGGCGCGAAGCGCATGGGCGAAGGGTCCCGCGGGGAGTTGGCCGGAGGCGGATCGAACGGCCACAAGGCTAGCCGCTGGCGATGCGCGCGCGCTATCGGCACGTGGTGGGCGGCGGCGCGCACGGCGTGGACGGCGG
>CAZUEM010000111.1:7860-11960 GCA_964619155.1 uncultured bacterium
CGAGAACCGCTGCGCATCCCGCACAGGTGTCGCGGCCTCGCGGCAACGGACCTGTTCGAGGAACGACAACCGCGGCTCTCGCGCGCGGCGCGCGAGCGGCTCCCACGCGCGCTGGCCGTTCGGCCGCAGCGGTTTGGCCGCGGTCCGCGGCGCGGGCCCCGCACGCGCGCCAACGAACCGTCATGGCCCGGGGCCTGCATTGTGTCCGGATGGGATGGTCCCTCGGTACCGGCGAGCGCGGCGGGGTTTTCTGTGTAATATGCCGCCGCGTGGGCAGGGCTGACGGGCCCACCTTCTCCGAGCCGTTCGGGTGTTGGGACCAGGACGAGCCAACCAGACCTTCACGACAGGAGAGAACCTGATGAACATCCGCGCAATCGCGCGTGGCGCACTCCTCCTCGGGGTGATCGCCGCGTTCTTCGCCGTGCAGGCGATGGCGGCGCCGTCCATGTCCAAGTCCACGGGCGCGGCCTGCGCCTCGTGCCACAAGAACGTCTCCGGCGGTCCGGACCTGACGGACGCGGGCGTCGCCTACAAGGCCGACGCCACCAAGGTCCCGGCCGACAAGGGCACGGCCAACGAGTACACCGGCGCCAACAAGTGCAAGATGTGCCACATGAAGCAGCACAAGTCGTGGGCCGAGACCAAGCACGCGAAGGCGTTCGATTCGCTGGTCAACGCCGACGAGGCCACGGCCGCCGCGTGGGCGAAGAAGATGGGCATCGAGTTGAAGGGCAAGGCCTCCGAGGACGCGGCGTGCGTCAGCTGCCACGTCACCGGCCAGGGCCTGCCGGGCGGCTACCCGCCGGCCGACGCCACGCTGATGGCGAACTTCAACATCGTCGGCTGCGAGTCGTGCCACGGCCCGGGCGCGGCGCACCGCGCGGCCCCGAAGGACGACGCGGCGAAGAAGGCCTCGATCAACAACAAGGTGAGCGAGGCGTTCTGCAAGACCTGCCACACCGCCGCGGCGAGCCCGAACTTCAAGTACGAGGAGATGAAGGGCAAGATCCACCCGGTCGCGGCCGAGTAACGCCGCCGCCGTTCCGCATCGCGCGCCGCGCGGAGCCTTCGGGTTCCGCGCGGCGTTCGCGTTTCGCGGGGCGTGCCCGGGCGCGCTCGTGCGGCGGCGCGACCGCCGCGCAGCGGGCCGCCGCCGCCGCCGCGCCGCTACCGCGTGTCGAGGCTCTCGAAGCGCGTGCGCGCGGCGCTCGAGAGGCGCACCTCGTCGATGACGCCGTCGAACCCGTAGTAGAACGAGTAGTCCGACGCGCCCTCGATCTGCATCTGGCCGCTGATGTCGCTGAGCCGGCGCTCGTCCACGAAGTTGCCGATGACGAGCGGCGCCGCGCTCGGGCGCACGGTCTGGGGGCTCGCGTGGTGCGAGTCCAGGCGGCCGTCCACGTACAGGCGCACCAACGAGCCGTCCACGGTCGCGGCGACGTGCGTCCAGCGCTCGAGCGGCAGCGCGCCCACGGTCGCGAACGCGACCGGCGAGGCCGCCGCGGCGGGCTGCATCAGGAACACGAGGCGGCCCACGTCGGCCACGGCCCCGGTGCGGGCGAGCAGGCTTCCGCCCGCCCCGGTCGCCCCGCCCGGGAACCGGCCGGTGCCCGTCACGCCGAGCAGCCAGCTCTGCTCGCCCGGCACCGGCGACCAGCGCGCGGCGACGACCTGCAGCTCGGACTCGGACCACGAGGTGACCTGCACCCAGGCCTCGACCGTGAAGCCGCCCTCGACGTCGAGCGCCGGATTGCGCGGCACGACCACGAACGACTGCTGCGCGCGCCGGAAGACGCGGGCGCTCTTGAAGCGGCCGAAGTCGGTGCGCGTGTCGGGCCCCGCGACGCCGCGCAGGCGGAACGGGCCCGCGTCGGCGACGTTCGGGCCGCCGTTCTCGTCGAGCGGCCACAACGCGACCGTGACCGAGTCGGCGACGGGCGGCTCGGGCGCCTTCTTCGGGGCGCGGACCTTCTTCGCCGCGCCCGTCGCGAACACCAGCACCAGCAGCGCCGCGAGCGCGAAAGCCGCGCGCCTCACCGCGCCAGCCCCGCGTCGCGCAGGCGCGCCTCGACCTCGGCCGCCGCCGCGGCGTCGCCCGCCGCCGTGAACACTTCGTGCATGCGCCGGAGCGTAGCAGCGTCGGCCGCGTAGGCCACGACCGGTTTCCACAGCGCGGCCGCTTCGGCGTTCCGCCCCTGCAAAGCCTCGGCCCAGCCGCGGCCGATCCGCGTGCGCGGATCTCCCGGCGCGAGCGCCTCCAGCCGGTCGAACGCCGCCGCGGCCTCGGCGGGCCGCTCCGTGCGCAGCAGGTTGTCGCCCAGCGCGAGCAGCACGTCGGGCTGGTTCGGTGCGAGGCGGGCCGCCTCGTCGAGCAGCCCCTGCGCGGTCTCGAAGCTCCCGCGTTCGCGCTCGGCCTGCGCCACCACCAGGCGCGCGCGCCAGTCCACGTCGGACATCAGCACCTGCGCGCGCGCGCGGTGCACCTCGCGCACGGAGGCGTCGGCGAGCCAGTCTGGGTCGCGCCCGAACTCCGGCCCGATCTCGTAGAGCACAGCGGGCCAGCGCTTCGTGAACGCACGCACGGTGAGCCCGGGCACCGCGGCCGAGGTGTCGAGCAGGTACGAGAAGTCGGGACGCATCTGCGCCTCGGGCCACGAGAAGTAGAGCCAGCGCGCGCCGCCCTCGCGCGCCGCCGCGGCCAGTTGCGAGAGGGAATCCACGTACGGGAACGCGAGCGGCTCGAGGTTCGCGTGCCAGGCGAAGTGGGGCTTGCGTGCCATCACCCGCTCGCCGGGCTGCAGGTGCGGCCTCGCCTCGCGGGCGATCTCGAGCACCTCGACCGGGAGCTGGTCGAAGACGCGCTTCTGCACCGCCACCGACTCGCGGGCCGCGAGCAGCAGCGGCACGGCCGCGAGCAGGGCCTTGAGCCACACGCGCCGCCCGCCGCCCGCATCGAGCGCGAGCGCCAGCTTCGGCGAGCCGAACGCGGTCGCCGCGAGCAGCGCCCACGCGGGCAGCGCCGCGAGCGACCAGCGCTCGTTGTGGAACGCCGGCACCAGCGCGAGGAACAGCAGCGCGCCGGCGAGCAGCACGGGCCGCAGGCGCGCCAGCGTGCCGTCGGCCCACGCCACGGCCAGCCCGGCCAGCGCGGCCAGCGCGACCGGCAGCCCCGCGAGCTTGCGCGCGTCGAGCAGCAGGTGGTCGCCGACGTTGGCGGCCATGCGGGCGACGACCGCCGCGGGGTCGCGCGCGAGCACCGACCAGGGCGTCGGGAACTGCGGCTGCAACTCGCGCTGGTAGGTGTCCCAGGCGATCCCCTTCGACTTCGCGAACACGTCGTAGGCGACGTTGTGGTGGAGCTGGAACGCGAACTTCGCCCCGCTCGCCATCGAGACGGCCATCCACGGCAGGACCGGCGCGAGCCAGCCCGCCGCGAACAGCGCCGCGCCTCGCGCGCGCGCGCCGCCGGGCGCCGCCGCCCAGCCGAGCAGCAGCGCCAGCAGCCCCGCGGGCAGCAGCGCGACGGTGTTGTAGCGGGTGAGGAACGCGAGCCCGGCGAGCGCGCCCGCGGCGAACACGCGGCGCGCCGAGCCGCCGCCCGTCAGCAGCAGCGCGAGCGAGCCCGCCTGCACCGCGAGCGCGAGCAGGTCGGTGGTGGCCGCGTAGCCGTAGCGCAGGAACTGCGCGTTGGCGGCGAGGAACGCGACCGTGAGGAGCGCCGGCGCCGCGCCCGCGCGCTCGCGGGCGATGCGGTGCCAGAGCAGCAGGGTCGCGACGGCCGCGGCCACCGACACCAGCTCGGCCGCGAGGAAGAGGTCGCGCACCACGAAGCCCGTGAGCGCGAGCACCATCTCGTGCAGCGGCCCGACCACGCCGTAGCGCGAGGGGTCGAGCCGCCCGCCCTGCAGCGCACGCGCGCCCGCGCCGTAGGCGCCGTAGAAGTCCGTCTCGGTGAACACGTCGCCCACGCGGTGCGGACCGAAGACGATGGCGAGCAGCACGGCGCCGAACGCGGCGACCAGCGCCCACGCGGCGCGGTCGAGCCAGGGCGAGCCGGGAGCGGCCGGGGCGTCGAGCGCCAGCGGCGCGGCGCGGCG
>CAZUEM010000112.1:0-11018 GCA_964619155.1 uncultured bacterium
GCGCCCCCGGCGCGCGAGCGGGCGGGCCGGCGCCACGCCGGGGACGCGCCGCGAACGGGCTTGCCGGGCCCCGGGCGCGCGGATATGGTGCCGCCCGCCGCGACCACCCGGCGCACCCGCGCCGCGCGAAGCCCCCTTTCCACCGGAGGAATCATGCGCCCCACGACCACCGCCCTCGCGGTGCTGGCCGCCGCCGCGCTGGCCGCGCCCGCGCTCGCCCAGACCCCGCTCAACCTGCCCGCCGCCAGCCCCGCCGCCGGCGTCACCCAGGTGGTCGGGACCACGGAGTTCTCGCTCAAGTACTCGCGCCCCGGGGTCAAGGGCCGCGCGATCTGGGGCGCGCTCGTGCCGTGGGACCAGCCGTGGCGGACCGGCGCGAACGAGGCGACGACGCTGACCTTCGCCGACGACGTGAGCGTCGAGGGCAAGCCGCTCGCCGCGGGCAGCTACGCGATCGTCACCGTGCCGGGCAAGAGCGAGTGGACCGTCGCCTTCAGCAAGCAGAAGAACCTGTGGCGGGGCACGACCTACGACCCGAAGGAGGACGCGCTGCGCGTGAGCGTGAAGCCGCAGCCCGCGGAGCACTCCGAGTGGCTCCAGTTCACGTTCGACGGTTCCTCGGCGAGCGAGACCGAGCTGAACCTGCGCTGGGAGAAGCTGCGTGTGCCGGTGCGCATCGCGGTGGACGTGAACGCCAAGGTCCTCAAGGACTGCCGCGCCGCGGTCGCCGCGGCGGCGGCCGACGACTGGCGCACGCCCTACCGGGCGGCCGCCTGGTGCCTCGACAACGGCCAGGCCCCCGAGGACGCGGCGGTCTGGAGCGCCAAGGCCCTGTCGCTCAAGGAGAACTTCCAGACCCTTTCGGCCGCCGCGCGCGCCTCGGCGAACGCGGGCCGCAAGGACGAGGCGGTCGCGCGCATGACGAAGGCGCTCGAACTGGCGAAGGACGACAAGAACCTCTTCCCGCAGCAGGTCGAGCCGATGCAGAAGCTGCTCACGGACTGGACGGCGAAGAAGTAGCGGCGTTCCGCGCGATCGCGGCCGCGGCGGTCCTCCCGCCGCGGCCGCGCGCGTTTCAGGCGGCCGGCCTGGCGCGCCAGGCCGGCACGAGCGCCGCGAGCAGCGCCGCGAGGGCGACGGTGACGAGGCAGCCGACCACGTTGAACCAGAGCCAGAAGACCAGGTCGAGCTTCCAGCACGCGATCACCACGGCTTCGGCCGCGAGCGCGGCGGCGAACACCGCCGGGCCGCCCGCGCGCTTCACGAAGAACGCGCACATGAAGATGCCGAGGATCGTGCCGTAGAAGAGCGAGCCGAGGACGTTGACGGTCTCGACGAGCGAGCCCGAGCGTCCCGCGAACTGCGCGAACACGCTGGCGAACGCGATCCAGAACACGTTCACGCCGCGCGTCCAGCCGAGCAGGCGCGCCTCGTCCGCGGGCGCGCCGGGGATTCGCCGCACCACGTCCACGACGGTCGTGGCGGTGAGCGCGTGGATCTCGGACGACGTCGAGTTCATCGAGGCCGCGAAGATCGCCGCCAGCACCAGCCCGACCACGCCAGCGGGCAGGCTCGCGAGCACGAAACGCAGGAACACGTAGTTCGTGTCGTTGGTGTTCGCGCCGGGCTCGGTGGCGCGCAGCACCGCGACGGCCGAGTCGCGCACCGCGCCCGATCGCCCGAGCGCCGCCTTCACGTCCGCTTCGGCCGCGAGCGCCGCCTCCGCGTCGCCCGCGCGGCGGGCCGAGAGCCACGCCCGCAGGGCGCCCGCGCGCTCCTCGCCGATCGCCTCGTGGCGCTCCTCGAGAGCGCGCCACTCGCCGCCGCGCGGGCCGGCCGCCGCCTTCGCCGCCCCGGAGGGGTCGAAGAACAGCGGCGTGCGCTCGAACTGGAAGACCACGAACACGAGCACGCCGAGCAGCAGGATGAAGAACTGCATCGGCACCTTGAGCAGCCCGTTCGCGAGCAGTCCCATGCGGCTCTCCGCCGTCGAGCGGGCCGCCAGGTAGCGGCCGACCTGCGACTGGTCGGTGCCGAAGTACGACAGCTGCAGGAACAGCCCGCCCAGCAGGCCCGCCCACAGGTTGTAGCGCCCGCGCGGGTCGAACGCGGGGTCCACCGCCTCGAGCTTGCCGAGGTGACCCGCCACCGCCATCGCGTCGCCGGCGCCGACGCCCTCGGGCAGGCGGCCGAGCGCGAGCGCGAACGCGAGCGCGATCGAGCCCATGATGATCGTGAACTGCAGCGCGTGCGCGTGCGCGATGGCCTTCGAGCCGCCCAGCGTGGTCACCCCGATCACGAGCGCGCCGAGCAGCAGGCAGGTCCAGCGCAGCTCCCAGCCGAGCACGACCGACAGCACGATCGCCGGCGCGAGCAGCGTGATGCCGGCGGCCAGCCCGCGCTGGAGCAGGAACAGTCCCGCCGCGAGCGTGCGCACGTTGCCGTCGAATCGCTTCTCGAGGAACTCGTAGGCCGTGGCGACCTTGAGGCGCTGGTAGAGCGGCACCACGGTCACGCACAGCAGCACCATCGCCAGCGGCAGGCCGAAGTAGAACTGCAGGAACGACAGCCCGGCCGCGTAGCCCTGCCCGGGGGTCGCGAGGAAGGTGACGGCGCTCGCCTGCGTGGCCATCACGGACAGCGTCACCACCGGCCACGACATGCTGCGCCCGGCGACGAGGAACGCCGGCAGGTCGCGCGTCGCGCGCGAGCGCCACAGGCCGTAGAGCACGAAGGCGGCGAGCGTGCCGGCGAGCACCAGCACGTCGAGCGGCCTCACCGGAAGGCCTCCGTCAGCCAGGCGAACAGCGCGATCTCGGCGGCGAGCGCCCCGATCACGATCGCGTAGAGCACTCCCCAGCGGCCACCGACGGGCGGCGGTCCCTCCCCGGCCGGCGCGCCGCCCGGACCCCGCCCGGCGCTCACGGCCGCGCGCCCACCAGGTTCGCGAACAGCCGCCACGCGCCCGGCACGCCGGCCGGGAGCTGGCGGAACATCGCGTACGCGCAGTAGACGAACACGCCCTCGCCGTGGCGCGCGTAGAGCAGGCCGCCGTCGCGCTCGGGCTCGCCGCCGTCGCGGCAGGCGAGCACGCGCTCGTAGCGCGCGTCGGCGGGGCTCGCGAAGTAGAGCCCGCGCTCCTGCACCCAGCCCTCGAAGTCGGCGGGCCCGATCGCGTTCGGCCGCGTGAGCAGCGGGTGGCCCGGAGCGAGCACCTTCACGGGGGCGGTCTCGTCGGCCACCCGCTCGCGCGAGATCGTGAACGGGAACGGCCCCTGCACGGCGCCGCCCTCGCCGGTCGTGTTGTACTGCACGACCAGCGTGCCGCCGGCGGCCACCCACTCGAGCAGGCGCGGCTGCTCCGCCGCCAGCCGGTCGCGGGTGTTGTAGGCCCGCACGCCGGTGACGATCGCGTCGAAGCGCGAGAGGTCCGCCTCCTCGAGGTCGTCGTCGGTGAGCGGCGTCACCTCGTAGCCCAGCTGCCGCAGCGCCGCCGGGATGGCGTCGCCCGAGCCCGCGACGTAGCCGACGCGGGCGCCCTCGCGGCGGATGTCGGCGCGCACGAGCCGCGCGGTCGCGGGCGGGTGGAGCGTCAGCAGCGGCAGGTGCGGGTAGTCGAGCCGCACGAGCCGGTGCGACCAGGCGCGCCCGCCCACGTTGGCGGTGGCCGTCAGCGCCGCGGCCGCCGGGCCCTCGCCCGGCGTGACGGTGAAGTGGACGTGCGTTTCGTCGCCGGAGGCCCCGATCGCGAACTCCTGAGCCGCGGGCGCGCACGTCCAGCCCATCGGCAGCACGAGCGCGACCCGGCCCTTCGCGCCCGCGCGGTGCGCGCGCACGCGCACCTTGATCTCGCGCGGGGAGCGGTCCGGGAACGCGTAGAAGGCCTGGTCGAGCTCGAGCGTGACCGGCGGCGCGACCTCGAGCGCGCGCCAGCGCTCGCCCTCGACCGGGTCGGCCCAGCGGTAGGCCACCGGCACGGTCACGCGGAACTCCCCCGCCGGGGTCGCCAGGTCGAAGTCGGCCGCCAGCACCGGGGCGTCGTCGGGCCGCCCGATGTCGGCGGGATCGGCCACCTCGAAGCGGCCGCGGACCGCCTCGCGCCGCAGCCAGTAAGGCTGCGAGGGCCGCGCGGCCGCGGGGATCGTGACCGTCAGGGTCTCCGAGCGCGTCGGGGCGACCCCGCCGGCCCCGCCGCGGACGTTCCCCACCGCCACCCCGCGCATCGTCAGCGCGAGCGGGCGGCGGTTCTCGACCGTGACCACGACCTTCACCGTCTCGCCGGGCACGACCGCGGGCTGCAGGGCGATCGCCTCGGCCCACAGTCCCGAACACGAGCGGATGAGATCGGCCACCTCGCGCTTCTTGGCGGCGAGCAGCGCCGGCCGCGCGGGCGGCGCGGCGTCGAGCGCGCGGCGGATCTCGAACAGGCGCGGCAGCAGCGCCTCGGGCCGCTCGGGGTCGAACTCGCGCCCGGCGAGCGCGGCCAGCGAGTCCACGCGCTCGCCCGCGGGCCCGAACGCGGCCCACGAGAGGTCGAGCCCCTCGAACGGCGCGCGGCCCGCGCCGTCGCCGAGCCGCGGCGCCAGCCAGTTCGGCAGCGGGCCGTGCCGCTCGGCGACGCCGAAGCCCTGGCTCTTGTGGTTGCTGCGGCTCACCGCCGCGATCTCGCCCCACGAGCGGCCGAGCAGCGGTTCGAACCCGCCCGCGTCCACGCGCACCCACGTCGAGTCGATGCGCGTGCCCGGGCGCACGAAGGCGTTCCAGTAGAGCCGCCGCGCGCTCCAGGCGGGCCCGCAGTGCGGGAAGCGCTTCGGGTCGGCCGCGGCCGCGAACGCCTCCTCGGCGAGGATGGCCGAGGCCGTGTGGTGCCCGTGCCCGCCGCCGCCGTCGGTCGGGAAGCGGGTCACGATCACGTCCGGCTGGAAGCGGCGGACGGCGCGCACGACGTCGGCGAGGATCGAATCCCGGCCCCAGAACGCGAACGTCTCCTCGGGGCTCTTGGAGTACCCGAAGTCCACGGCGCGGGTGAAGAGCTGCTCGGCGCCGTCCACCGCGCGCGCCGCGAGCAGCTCGTGCGTGCGGATGACGCCCAGCGGGTCGCCCAGCTCGGACCCGATGAGGTTCTGGCCGCCGTCGCCGCGGGTCATGGACAGGTAGGCGGTCCGGACCTTCAGGCCGCGCGCGAACCACGCGAGCATCGCGGTGTTCTCGTCGTCGGGGTGCGCCGCGACGTAGAGGGCGCTGCCCGTCACCCGCAGCTTGGCGAGCGCGAGCCGGGTCGCTCCGGCGTCGAGCACGTCGGGCGGGCGCGGGCCCGAGTGCGCGGGCGCGGCGGGGCCGGAAAGCGGCGCGGCGAGGACGAGGGCGAGGGCCAGGGCACGCAGGCGACGGGACATGGGTCGGACGGTCCTCCGCGATCGGGTTTCGGCCGCCTCGCGCGCCTCGCGAGACGGCGGTGGGCGCGCACCTTAGCACGCCCCCGAACGGCCTCGCGGCGCCCCGGGCGACGAGCGCCCCCCGGGGCGCGCCCGAGCGCGGCGCCCGGCCCCGGCCGGCCCGCGGCCGGGGCCGGGCACCCTTCGCCGTGCAAATCGCCCTCAAGGAAGGCGGCCCGGAGCGCCGATAGACACGGGGTAACACGTTCGCCCGGCACGGAGACCCGTGCCGCGGGCCGGCGTCCGCCGTGCGCCCGCCGCCGGGGAGGCTACCGGGAGGAGACGACCATGTCCGAAGGGAACCTGTTGAAGCTGCGCCTGTCGCTCATGGGCCGGCCGGTCCGCAATTACACGTTCGACAAGCCCGTCGTGAGCGTCGGCCGCGACCCGGGGTCGGACGTCTTCGTCGACAACCCGGGCGTCTCGCGCGACCATTTCCGGCTCGAGAAGAACGCCGCGGGCGAATACCAGCTCGTGGACCTCGGCAGCGCGAACGGCACGTTCGTGAACGACCAGATGGTCCACACCGCCGTCCTCAAGAGCAACGACGTCGTGCGCTTCGGCAAGTACACGCTGTGGATCGGCTACGACACCGACCGCCGCTCCGGCGCCGGCGACGCGCGCCGTTCGCCGGCGGTGGCGGAACAGCACACGCTCGTGCTCTCGCGCGCCGAACTCGGCCACCTGCTCGAGGCGTCCAAGGAGCGCGAGGATCACCCGCTGCCGCCTCCCCCGTCCCTGGCGGCCGCCACGGCGGCGACGGGCGCGGGCGCGATCGCGGCCCCGCGGGCGGCGAAGACCCCCTGGGGAGCGATCATCGTGTCGTTCCTGCTCGGCGCGACGCTCGGCGCCGGCGCCGTCTGGATCTGGCTGACCCGCTGAGCCGCTGACCTGCCGACCTGCTGACCCGCGACGCACCTCACCTCCGGCCGAAACGAGAGCATGGACCTGATCCGGCGATTCCAGGCGGGACACCTGGCGAAGCGCCTGCAGGACCCGACCCAGGGTCCGGCGGGCGTCGCGCAGGCCCAGGACGAGCTCGTCGCCCTGGGCGCCGCCGCCGTCCAGGGGCTGCTCGACGCGGTCGCGCGCGGCCACGCCTCGAAGGCGACGCTCGACGTGCTGGAGCGCCTGGCGACGAACGAGACGCTGCCGGTGTTCGTCCAGGCCCTGCAGTCCCCCGTGCCCGCGGTCGCGGAGGCCGCCTCGGCGGCGCTCTCGTCGTCCACGGGCTACGACCCCGCGCAGCTGCTGCCCCTGTTCTCGGAGCCGGCGGTCTCGAAGGCGCGGCTCGAGTCCATCCTCGCGGCGCAGGTGTCGCGGCTGCAGCCGGTGACGCTCGTGCGCGTGCTGCCCGACCTGAGCAAGGACGCGCGCGGCAGCGTGTTCCGCCTGCTCGAGCGGCGCGCCGACTCCAGCATCGCGAACGACGTCGTCGGGCTCGCGCGCCACGCCGAGTGGTGGCTGCGCCTGCACGCCGTGAAGCTCCTCGCCCGCATGCCGGGCCAGGACACGGTCGAGGGCATGGCCCAGCTGCTCCGCGACGAGAGCGCGGCGGTGCGCCTCGAGGCGGTGCGCACGCTCGGCGTGCTGCGCGCCACCTCGGCGCTGCCCGCCCTGTGCGGCCGGCTGCGCGACGTGGACATCAAGGTGCAGGCCGCCGCCATCGAGACGCTGATCGCCATCGGCGACGTGGCCGCGGTGCCGCACCTGCTCGAGTACCTGCGCGACGATTCCGAGTACGTCCGCAGGGCGGCCGTCGAGGTGCTGAACCAGGTCGTCACCACCGACGCGATCAAGGACCTCGTGTCCGCGCTGCGCGACGCCGACTGGTGGGTGCGCGTGCGCTCCGCGGACGCGCTCGGGACGCTCGGCGGGCCCAAGGTGATCGAGGCCGTGATCGGCCTCGTGGAGGACCCGGACGACTTCATCCGCCGCTACGCGGTCGAGATCCTCAACACCGTCTCGGACGAGCGCGCGGTCGAGCCGCTGATCCGCGCGCTCGACGACCACGACTGGTGGGTGCGCGAGCGCGCGATCGACGCGCTGGCCAAGACCCGCGACCCGCGGGCGGTGGACCCGCTGCTGCGCGTTCTCGCGCGCGACTCGCGCGCGGTTCCGCTGTGCGTGCGCGCGCTCTCGCAGATGCCCGACCCGCGCGCCGTGGACCCGCTCTGCCGGCTCGTGGACTCCGACAGCGCCGAGATCCGGCGCGAGGCCATCCACGCGCTGGCGGCCTACGTCAAGGCCGAGCTGCCCGCCGAGGCGCGCTCGCGTGTCCAGGCCGCGCTCGACCGCGCCGGGGCGGGCGGCGTGCGCACCGGCGCGCCGGGACCGCTGGAGGTGCGCGGCCACTTCGGCCCCGAGAGCGGCCGCGCCGAACCGGGCCGGCCCGTTTCCGGGGGCGGACGCGACGACGACGCCGCGCCGGTCCCCGCCCCGGCGGCGACGCCCGCCGCGCCGGCGACGCCGCCGCGCCACGTCGTGCTCAACTTCCAGCGGCTCGACCCGGGGACGATGGTCAACGACCGCTTCCGGGTCGTGCGCCTCATCGGCGGCGGCGGGTTCGGCACGGTCTACCTGGTCGAGGACGCGGTGGTGCGCGAGGAGCTGGCGCTCAAGATCCTCTCGCCCCAGCTGTCGCTCGACGAGAGCATGATCCGGCGCTTCGTGCAGGAGCTGCGGCTGACGCGGCGGATCACGCACCGCAACGTCATCCGCATCTACGACCTGATCGATCTCGGCGGCGTGCACGCCATCTCGATGGAGCACTTCGAGGGCCGCGACCTCGGGGCCGTGATGCGCGACGACGGGGCGCTGCCCGTGGAGCGGGCGCTGGGCATCGCCGCGCAGGTCCTGGACGGGCTCGAGGCCGCGCACTCGGTCGGCATCGTCCATCGCGACATCAAGCCGGCGAACATCCTCGTGAACGCGAACGACGAGGTGAAGATCGTGGACTTCGGGCTGGCGATGGTCGCGCAGGGCACGCGCTCGCGCCTGACCCAGAGCGGGATCCTGGTCGGCACCCCCGAGTACATCTCGCCCGAGCAGATCACCGGGCTGCAGGTGGACGGGCGGACCGACCTCTACTCGCTCGGCATCGTGCTCTACGAGATGCTCTCGGGCCGCCTGCCCTTCACTGGCGCCAACGCCGTCAACGTGCTCTTCCAGCACCTCGAATCCGAGGTGCCGGCCCTCTCCGAGGTGGCGCCCGAGGTCCCGGTGTGGGTGAGCGAGTTCGTGATGTGCTGCATGGCGCGCATGGCGGGCGACCGGCCGGCGGACGCGTCCGCGGCCCTGGCCCTGCTGCGCCGGCCGGCGGCCTAGGAACCCCGCGCATGGCCCGCCTCGACGCCTTCCTCGAGATCGGCAAGCAGCAGGGCGGCTCGGACATCCACTTCACGGTCGGGCTGCCGCCGCTCGTGCGCCTCGACGGGGAACTGATGCCGATCCCGTACCGCGAGCTGTCGCTCGCGGAGTCCGAGGCGCTGGTGATGGAGATCCTGAGCCCGGCCCAGGCCCGGCACTTCCGCGAGCAAGGCGCGACCGACTTCGCGTACACCGCCGAGGGCATCGGCCGCTTCCGGATCAACACCTGCCGCCAGCGCCGCGGCGTCTCGACCTTCTGCCGCGTCGTCCCCGACCAGGTGCCGACGCTGGAGCAACTCGGCCTGCCGCGCGTGCTCGCGTCGTTCTGCCGACTCGGCTCGGGGCTGGTGCTCGTCACCGGCGCGACCGGCACGGGGAAGTCCACGACGCTGGCCGCGATGATCCACGAGATCAACCGCACGCGCGCCCTGAACATCATCACCCTCGAGGACCCGGTCGAGTTCGTGCACCCGAGCGACCGCTCGCTGGTCATCCAGCGCGAGGTGGGCACGCACGTCACGTCCTTCGGCGACGGCCTGCGCAGCGCGCTGCGCCAGGACCCGGACGTCATCCTGGTCGGCGAGTTGCGCGACGCGGAGTCCATCACGCTGGCGCTCGAGGCGGCCGAGACCGGGCACCTCGTGCTCGGCACGCTGCACACGCGCGGCGCCGCGCAGACCATCGACCGCATCGTGGACGCCCACCCCTCCGACAACCAGTCGCAGGTGCGCAACTCGCTCGCCGACAACCTCAAGGCGGTCGTCAGCCAGGAGCTGCTGCGCGTCGCCGACGGCCGCGGGCGGCGCGCCGCGCTCGAGATCCTCGTCGTGACGCTGGCGATCCAGCAGCTCATCCGCGAGGCCAAGACCTTCCAGATCCCCGGCGCCATCACGATGGGCCGCCGCCTCGGCATGCAGCTCAAGGACCAGTCGCTGCTCGCGCTCGTGCGCGCGGGCGAGGTGGACCCGGACGAGGCGTTCCTCAAGGCCGAGGACAAGTGGGGCTTCGCGCCGTTCGTGACGCGCCCCGAACTGCTGGCGCTCATCACCGGCGGCGACGGAGGCAAGGCGGCATGAACCGCATCGACGCCTTCCTCGAGCTGGCCGTCCACCAGGGCGGCTCCGACCTGCACCTCGTGTCGGGCCAGCCCCCGCGCATCCGCATCCAGGGCGAGCTCGAAGCGGTGCGGTTCCGCGAACTGTCGGTCGCGGACGTCAACGACTTCCTGAACGAGTTCCTCGACCCCGGGCAGCGCGAGGTCGTGGCGGGCCGCGGGGCGCTCGACATCGCCTACGAGTCGGAGACCGCGGGGCGCTTCCGCGTCAACGTCTACCGCCACCTGGGCGGCCTCGGCGCCGCGTTCCGCGTCGTGCCCAAGGACCCGCCCGAGCTCGAGTCGCTCGGGCTGCCCGCCGCGGTGCCGCAGGCGCTCGCGGTCGGCAAGGGCCTGGTGCTGGTGACCGGCCCGACCGGCTCGGGCAAGTCCACGACGCTCGCCGCGATGGTGGACTGGGTGAACCGCCAGCGGCGCGGCCACATCGTCACGATCGAGGACCCGATCGAGTTCGTGCACCCCTACCGCCAGAGCGTGGTCACCCAGCGCGAGGTCGGCACGCACGCGCCGAGCTTCGCCGAGGCGCTGCGCTCGGCCGTGCGCGAGGACCCGGACGTGATCCTGGTCGGCGAAATGCGCGACCTCGAGACCATCTCGCTGGCGCTGACGGCCGCCGAGACGGGCGTCATGGTGCTCGGCACGCTGCACACGAACGGCGCCGTGCGCTCGGTCGAGCGCATCGTCAACGTCTTCCCGCCGCGCCGGCAGCCGCAGGTGCGCACGATGCTCGCCGACGGGCTGCGGCTGGTGGTCTCGCAGCAGCTCGTGCGCAAGCTCGACCACACGGGCCGCCTCGCGGCCGCCGAGGTGATGGTCAACACGCACGCCGTGAGCTCGATGATCCGCTCCGGCAACACGCACAAGGTCCACTCCGCGATCCAGGCCGGCGCGCGTTCGGGCATGCAGGCGCTCGACAGCGTGCTGCAGGACCTGGTGCGCCGCGAGGTCATCAGCGGCGAGGAGGCCTACGAGGTCGCGGTGGACCGGGCGCTGTTCGAGCGCTACGTCACCGGCGACCTCGCCGCCTGAGCGCGCCCCGCCGGGCGCCGCGCGCGGCGCGGCCGGGGCGGGCGAGGCGGCGGGCGGGTGCGGCGGGGCCC
>CAZUEM010000113.1:0-2481 GCA_964619155.1 uncultured bacterium
AGCGGCGGCTGCGCGATGTACACGTGGCCGGCGTCCACGAGCGGCCGCAGCTCGCGGAACAGGAACGTGAGCAGCAGCGTGCGGATGTGCGCGCCGTCCACGTCGGCGTCGGCCATCAGGATGATCCGGTGGTAGCGCAGCTTGGCGATGTCGAACTCGTCCTTCACGCCCGCGCCGAGCGCCGTGATGATGCTGCGGATCTCCTCGTTCGCGAGGATCTTGTCGATGCGGGCCTTCTCGACGTTCAGGATCTTGCCGCGGATCGGCAGGATCGCCTGGAAGCGCCGGTCGCGGCCCTGCTTGGCGCTGCCGCCGGCCGAGTCGCCCTCGACGATGTAGAGCTCGCACTCCTCGGGGTTGTCCCACGCGCAGTCGGCGAGCTTGCCGGGCAGCGAGCCGCCGTCGAGGATGGTCTTGCGCCGCGCGAGGTCGCGCGCCTTGCGCGCCGCCTCGCGGGCCCGCGCCGCCGCGACCATCTTGTCCACGATCTTGCGCGCGACCGACGGGTTCTCCTCGAAGTACTCGCGGAGCCCCTCGCCCACCACGCTCTCGACCGCGCCCTTGATCTCGTTGTTGCCGAGCTTGGTCTTGGTCTGGCCCTCGAACTGCGGGTTCTGCATCTTGATCGAGACGACCGCGGTGAGGCCCTCGCGCACGTCCTCGCCGGTGATGTCGGCCTTGACGTTCTTGGTCAGGCCCTCGCGCGACGCGTAGTTCGTGAGCGTGCGCGTGAGCGCGGAGCGGAACCCGCCCACGTGGGTGCCGCCCTCGATCGTGTTGATGTTGTTCACGAACGAGAGCAGCGCCTCGGCGTAGCTGTCGTTGTACTGGAACGCGATCTCGACCGAGACGTTGTCGCGCTCGCGCGAGAAGAACACCGGCTTGCCGTGCAGCGTCTCCTTGTTCTGGTTCAGGTATTTCACGAACTCGACGATGCCGCCCTTGTACTGGTACTCGGTGCCCTTGCCCGTGCGCTCGTCCTTCAGGCCGATGAGCAGGCCGCTGTTGAGGAACGCGAGCTCGCGCAGGCGCGCGGCGATCGTGTCGTAGTGGAAGTCCGTGACCTCGAAGATCGTGGCGTCCGGCTTGAAGCGCACCACCGTGCCGGAGCCCTTCTCGCGCTTCTCGGCCGCGCGCGACCGCATGTCGTACTTCGGCACGCCGCGCTCGTACTCCTGCGTGTACACCTTGCCCTCGCGCAGCACCTCGACGAGGCACCACTCCGACAGCGCGTTCACGCACGAGACGCCGACGCCGTGCAGGCCGCCCGAGACCTTGTACGAGTTGCTGTCGAACTTGCCGCCCGCGTGCAGCGTGGTCATGACGACCTCGAGCGCGGGCCGGCCGGTCGTGGCGTGCACGTCGGTCGGGATGCCGCGCCCGTTGTCGCGCACGGTGACCGTGCCGTCCTTGCCGACGGCCACGGACACCTCGGTGCAGAAGCCGGCCAGGGCCTCGTCCACCGCGTTGTCCACCACTTCCCAGATCAGGTGGTGGAGGCCGCGAACGCTGATGTCGCCGATGTACATGGCGGGGCGCTTGCGGACCGCCTCGAGGCCTTCGAGGACGGTGATGCTGGTGGCGTCGTAATGGTGGCCCTTGCGGTCTTCCGTCAACGTCGCGTCTCCTTCTCGTGTCATCAACGCAGGCTCCCTCCGCGTGCCGGAACGAACCGCACGTCGCGAACGACGTTCGCGCCCAACCGCTGGTTCGCTCGCCGCACGAGCTCGCGCCTGAGGAAGCCGAGCTCGTGCATCCAGGCCGATCCCTCGACCTCGATCGTCATCACGCCGTCACGGAAACCGACGGCGCGCGTTCGTTTCGCGATCCTCTCCCCCGCCAGCGCCGGCCATTCGGCGACCGCCCGCCAGCCGGCCGCGGCCTCGTCCAGCCGCAGGTCCCGCAGGACCTCCGGCAGGATCGCCGCGAGGGGCCGCATGCTCATCCCACCGCGTCCGGAAGGCGCAGCGGCATGATCAGGCACAACAGCTTCTCGTCCGCCTGCGGCGGCGCGCCCACCGGCTCCAGCACGCCCGCCGACAGGGCCGTCTTGAGGCGGACCACCACCCGTTCCGTCGGGATGCTGCGCAGGATCTGGAGCAGGTAACGGGCGTTGTACCCGATCTCCATGTCCTCGCCCTTGTACTCCGCCTCGACCGACTGTTCGCCCGCGCCGAAGTCGGCCGTCGCCGACGACACGGAGAACTTGCCGCCGCGGAGCGAGAAGCGGATCTGCTGCGTGCTGGTGTCCGCGTGCGAGGCGACGATGTCCACCGCCTCGATCACGTCCGTGCGCGACACGATCAGCTCGCGCGGGTTGTCCTTCGGGATCACCTGCTCGTAGTTCGGGTACGGGCCCTCGATGAGCCGCGCGAAGACCTGCACGCGGTACTCCCCGACCTGGGTCGTGAAGCCGGCGTGGTTGCGGCCGTCGGCGACGCGCATCTCGACCGGGCTCGTGGCCTCCTGCGCGAACTTGCT
>CAZUEM010000113.1:2581-10750 GCA_964619155.1 uncultured bacterium
TCGAGCAGCACGCAGTTCAGGATGGGCTGGGTGCTGCGCTGTTGAACCGATCCGAGGGCCCGACCGACGGCAAAGACCAGATCGCCCTGCTGGATGGTGAGGTCCATACGGTCACTCCCTGACGAGTAGGAACTTCATGTCGTTCCGCAGCTTCCGCCGTCGCGAGTCGGGCCGCGCGAGGGGGCTTGGAGGAAGGCGGCGCCATCATAGGCAGCGCCATGCGCTCTCGCAAGCGATTTCACGACCTGTCGGGAGACTCTAACTACCTGATTTTTTAAGTAATTACAGAAGGTAGTCGTAGTAGGCGGTGTGACTTTCGTGGACAACTCCTGTGGCCGCCCCGCAAGCGGCTATCCGGCAAGCGATTGGGCCGCCGCGAGAGGCTGGGGAGAAGTCCCGGGTTGTCCACGCGGTTTCCGCCGCGCCGGGGCCCCCGGGGAGTTCTCCCCACTCCTCCACAGGTTCTGCACCGCTCATCCGGAAGCGAGCGTGGAAATCAGCCCGTTGATCTTCTCCCGGAACGACTCCTCGCGATTGATGCGCTCGCCCATCTTCTCGCAGGCGTAGAGCACCGTGGTGTGGTCCCGGCCGCCGAACGCGCGTCCGATCTCGGCCAGCGAGAGGTCGGTGAGTTGGCGCATGAGGTACATGGCGACCTGGCGCGGCAGCGCGACCGCCTGGGTGCGGCGCTTGCCGACCAGCATCTCGACCTTGACGGCGTACTTGTCGGCCACGGCGGCGAGGATGCGCTCCGGGGTCAGGTGGTCCGGCTCGACGCCGACGTACTGCGACAGCACCTCCTCGGCGAGGTCGAGCGAGATCTCCTGCTTCGCCAGCGAGGCCCACGCGAAGAGCCGCACGAGGCAGCCCTCCAGGTCCCGGACGTTGCCCCGGATGCGGTCCGCCAGCAGCAGCAGGACGTCGTCCGGCAGCCGCACCTCCGCCCCCTCCTGCTCGCAGCGGTTGCGCAGGATGGCGATGCGCGTCTCGAGGTCGGGCTGCTGCAGGTCGGCCACCAGGCCCTGGTTGAAGCGGGTCGTGAGCCTCTCCTCGAGGAAGGCGATGTCCTTCGGCGCCTTGTCGGCGGAGACCACGATCTGCTTGTGCGCGTCCCGGAGGGTGTTGAACGTGTAGAAGAACTCCTCCTGGGTGCTCTCCTTGCCCGCGAGAAACTGCACGTCGTCGATGAGCAGCACGTCCACGTTCCGGTAACGGTTGCGGAACTGCAGCGTCCGGCCGTGCTGGATCGCGAAGATCATCTCGTTCGTGAACCGCTCCGCCGGCACGTAGTGCACGCGCGCGTCGGGGCGGGCCTGCTTCACCGCGTGCCCGACCGCGTGCAGCAGGTGCGTCTTGCCGAGGCCCGAGCCGCCGTGGATGAACAGCGGGTTGTAGACCGCGCCGGGGCGCTCCGCGACGGCGCGGCAGGCGGCGTGCGTGAAGCGGTTGCTGCCACCCACGACGAACGTCTCGAACGTCAGCCGCGGGTTGAGCTGGCTCTCGAGCCACAGCTCGCCGGCCCGGGCGGCGGCCGCGGGGGCCGCCGGGCCCTGCGGGCCCGCGGCGCGGGCGACCGCCGCCGCCGGCGGCGCCGCCGGCGCGACGACTTCGCACGGGCTGAAACGCACCTCGGGCGAGGCGCCGAGGACCTCGTGCAGCGCCAGGCGCAGGGCCGGCAGATGATGCTCGTGGATCCAGTCCACGAAGAAGGGGTTGGGGACTTCGAGGTCGACCCGCTGCGGGCCGAGCTCGCGCGCCACGATGGGCTTGAACCAGGTTTCGAAAGTCTGGGGGCTGCCGATCCGAGCCCGGACAGCCACGAGAACCTGCTCCCAGAGGCGTGACTTCTCCTCCGGTCGAGCGAGTTGGACGGCCATATCCACAGTCCTTGCAGAAATGGTTACTGGCATTTTCCACAGGGCGCGGGGCTGCGAGAACGGCGTTCAATCGCGGCCGCGGGCCCGGAGGAGGGGGCGCTTGTGGAAACGTGAAGCGGGAACTACTCACAATCAGGTGTAACCATGGAAATGCTTGTAAATAATAAACTTGAGTAACGTTTGGGGGCGGGCCCTCCACAGGTTATCCACAGGCGGTGGGGAGTCTGGCCGGACGCGATGCCCGGGCGCTCCGGGAGCGCGCCGCGCCGGATCCATAAGGCGTTGAAGCGTATCGTTTTGTAATTTGAGCCGTGATCCCGCGCGCGTCCGCCCGTGCGGGCGGCGGCTGCGAGGGGCGAGAGGCTAGCACCCGGTCAAGGGGGCCACAAGCACCGAAACCCGACGCCACAATGCGTTGCGGAAAAAGGCGTTGCGACGATATCCCGTCGCCGGACCCGGGGGCCCGGGAGGCCTTCCCGCGGTCAGAACGGGAAGTTGGCCCCGAGGACGAGCTTCAAGTCGTCGTTCACCTGGTCGCTCACGCTCACCTGCAGTTCGAGCAGCAGCCGCAGGTCGGGGTTGGGCGCGTACTCGGCGCCGAAGCGCAGCGGCAGCGACACGTCGGTGTCGTTGGAGGCCTCGTCGATGTCGGCGCGCGTGAACAGCAGCATCGCCCCGAGGTACGGCGTCAGCGTGGCCCCGTTCGAGCCGAGCGTGCGGCTCAGGACGACCGACGGCCCGACGCCGAGCAGCGTGAAGTCCTCGGCGGAACTGATGCCGATCGCGGCGCCCAGCGACAGGTCGGCCGGGAACGACTCGCCCGAGCGGACCGCGAGCGCCTTGAAGTCGCCGCCGATCTTGACCGAGGTGCGCGAGCGGTTCGCGACGCTGACGCGCGAGAGCCCGCCCTGGAAGCCGAAATCGACGTTGGGGTAGAAGCTGAGCCGGAGCTGGCCCATCAGCTCGGACTCGCTCTCGGTGAACGACGCGTAGGCGCCGAAGAGCCGGGCGTTGACGCCCAGCGGGCGCGCGCCGCCGTACTGGCCGAACACCTGGGCGCGCGCCGCGCCCGCGTGCAGCATCCCGGCTGCGAGGGCGAGGACGACGAGGAGGGTGGACTTCTTCACGTGGTTCTCCCTTGAGGACGGTTCATCCGTGAACGCGCGGGGAGCGGCGCGCGCAACCTGCCAAGCGCGGAGCCCGCGGTCAAGCCCGGGGCGCGTCAGCGCGGGCGGTCGTAGAACGCCGAGGCCCAGGCCAGGCGGTCGGCGAAACCGAGGCGGTGGTAGAGCGCGATGGCCGGCGCGTTGACGTCGTTCACGAACAGGCACACCTCGCGCGAGCGCACGAGCAGCCGCGCGCACAACTCGGCCAGCGCGCGCCGCGCGACGCCCTGGTTGCGCCACTCGGGCGCGGTCCACACGCCGGAGACCTGCGCGGCGTCGGGCGTGAGCGCGCTGACGCTGGCGCGGAACACCAGCCCGCGCGCGTCGCGCCACACGAAGGTGTGGCCGTCGCGGCAGTCCTCCTCGCAGCGGCGCGCGTACGCGACCGGGTCGGTCTCGCGCGGGTCCTCGAGCAGCTCCTCGGCGCGCAGCCGCGCGCCCGACTCGTAGACGAGCGCGTAGTCCTCGCGGCGCGCCGGGCGCAGCTCGGGCAGCCGCGGGACGGCCGGCAGCGCGCCGGGGGGGAGCGACATGTAGATCTGGCGCCGCCGCAGGCGCGGCTCGAGCCCGGCCGGGAACGTGCGCAGGAGCGCCGAGGCCGCGTCCCAGGGGCCCGTCACCTGGAAGCGAGGCGGCAGGCCGCCCGTCCGCTCGCTCGCCAGCCGGCCGAGCGCCTCGAGCGCCTCGGCGTCGTCACCCAGCGGCAGCACCGCGCCCGAGTGCCCGCCGAGGTAGAGCAGCGCGGTGATGCGCCCGCGCCGGCGCGCGGCCCAGCACTCGTCCTGCGGGCGCGCGAACGCGTCGCGCAGCACGAGCGCGACGAGGTAGACGTTCGCGACCGGGTCGCCGTCGAGGAACGACAGCGCCTCGGGGACGTCCGGCGGCTCGAGGCGCTCGAGCGCGATGGCGCGGGTGTCGTCGGAGAGGGTCATGGCGCGGCGCGAGACAGTACGACGCGCGGCGGGGGCGCGGCCAGCCCCGCCGGGTTGTCGCAACGGCGCGGCGCGCGCGTTGACCCTGCGCGCGGCGCGCCCGTAGCATCCCGCCCCGGCGCGACGCGCGGAGGGATTCGTGAGCGAGCTCGTGATGGTCATCGAGGACGAGAAGGAGATCCGCGACCTCCTGCGCTACAACCTGGAGCGCGCCGGGTTCCGCGTCGCCGCGTTCGCCGACGGGGAGGAGGGGCTCGAGCAGCTCTTCGCCTCGCGCCCGGACGCCGTGGTGCTCGACCTCATGCTGCCGGGCCGGAACGGCCTCGAGATCCTGCGCGAGGTGCGCGGCGAGCCCGCGACCGCGGACCTGCCGGTCATCGTGCTCACCGCGCGCGGCGCCGAGATGGACAAGCTGCTCGGCTTCGAGCACGGCGCCGACGACTACCTCACCAAGCCCTTCAGCCCGCGCGAGCTGGTCGCCCGGCTGCGGGCGCTGCTGCGCCGCGCGGGCCCGGCGGCCTCCGACCGGTCCTTCGAGGCCGGCCCGCTCCGCGTGGATCCGGCCTCGCGCGAGGCGACCGTCTCCGGCCGCCGGCTCGTGCTGACGCCGCGCGAGTTCGACCTGCTCGCGTTCCTCGTGCGCCACCCGGGCCGCGTGGTCTCGCGCGACGAGCTGCTCCGCAAGGTCTGGGGCTACGACTACCTCGGGGAGACGCGGACGGTGGACGTGCACGTGCGCCGCCTGCGGCAGAAGCTCGGCGAGGCGCACGCCCTGATCGAGACGGTGACCGGGTCGGGCTACAAGTTCGTCGCGCCCGCGGGCGCGGCGGACGCCTGACGGGGCGCGCCGTGCGCTCCATCTGGCTGCGGTTCTACGCCGCGCAGGCGCTGGCCGCCGCGGTCGCGCTCGTCGTCGTCGCCCTGGTCGGCCTGCGCGTCGAGCGCGCGGTGCTGCTCGAGCGCAACGCCGGCGTGCTGCTGCGCGAGGCGCGCCTGCTCGCCCGCGAGCTGGCCGAGACGCGTGCGGCAGGCCGCCGCGAGTGGGTGCGCGCCGCGCGCGAGGCCGACGACCGCACCGGCCTGCGCGTCACGCTCGTCTCGGCGGGCGGGCGCGTGTTCGTGGACTCGCGCGCCGACACCAGCTTCCTCGAGAACCACGCCATGCGGCCGGAGATCCGCGGCGCGCTGACGGGGCAGTCGGCGACCGACGTGCGGCGCAGCGCCTCGATCGACCTCGACCTGCAGTACGCGGCGGTGCCCGCCGAGCCGGGCCTGCCGTTCGCGGCCGTGCGCGTGGCCGAGCCGCTCGAGTTCCTGCGGCGCCTCGACGCCGCGCGCGCGGGCGGCCTCGCCGTGGCGGCGGCGCTGGCGCTGGCGGCCTCGCTGCTCGTCTCGATCGCGCTCGCCCGGCGCGACGTCGCGCGCATCGCCGAGCTGCAGCGGGTCGCCCGGCGCATCGGCGCCGGCGAGCCGGCGGCGCGGGCCTCCGAGCGGCCGGACGACGACCTCGGGCGGCTCGGCGCCTCGCTGAACTCGATGGCGCGGGAGTTGCGCGCGCGCCTCGTCGCCCTCGAGCGCGAGCGCGACGAGCGCGAGCACGTCCTCGCGCACATGTCGGAGGGCGTCGCGCTCGTGGACGACGCCGACCGCATCCTGCACTGCAACCACAGCCTCGCGGCGCTGCTGGGCGCGCCGCGCCCGGCCGCGCCCGGCACGCCGCTGCTGTCGTTCGCGCGCGTGCCCGAGATCGGCGACCTGCTCGCCCGCGCGCGCGCGGCCGGCCACGAGGTGCGCGACGAGCTGCGGCTGTGGTCGCCCGAGCCCCGCATGCTGCGCGCGAGCGCGACCGCGCTCGGCGACGACGAGGCCGGCGCCGTGCTGCTCGTGCTGCAGGACCTGACCGAGGCCGAGCGCGTGAACCGGATCCGCCAGGACTTCGTCGCCAACGTCTCGCACGAGCTGCGCACGCCGCTCACGTCGCTGCGCGGCTACGCCGAGACGCTGCTCGACGGCGGCCTCGAGGACGCCGAGCACCGCGAGCACTTCGTGCGCGTGATCCGCGACCAGGCGGTGCGCCTGCAGGCGCTCGTGGACGACCTGCTGTCGCTGGCCGAGCTCGAGCGCGCCGGCGCGCCGCTGCGCCGCTCGCGCTTCGACCTGCGCGCGCTGGCCGCCGAACAGCTCGGCGTCGTGCGCGAGGCCGCGGCGCGCGCGGGGCTCGCGACCGCGCTCGAGCCGGGCGAGCCGGCGGAGGTCGAGGCGGACCGGGCGCGGATCGCGCAGGTCCTGGCGAACCTGCTCGACAACGCGGTCAAGTACACCGATCGCGGGACGGTCACGGTCGCCGTCGGCCGCGACGCCGGGCGCGTCTGGTGCGAGGTGCGCGACACCGGCCCCGGGATCCCGCCGGACGACCAGCCGCGCGTCTTCGAGCGCTTCTACCGCGTGGACAAGGCGCGCTCGCGCGAACAGGGCGGCACCGGCCTCGGACTCTCGATCGTGAAGCACATCGTGGCGCTGCACGGCGGCGAGGTGTCGCTGCGCAGCGTCCCGGGCGAGGGCAGCACGTTCCGGTTCGAGCTGCCGCCGCTCGCGGACCTGGCCGGCTGAGCCGCCGCGCTCCCGGGCGCGGCCGCCCCCCGCGGGCGGCGCCGCGGCCCCGGCCGGCGGTCCGGCGGGAGGGGAGCGCCCCCTTTTGCCCCGCCCGACACGGGCCGTTCACGCCGCCGTAACGCGGCCCGTGGTCCTCTCGTCGCGGACCCGGCAGCCCGCGCGCGTCGCGCGGGAGCGGACCGGGCGTCCCGATGAGCGCGAACGCGGAAACCGTGATCCCCGAGCATCCGACGAGCCTCCCGCCGGCGCCGCGCCGTCGCGGCCGGCCGCTCGAGATGTCTCCGGACGAAGTGCTCTCCCGCATCGGCCAGCTGGCCTCGCGCGGGGAGCTCTTCCGCGTGCACCTCAGTCACCCGGCGCTCTATGCTCGCGCCCGGCGCCAGTTCGGTTCGTGGTCGGCCGCGGTGCAGCGCGCCGGCGCGGACTACGCCGGCGCCGTCGAGGCCGCCCGCCGCCACGCCATCGCCACCCGGCGCACGCGCCGGACGAACGGCCGCCTCCGCTGACCGCCACCGCCACCCGCGGGGGCCACGGCCTGCCGCGAAAGTTGCCGAAACTCGCGCCCGCCGAGGGCGACACCCCCAGGAGAGACGCATGATCCGCCGGAACCTCGCCACCCTCGCGCTCGCGCTCGTCGCGGCGCTCACGCTCACGCAGTGCGCCCCGGGAGAGCGGCGCCGCCCCGTGACCGTGAAGGGCTCCGACACGATGGTCATCCTCGGCCAGCGCTGGGCCGAGTCGTTCATGGCCGCCAACCCGGGCGTGGTCATCCAGGTGACGGGCGGCGGCACCGGCACGGGCATCGCCGCGCTGCTCAACGGCACGACCGAGATCTGCCAGGCCTCGCGCCCGATCAAGGAGGCCGAACAGGAGGAGCTGCAGCAGAAGTTCGGCGCCCGCGCGACCGAGATCCTCGTCGCGCGCGACGGCCTCGCGGTGTACGTGCACGCGGACAACCCGATCGAGGCGCTGACGATCGAGCAGCTCCGCGACCTCTACCAGGGCCGGATCGCGAACTGGAAGCAGGTCGGCGGCCCCGACCGGCCGGTCATCCTGTACGGCCGCGAGAACAGCTCGGGCACGTACGCGTACTTCAAGGAGCACGTGCTCGACGGCGGCGACTTCGCCTCGGCGATGCAGCCGCTGCCCGGCACCGCCGCGGTCGTGAACGCGGTGTCGAAGGACGCGAACGGCGTGGGCTTCGGCGGCGACGCGTACGCGAAGGGCGTGCGCATCGTGCCGCTGCGCAAGGACGCCGCCGCCGCGCCGGTGGCGCCCTCGGCGGCCACGATCGACGACGGCAGTTACGCGCTCGCCCGCGGCCTGTATTTCTACCTTCGCCGCGCCCCGGAGGGCGACGCGAAGGCGTTCGTGGACTTCTGCCTCGGCGAAGCGGGCCAGAAGCTCGTCACCGAGGTCGGCTACTTCCCGCTCGCCGCCCGGGCGGAGTGACGGGCCGCGCGCCCGGGAGAGCGACGATGGAACGGCACTTCGAACACCAGATCGAGGAGCTCCAGCGCCAGCTGCTGCACATGAGCGGGCTCTCGGAGCGCATCATCCGCAAGGCGGTCGAGTCGCTGC
>CAZUEM010000114.1:0-10604 GCA_964619155.1 uncultured bacterium
GGACGCCGGCTGACGCGGCCCGCCGCCCGTTCACGCCGCGCCGGGCGGGCCCGGCCCGACCCGCCAGCCGCCGGGCCGCGGGCGGGGGGGACGTGCTAGGCTGCGCGCGATTCCCTCACCACTTCACCTGCAACAGGAGCCTTCGATATGAGCACCGCGACGACCTTGAACGGCCTGCTTTCGCGCCTCGGGGTTCAGGACGTGAACCCCGGCGCCGCCACCGGCCGCTGGATCGAGACGAAGGGGCCGGAGCTGGCCTCGATGAACCCCACGACCGGCGAGAAGATCGCCTCGGTGCGCCAGGCGACGCGCGAGGACTACGAAGCGGTCGTGCAGGCGGCGCAGAAGGCGTTCGAGACCTGGCGCCGCGTGCCCGCGCCGCGCCGCGGCGAGATGGTCCGCGTGCTCGGCAACAAGCTGCGCGAGCGCAAGGACGACCTCGGCCGGCTGGTCTCGCTCGAGAACGGCAAGATCCTCTCCGAGGGCCTGGGCGAGGTGCAGGAGATGATCGACATCTGCGACTTCGCGGTCGGCCTCTCGCGCCAGCTGTACGGCCTCTCGATGCACAGCGAGCGCCCCGGCCACCGCATGTACGAGCAGTGGCAGCCGCTGGGCGTGGTGGGCGTGGTGAGCGCGTTCAACTTCCCCGTCGCGGTGTGGGCGTGGAACGCTGCCATCGCGGCGGTGTGCGGCGACACGACGGTGTGGAAGCCCTCGAGCAAGGTGCCGCTGTGCGCGATCGCGGTGCAGAAGATCTGCGACGAGGTCATGAAGGAGTTCGACTGTCCCGGCGTGTTCAACTTGGTGGTCGGGCGCGGCAGCGACGTCGGCGACGTCATGCTCGCCGACCGGCGCGTGCCGCTGATCTCCGCGACCGGCAGCTGCCGCATGGGCCGGCGCATCGCCGAGGTCGTGGGGCCCCGGTTCGGGCGCACCATCCTCGAGCTGGGCGGCAACAACGCCATCGTCGTGCTCGACGACGCCGACCTCGACCTCGCCACGCGCGCCGCGGTGTTCGCGGCGGTCGGCACCGCGGGCCAGCGCTGCACGTCGCTGCGCCGGCTGGTCATGCAGAAGGGCATCGCGCCGAAGCTCGTCGAGCGCCTCAAGAAGGCCTACGCCTCGGTCCGGATCGGCGACCCGCTCGAGGCCGGCACGCTCATGGGCCCGCTCATCGACGAGGGCGCGGTCTCGGACATGATGAAGGCGATCGAGCACGCCCGCGCCGAGGGCGGCGAGGTGCTGTACGGCGGAAAGCGTCTCGAGCGGCCGGGCTTCTTCGTCGAGCCCACGCTCGTGAAGGCGCGCGCCGACATGAAGATCGTGCAGGAGGAGACGTTCGCGCCCGTCCTCTACCTCATCGAGGTCGCGGACGTGGACGAGGCCATCGCCGTGAACAACGGCGTGCCGCAGGGCCTCTCGAGCGCGATCTTCACGAAGAACCTGCTCGCGGCCGAGAAGTTCCTGTCGGCGGCCGGCAGCGACTGCGGCATCGCCAACGTGAACATCGGCACCTCGGGCGCCGAGATCGGCGGCGCGTTCGGCGGCGAGAAGGACACCGGCGGCGGCCGCGAGTCGGGCTCCGACTCGTGGAAGGCGTACATGCGCCGGCAGACCGTCACGATCAACCACAGCGACCAGCTCCCGCTCGCGCAGGGCGTGCACTTCGACGTCTAGCGGCGAACGCGGCCGAAGCCGGCGCGGGGGGCGGACGGCGTCCGTGCCGCCCGCGCCGGCGGAGCCCGCGGAAGCGGCGGCAGTTTCCCGGTCCTTACCTGCAGTCGGGGCGGCGGGAGTTCGACGCGATCGATGGCCCGGCCGCCTCGTTCCCGGAGGTCCCATGTCACGCCGGATTGACGTCGCCCCGCTGCCCGCGCTCCTCGCCCTCGCGCTCTTCACCCTCGCCGCGCCCGCGCGCGCGAGCCACGGGCCCGCCACGTTCTCGATCGTCGCGTACGACTCCGTCACGCAGGAGCTGGGCGTCGCCGTCGAGTCGAAGTACTTCAGCGTCGGGCGTACGGTGCCGTGGGCCGAGGCCGGCGTCGGCGCGGTCGCGACGCAGGCCAACGTCAACGCGAGCTACGGCCCGAAGGCGCTCGCCATGCTGCGCGCCGGGATGCAGCCGGACGAGATCCTGCGCGCGTTCGCCGCGAGCGACTCGCAGTGGAACTCGCGCCAGGTCGGCATCGTGGACGCGCACGGGCGCGTCGCCACCTGGACCGGCGAGCGCTGCAACAGCTGGGCGGGCGGCGAAGCGGGCGCGAGCTTCGCCTGCCAGGGCAACATCCTCTCCGGCCCGGAGGTGGTGGCCGGCATGGCGAAGGCCTTCCGGGAGTCGCGGGGCGAGCTGGCCGAGCGGCTCGTCGCCGCGCTCGAAGCGGCGCAGGCGGCCGGCGGCGACAAGCGTGGCCAGCAGTCGGCGGCGCTGATCGTGGTGCGGCCGAGCGCGCGGCACCCCGAGTATGCGCACCGCTACGTGGACCTGCGCGTCGAGGACCACGCCGCGCCGATCCGGGAGATCCGCCGCCTGTGGGAAATCCACCGCGGCTTCCACGGCGCGGGGGCCCACATGGACATGGCCGCCGAGTACGAAGCCGAAGGCCGCCCCGACCTCGCGAAGCTCGAGCGCGGGCGCGTGGGCGAGGCGCTGGCCGCCATCCTCGCGAGCGGCACGCGCGACGCGTCGCTCCTCAACGGGCTCGCGTGGTCGTGCGCGGTCAACGACGTCCAGCTGCCGGACGCGCTCAAGGCGGCGGAGCGCGCGGCGGCGCTCGAACCGAAGAGCACCGACATCCTCGACACGCTCGCCGAGGTCTGTTTCCGGATGGGGAACGTCGCGCGCGCGATCGAGGTCGGCAAGCGCGCGGCCGCGCTCGACCCCGCGAACCCGTACCTCCGGGACCAGCTCGAGCGGTTCCGCAAGGGCCGCGTCGAACCGTAGCGGGGCCGGGCCGCCACGCCCGGGGCCCGCCGCTCGGGCGGACCGGCCGCGCGCTACTCGCGCGGCGCGATGTTCTTGTTCGCCCGGAACAGGTTCGCGGGGTCCCACTCGGCCTTCACCCGGGCGAGCCGCGCGAGGTTGCCGCGGTAGGCGTCCGCGATGCGGTCGCCGGCTTCCTCCTCGTTGAGGAAGTTCACGTACGTGCCGCCCGTCGAGAAGGCGCGCAGTTCCCGCCAGGCGGACCGTGCCCACTCCACGTTCGCCGCGTCGTCCTCGGCACGCTCCCACGAGCCCGAGACGTTGAACACCCACTGCGCGTCGCGGTTGCCCACCGGCGAGTGGTCCTCGGGCAGGCGCTGCACGGCGCCGCCCAGCGGGAACAGCAGGATCGCCGAGTGCGGCGAAACGATGCGCGCCGCGTGCTCGCGGTACTTCGCGAGCATCGCCGGGTCGAGCCCCGGCAGGTACTCCGACTTCCAGTAGTAGCGCCGGCCCTTGGGCTGCGTGGCGTCGAGCAGGCTCTGCTGCGAGACGTACGAGCGCCGCTGCACGATGTCGCCGACCGGCGCGCCGAACGCCTTGATCGGCGCCAGGTCGCGCTCGGCCTGCTCGAGCGGCCCGGAGTGGCAGACGAACAGGGCGACGATGGGCTTGCCGTGCATCTCGCGGGCGATCCACGGCGCGGGCGGCGCGATGCGCATGCCGGCCACGAGCGCCAGCTCCGGCGGGGCCTGCGCGGCCGTCGCGCGGAACAGCTCGAGCACCTCGGGCGCCTGCTCGGCGGGCCAGGCGATGGCGCCGCCGACGATCTCGGGGCCGACCGGGTGGAGCGTGTACTCGACGTCGGTCACGACGCCGAAGTTGCCGCCGCCGCCGCGCAGCCCCCAGAACAGGTCGGGGTTCTCGGTCTCGCTCGCGCGCACCAGCCCGCCGTCGGCGGTGACGAGCCGCATCGAGCGCACGTTGTCCGTCGTCCAGCCGTGGCGGCGCGTCAGGTAGCCGAAGCCGCCGCCCAGCGTCAGGCCGGCGACCCCGGTGGCGCTCACGAAGCCGAGCACCGCCGCCAGCCCGTGCAGCTGCGTCTCGCGGTCCACGTCGCCGAGCAGGCAGCCGGCCTGCGCGTGCGCGACCCTCGCCCGCTCGTCCACCCACACGCCGCGCATGGCCGAGAGGTCGAGCAGCAGGGCGCCGTCGCGCACCGCCAGCCCCGCGATGTTGTGCCCCCCGCCCTTGACCGTGAGCAGCAGGCCGCGCTCGCGCGCGAAGTTCACGCACGCGATCACGTCGGCCGTGCCCACCGCGCGCACCACCAGCGCGGGCCGGCGGTCGATCATCGCGTTCCAGACCGTGCGCGAGTCCTCGTAGCCGGGGTCCCCCTCGGCCAGCACGGGCCCGCGCAGCGCCGCACGAAGCGCCGCGACGGCCTCCGGCTGCAGTTCGCTCGAGCCGCCATCCAGCGTCGTCACTCGGATCGTCGCCACGGGTCCAGCTCCTTCCCGGTTCGCATCCCAACTCTGCGCCCGGAACGCCGCGCGGCGTCCTGCGTCGAGGCGACGAACATACGGGCGCGCCCGGCGCGGGCGCCATGCTTGATTCGCGCGGCGAACCCGCGCTGCGTGGCGAGCGGATCGCGCGCGAGGCGCCCGCTGTTCGCCTTCCCGCCCCGGCACGCCGGCTTCGCGTGCGAGCCGGATCGCATCAGTCCGGCCCGCGCAGTCGTCCCTCGTAGGCGCGGTGCTGCAGGGCCTCGGCCAGTCGCGCCGCGCCGACGCGCGATTCGCCCTCGAGGTCGGCGATGGTGCGCGCGACGCGCAGCGCACGGTGGATCGCCCGCGCGCTCAGCCCCGCGCGGTCCATCGCGTCGGCGACGAGGCGGCGGCCGGCCCCGTCGAGCGCGGCGTGCTCGCGCAGCGCCGCGGTCGGCAGCTGCGCGTTGAGCGCGCCGCGCGCGGCCTGGAGCGCTCGCGCGCGCTCGACGCGCTCGCGCACGACCGCGGTCGCCTCGCCGGGAGAGGCGCGCAGCAGTTCGTCCGAGGCCAGCGCCGGCACTTCGACCTGCAGGTCGAGCCGGTCGAGCACGGGTCCCGAGACGCGCGCGGCGTGCCGCGCGAGGTCCGACGGCGTGCACCGGCACCCGCGCTTCGGGTGCCCGAGCCACCCGCAGGCGCAGGGTTGCGTTGCCTTTTACCAGCCTCCGGCTCTCGGCGCCGCGACCGCCCGTGCTGCCAAGGGGTTACCCGCTCGCACCCAACTCGCTGGGCGAGCACCTCCGGCGCCGGCGCCTTGACCTCGGCCTCACGCAACGAACCCTTGCTCAAAGCCTCGGGGTGCGGGAAGAGACCGTCCATCTCTGGGAGATGGCCCGTTCTCGACCACTCGCCCGGCACCATGGCCGGCTGGTCCGATTCCTAGGCTTTGACCCCGAGTTTCCTGGCCGGAGCCTGCCGGGAAGTCTGCGAGCAGCCCGCCGCCGGGCTGGCTTGACGCAGGCCGAGCTTGCCCGCCGACTCGGGCTGGACGAGGGCACGGTGGTGGATCTCGAGGCCGGTCGGCGAGTCGCGAGCCGGAAGGTCGCGGCGGCGATCGCCGTGTTCCTCGGAGAAGCGGGTCAGACTCAGTGGCGCGAAGGTCTGGAGCCCGCATGAACGGCAGTCCGGAACCGTGGCCGTTCGCACGCTGAGGCCGGCGCTCAGGAGTGGAGAGTGGCAGACGGGCTATTCATCTGACTTGCCCACGCTAGCGATCGCGGTGCTGACCGCGTTATCGGATGACCACCATCCTCCTGCTGGCGCTCGCGCCGAGACCATCCAGCCGAAAGTAGTAAACCCCCGGTGCCCAACCGTCGGTGCTCAGCTCGATCTCGTGTGGACCCGCCTCGCGCACCTCACCACGAAGCGGCCTGGCGACGCACCGGCCCGCGAGGTCGTAGATTCCCAGCGACACCGGTCCGGCCCTGGCCAACTCGAAGCGGACGAGTGTCGAGCCGTGCGCGGGGTTGGGTGCGTTCTGCGGCAACGCGAGCACGCTGCCATTCGCGACCGGGGGTCCGCCGTCGGGCGGTGGCACGGCCGGGGTCAGGATTGCGAAGCCCGAGCGTCCGTCGCCTCCGATACGATGGAATCCGCCTCCGCCGACGAAGACGGCATCTTCAGTGGCTACCAGCGCATTGACCGCACCGGCGTCCTTCTGCGGATCCCAATCGAGCACTGTTCCCGTGTCGAGATCCAGGGCGGCTAAGCCCTGGCGAGACTGACCGCCGATCGTCGTAAAGGGTGCCGCCGCGTAGAGGACGCCGTTGGCGTGGGCCAGAGCGAAGACGATGTAGTTCACGTCCGCAAGCCACCGCCTGCGCGCTCCGCTTCGTGGATCAAGCTCGGCGATGCGGACCCGCCACACCCCCAGCGTCTCCGCGAAACTGCCGCCAGCAATCAGTCTTCCATCCGCGAGGAGGAGGGAAGAAACGCTCGCGTAGACCTGTGGGCGCCACGCCAGCACGATTCCGCTCGTGTCGACGGCCGCAAACCCGACTCGGGGCTGTCCGCCGACTCTCCTGAACATCCCGCCGACCAGCAATGTGTCCCCCTGCACCGCGAGGCCGGTCACAATGTCATCAACGCCCGGATTCCACGGCTTCACGCGCCCGCTTGCGGAATCGACCGCCGCAAGGCTGCGCCGCGCCTCTCCGCCGATGCCATAGAAGTTTCCCCCTACGTACAGCGTGCCGTGGAGCATCGTCATCGCCCAGATCGGCCGCGAAAGCGCTGCATCCACCCCTGGATTCCAGGGCGTCGCGATCCCCGTCGTGGCATCCAGTGCCGAGATTCCCCGGCGCGGCTCACCTCCCACCGTGTCGAACGCGCCGGCCACGTAGAGCGTATTGCCGCACAACTTCATGGCCGTCACGCCGCCGTCCGCTTCGGGATCCCAGTTCGTCAGCGCCCCCGTGCGCGCGTCCAGGGCTGCCAAGTTCTTCCGCCGTTGCCAGCTCCAGGCACTGGTGAAGTCACCGCCGACGTAGACCGCGCGATCGGTCGCCGCCAGCGCATATACGTCGGCATTGGGCCTAGGGAACCACTCCGTCGCGCGGCCGGTCTCGCCGTCCACCGCGCCTGTGTAGGCGTGAGCGACGCCACCCAGGCTGTCGAAGTGCCCCCCCACGTACACCACGCCTCTGCGCGCGGCCAGTGTGTAGACGTAGGGCCAGGGTGGGGCCCCTGTGGCCTGCGGGTCCCAGGCCGTCAGCGCGTGCGTCTCGAGGTCGATGGCGGCGAGGCCTGAGCGGGCGAGGGTGTCCACGTGGGTGAACGAGCCACCGAAGTACAACCGGCTTCCCGCCACAGTCAGCGTCTGGACGAACGGCCCGCTGTCGCAGTGATTGCACTCCGGAATCCGCTCGATCGTCCAGCGCCACGGCAGCAGTTCGTTCGTCGAGCGGTCGAAGGCCGCCAGATGCGAGCGCAACTGACCCGACATCGCTGGGAACTGACCACCCACGTACACCGCATCGCCCCCGAGCGCGATGGCGAAGACTCGATCCCCACTGGCGGCGGGGCTCCACGGCGTGGGAACTCCGGCCTCACGGTCGACCGCGGCGAGGGCGTAACGAGTCTGGCCGGCTACGTTGCTGAAGTAGCCGCCGAGGTAGACGCGGTTGCAGTCGACGGCGACCGCCCACACCGGTCCACCTTCGACGTTGGGATCCCAGTCGAGCACGCGGCGAGACGCGACGTCGATCGCCGCCGCGCGGCTTCTCGGCTTGCCGGCGATGTTGGCGAAGCTACCAACCACGAAGAGCGTTCCGCGATCGAGCGCAAGCGCCCACACTGAACCAGACGGATCGGGAGCCCACGGCGAGACCCGACCGTCCGCATAGACGTATGCGAGGTTCTTCCGCGCGAGTCTGCCAACGCGTTCGAACGTGCCGCCGATGAACCATCCGCGCTCGCCGTCGGCGAGCACGGCCCAGACGGTGCCCGCAACGCGGGGATACCTCGCGAACGGGGCGCCGGTGGCGGATTGAGTCGGCAGGCCCTGCCCCGTAGGAGGGCCGACATTGAAAAACGAGCCGCCCAGATAGATGGTCTCCGGCGTGCGCTCGATCGCCGACACGGCACCGGTGGGATCAACGACCCAGGCGTCGGGATTCGCGGACTGGGCTGCCACGCTGCCTGCGCGGCCTAGGACAACCCAGAGCCCGACAAGGGCCGCTACGCGCGTCAGGGAGCAGCCAGGCCCAGCCCCTGCATGACGCCGGTTCACGGGCGAGGCTCGTCCGCATTCCGGATGCCTGGTGGCTTCCACCTCACGCGGCGTGTTGATGGCTTCGCGCTCATCGCACCAGCGGTACACGCACGACCTGCGAAGCGCCGCCGGCACGCAGCCGCGCGAAGTAGACGCCCGAGCCCACCACTGCGCCGCTGCGGTCGCGGCCATCCCAGGCGACTTCGCTGGCTCCGGCCGCGAGCGGCTTGTCCGTCACACGCCGAACGAGCCGCCCCATCACATCGTAGATGGCGACCTCGGCCTGCATCGGCGCCGGCAGCTCGATCCGGAAACGCACCGTGCTCTGACCGAGTCGCAACTCCGCCAGGTGCAGCCCTGCCCGCTGCGGCAGGTCGCGCGGCCCCACAGCGAGGAAGTCGACCGTGTCCGCCATCGTGAAGTCGGTGGAGGGCGGTGATCCCCAGTTGAGCTTGCGGAAGACCAGCTCGTCCCCGTTGTAGCCACCCCAGTAGTAGGCGCCGCCGATCTGGAGGATCTCCGACGCCTGTACGCCATATTCCGGCGAGCTGGTCGTGAATCCCAGGTAATCGCCCAGCCCGGTCTCGTCCTCCCAGCTATCGGCTCGGGTATCCGTCAGCGGCGTGCCCACGCTCTTGTTGTTGAACAGCACCGCCCTTTGCCAGCCGGTGGTCCATCCCCCATCCGTGTACATCAGCCTCCACGTCGCTGCCGCGCTCTGCCCGGGTTCGTGGTGGGCGCCATCAGGGAACACATGCGGCGATTCGAGCCATGCGACCCCGTTGTTGGCGTACGTGGTTCGTTCGTAGAAGCCGAGGTTGGTCCAGTCGTCGAGGGTCCCTGGGTCACTACGAAACACGCCCACGGCATTGTGGCTCGGATCCGCCTGTGATCTGGCCGTGTAGAACAACAGGAACCTCGACGGATCTTCGGGGTCGGCCATCACGAACGGATCGCGAAAATCCCACGGATGGTTCTGATACACCCAGTCGCTCGCATCGGCCGGTGTCAGGGTCGGCGAGGTCCGCCGCGTCCAGTGGCCCGGGAGATCCGTCGTGTCGAGCGACGCCGCCGTCGCGTAGCCGATGGTCTGATCGCGAACAACCGAATCGAGGCCGGTGTAGAACATGTGGTACATGCCACCGGCCTGAATGATGCTCGGCGCCCAGACCTCTGCGCCGTCCCAGCGGGCTGGGTTGAGCGTATCCGCGACGAACGCGAATCGGTTGGAATTCCAGTGCTCCAGATCTCGCGACCAGGCGTGGCCAAGGGCGAACTCGTTCCGACGGCGCTGTCCGCCATCCGTGTAGTGGCGAATGTAGTAGAGGTGGTACAGGTTCTGCCACTCTCCGTCGATCGGGAGCGGCGCGTTGATGAACGCGAAGTCCTTCTCGTAGACGAAAGAAGTGTCTTGATCCCGGAAGACCCAGCGGTAGGGCAGCGTCGTGGCGACGACCTGGTCGGCGGGCACCTCGCCAAGCGGGAACTCGCGCTCCGGGGTGGTGAACCGAACCTGGGACGTCGGGAGAGGCACGCATATGTCAGCGGTGGCAGAGAGGGTCGTGTCCGTCCTCGTCACGAGCGCGAGTGGCAGCTTGCCGCCGAGTTGAGGCGCTGAAACGCTCACGGAACTGAGCCCCTCCAGCGCCGAGCCGACGACGTCAACATGCAGCACAGTGGTGCGGTGGTCGCTCCGGACATGCAGAATGGCGGGGAAGTACTGGCCGTCCACACCCCCGTTGCACGTGACCTCATTGGAAGCGATCACGCGGCTCGAGTCCGGGTCGCCGGGATCGAGCGCCACGACCTTGAACCGGCAGCGGCTGCCGCCGGGCTGATCCAGGACCCAGCGGGCTTCGGTCGCCCGGTCTTCGCCGGAAGAGCAGAAGCGAGCCGTGATCAGATTCGCAGCGCTGTCCGCGGGCGTGGTCGGCGGCTCGAAGGTGGACACTTGCGCAGTCGTGCCCTCGCAGGCCGCCGAGGAGCTCATGGCGACGAAGTTGACCCCGGAGGAATCGGCGAGCCAGAGCAGGCGCCACTCCGACGGCAGCCCGGTTTCAGCGGAGTCGGCCTGGACGACCAGCGTACAGCGCGTCGCGGCCGTGAAGCTGACGTCTGTCGCCCCGGTGCTCCAGCGAAGCTGGAGCGCGGATGACGTGGTGGGGACGAGCAACATGAGGAGCAGAGGATACCAATGGACCCGACGCATGGGGCGACCTCCTGTCGAAAGGGCTTGGGCGAACAGGTGGGCGACGAGAACCAAGCTTTGGGGGCATCGGCCGTGCCACGCGAGCCGCCCCTCCCGACAGTCCGGCTAACGCGCGACGTACCTTCGGGTTGGCGTCCGATCGTGACAGTGGGGGGGCGTCCCTGGGAGCCGAGAAGACTGCCGACGTGACAGCAGAACGCCTGCTTGGCAGGC
>CAZUEM010000115.1:0-10361 GCA_964619155.1 uncultured bacterium
CCGGCGCCGCCGGGCGCGGCCGGCGCGCCCGTCCAGCGCGCGAGGCCGTCGGGCGCGGTGGCGCGCCCGACCTCGACGCCCATCATGAGCGGCAGCGACCAGGCCGCCACGTCGTAGGGCCGCACGATCTCCCTGCCCGCGACGAGCTTCACCTCGGGGAAGCGCTGCGTCGTGAGCATCTCGCGCGCGAAGTCGCCGTAGGGCTGCGCGAGCGGCACCCAGAAGTCGCCCGAGGGCGCGCGGAAGACCTCGACCCCGTGCTCGACGAGCAGCGCCGCGAGCTTCGCGGCGGTGGCGGCGTCGCGCTGCGCCCACGGGATGCGGAACGCCTCGCCCGGCGCGGCCTTCGCGATCGCGGCGCGCGCGCGCGCGGCCATGTTCCTCAGCAGGTCGCGGCGCAGGTCGGCGCAGGTCTCGTGGAGCGCGTCCGAGGCGATGCGCTCGTAGTCCATGATGTCGCGCAGCCGCCACCAGCCGCCCGGCCAGGGGTTCGGGAAGTTGGTCTGCGTCTCGTAGTCCACGAGCCCCTTGCGCCCCCCGGCGAGCTCGGTCGGGTCCACGTAGACGGGGCTCGCGAGGCGCACCGAGGCCGCCTCGGTGAGCAGGCCCGAGATGTTCTTGAACCACGCGGTGTTCTTCGTGCCGCCGGGCCAGTAGGCGTCGAACGCGTAGCCGTAGATGACGCCCGACCTGCCGGCCTGCTCGAGGCGCAGCGACATGTCGGCGCCCATGCGGTTCACCTCGCGCCAGACGAGCGGGTGGATGTCGCCGTCCACGGGCTCGGCGTAGGGCGGCACGAACAGCCGCGGCCCGGTGCCGCCCATCTGGTGCTCGTCCAGCCACACCTGCGGGAACCATTCGTGGTAGACGGCGCGCGACATGGCCTTCGTCTCGGCCTGCGTGAGCATGAACCAGTCGCGGTTGTTGTCGTGCCCCGTGTAGTGGTGGTAGAGCCACGGCATCCGCCCGCCCTCGTACGAGGTGCCGAGCCACTTGCGGTACCACTCGGTCTCCAGGATCTGCCCGTCGGGATTGAGCGACGGCACCAGGAGCAGCACGACCTCGTCGAGCCGCCGCAGCGTCTCGGGATCGCCGGCGGTCGCGAGCGCGTGCGCCCACTCCATCGCCATCTGCGTCGAGCCGATCTCGGTCGCGTGGATGTTGCAGGTGACGAGCAGGAACGCGCGGCCCTCCTCGGCGAGCGCCGCGACCTCGGCATCGGAGAGCCCGCGCGGGTCGGCGAGCCGCTTCGAGATGTCCTTGAGGCGCGGCAGGCGCGCCATGTTGGCCTCGGAGGTGATCACTGCCTGGATCATGTCCTCGCCGAGCGTGGAGGGCCCGAGCACCTGCAGCTCGAGGCGCGGCGAGAGCCGGTCCAGTTCGCGGAAGTAGGCGTGGATCTGCCGGTAGTCGGCGAGCACGCGGTCGGCGCCGATCTCCATGCGCAGGAACTCGCGCGGGCTCGGGATGGCCGCGGCGCGCGCGGCGGGCGGGACGCAGGCGGCGAGGACGGCGAAGGCGGCGACCGCGAAGGCGGGCGCGGCACGACGGGGGAGCGTCATGTTCGTGAGCCTCCAGGTTGGAGGCCGCATGTTGCCACAACCGGCCGCGCCCGCGCGTCGGGTTTCGCGCGCGCCGCCCGGTCCGCCGCCGCAAGAAATCCCGCATGGCGCTCGCGCGTACTCGATGCCTGCGCGACCGCGCCCGCGGACGGAACACGGGCGCGCCCCGGATGCCGGATCGCTGAAACTCCGCTAGCGCCCCGGGTCCGCCGCCATGCGCCGGACGATCTCGCGCACCGGCTCGAGCGCCGCGCCGCTCACGCGCGGGTCGCGGTTGGTGAGCACGACGAGCGTCACGTCCCCTTCGTGCAGCCACTCGCTCGCCACGCCGGGCGCGCCGCCCGCGAAGCCCGTCATCGACGCCGGGCCGCCGCCCGCCTCGCCGGGGCGCGGCCGGGGCCCGCCCGCCACCCATGCCGCCCACGCGGGCGGGCAGAGCTTCGCGCCGAAGAGCGCGCGATCGAAGGCGAGCAGGTCCGCGGCCGTGCCGTACCCGCCTCCCGCCGCGCTGCCGCGCGCGGGCCGGGTCGGGACGTTGTCGCGCTCGGCGCCATCGCGCGCGCCCTCGCGCGTGTAGCCGCGCGCGAGCCCCTGGGTCCCGTCCCCCTCGATCGGGTAGCCGGTCGCCTTCATGCCCGCGGGGCCGAAGACGTGCCTCGCGAGGTAGTCGTAGTAGTCCTCGCCCGAGGCGCGCGCGATCACCTCGCCGAGCAGCACGTAGCCGCCGTTCGAGTAGCGCTGCGACGCGCCGGGCGCGAACCACGGCGGCGCGTCGCGGAAGAGCGGGACGAAATCGCGGTTGTGGCGGAGCTTCGAGCGGTCGGCGGCCTCGAACGCGGGGCCGAAGATGTCGCCCACGCCGGAGCGGTGCTCGCACAGCATCTCGAGCGTGATCGCATCGGCGTGCGGGTAGTCCGGCAGCCACTTCGCGAGGCGGTCGTCGAGCGAGAGCTTCCCGGCCGCGGCGAGCTGCGCGACGGCGGTGCGGGTGAAGAGCTTGCCGATCGAGGCGAGGTTGAAGCGCGTGTCGGTCGTGACGGGGGTGCCGCGTTCGCGGTCGGCGAGTCCCCACGCGCCCTCGAGCAGGGTGCGGCCGCCGCGCGCGAGCAGCGCGACCCCGGAGAACTCCCCGGCGGCGGCGCGCGCGTCGAGGTGGTCGCGGATACGCGCGACCGCCTCGGCGTCGGCGAGCGGCGGCCCGGCCGGCGGGGCCGCGCGCCGCCCGTCGTCCCCGTGCGCCCGTGCCTCGAGCCGCACGCCGGTCAGCCGGTGCGGGGGCGAGGGCTCGCCGCTGAAGATCGCGACGACCTCGTCGCCGTTTCCGGCCCGGCAGCTCACGTCGAGCCGCGCGGGATCGTCGTTCAGCACCTCGAGCGGCGTGAGCCCGCGGGTGCGCTCGAGCATCCCGCGCCGCCGCTCGAGCCGGACGTCGAGCCCGGCCTCGGCGAGGGCCGCGGGCGCGAAGTGCCCGGCGAAGAACGCGCGCGCGTCCGCTTCGGCGCCCGCGAGCTGGGCGAACCACGCGCGGGCGTGGCCGGCGATGGCCGACGGGGGCCACTCGATCGCGGCGGCGGAGGAAGGCGCGGCGGCGAGCGCCGCGGCGGCCAGCAGTGCGAGCGCGGGCCGCGCGAACGCGGCCCGGGCGAACGAGGCTCGGGACATGGGCGACTCCGTCGGCGGCCCGGGCGCATCGCGCCGCGGGCCGGTGGGGCCGGACCGCGCGGACGCGGCCCGGGTCCGGCTCAGGCGCTCGCCCGCAGCGCCGCGAGCGCGGCGTCGAGCGTGTCGTGGATCTCGAAGACGAGCGTGAGCTGGGTGATGAGGAACATGCGCGCGAGGCGGTGGTTGAGGCCGGCGAGCACCATGCGGCAGTCGCGATTGCGGAAGCTCTGGCGGCAGCCCATCAGCGCGCCGACCGCCAGCGAGTTCATCATCACGATGCCGGAGAGGTCCACGACCAGCCGCCGGTGCCCGTCCGCCAGGAGCCCGCGGACCAGGTCCTCGAGCTGGTCGGTCTCGTCGCCGCCGACGAGCCAGCCCGTCGGCGACACGATGGTGACCTCACCTTCCCTGCGCACGTTCACGGCGGCACCTCCTCGACACGCGGTTCCTCGAACGAGCGGCCCCGGCGGGGGGATGGAAGACGCCGGTCCGCAGGATCGCCCGTATCAGATACGCGGGCACGGCCGAAAAGTTGGAGCCGGTCCCCGCCGGGCGTGGCGACCGCGGCAATCCCGGCCCCCGGCGCGGCGGCCCGGCGCGCGGCCGCTTTCGTGCCGCGCGCGGGTTCCGGCTAGACTGCGCGACCGCAGCCTGCATCGCACCGCTGCCCCGAACCCGCGCTCTCCCGAGGACCGCATGATCGACCCCAAGGAAGCCTCACCCGGCGCCCCCGAGCAGTACTGGCGGGAGCACGTGCACCGACCCGGCGTGCCCCAGCTCACGATCCGGGCCGTGCTCGTCGGCATGCTGATCGGCGCCGTGATGTGCCTGTCGAACCTGTACGTCTTCTTCAAGACGGGCTGGTCCATGGGCGTGACCATCACCGCCGCGATCCTGTCGTTCGCCCTCTTCCAGCTCATCCACGCGCTGCGGATCTCGAAGCAGCCGCTGACGGCGCTCGAGAACAACGCCCTCATCACCGTCTCCTCGGGCGCCGGCTTCATGACCGGAGGCGGCAACATGGCCGCCTTCGGCGCGCTGCTCATGGTGACGACCCTGCGGCCCGACCCGACCGCGATGATCTTCTGGTTCGGCGCCATCGCCGCGCTCGGCGTGTTCACCGCCATCCCGATCAAGCGCCAGCTCGTGAACCAGGAGGGACTCGCGTTCCCGACCGGCAAGGCCACGGCCGAGACGCTGCGCGCGATCCACGGCGCCGCCGACGGAAGCGGCGGGGGCGAAGGCGTGCAGCAGGCGCGCGCGCTCGGCATCGGCGCGCTGGTCGCGGCGGCGCTGGCGTGGTTCCGCGACGCCAAGGCGGCGTGGATGCCGTTCAACGTCCCGGGCGTGCTGCCGCTCGGCCTCAGTGTCGGCGGGCTGCCGGCCGAGAAGTGGACGCTCGCGCTCAAGAGCGAGCTGGTGCTGTTCGGCGCCGGCGCGCTCATGAGCTTCCGCACCGGCTGGTCTCTGCTGCTGGGCGGCGTGCTCACCTACGCGTTCCTCGCCCCGGCGCTGGTCGCGAGCGGCACCATCGCCGAGGTGAGCTACAAGGCCATCGTCGGCTGGACCGTGTGGCCGGGCGCCGCGATCCTGGTGGCGGCGGGCCTCACGTCGTTCGCGCTCGACTGGAAGAGCGTCGCGCGCTCGTTCGGCGGCATCACGGCGATCTTCACGAAGAAGCCCGCCGGCCACGTCGCCGACCCGATGGACGCGATCGAGTGCCCCGGCTGGTGGTTCCCCGCCGGCTTCATCGTGCTCGGCCCCGTCGTCGTGATCCTGATGACGATCCTGTTCCAGATCCCGTGGTGGGCCGGCCTCGTCGCGGTGCCGCTCGCGGTGGTGATGGGCTTCGTCGCCTCGCGCGTGACGGGCGAGACCGACGTGACCCCGACCAAGGCGCTGGGCCCGGTGACGCAGCTGCTCTACGGCGTCATCACGCCCGGCAACCTGTCGGGCAACATCATGAGCGCCAACGTGACGGGCGGCATCGGGCTGCACGCCGCCGACCTGCTCACGACGCTCAAGACCGGCTGGCTGCTCGGCGCCAACCCGCGCGCGCAGTTCTACGCTCAGCTCTTCGGCGTGCTCGCCGGCGCGGCGGTCGTGGTGCCCGCGTTCAACATCATCATCCCGGATCCGACCGTGCTCGGCACCGACGCCTGGCCGGCGCCCTCGTGCCTCGTCTGGGCGGGCGTCTCGAAGGCGTTCGCGGGCGGCATCGGCGCGCTCGACGGCCTCGCGCGCACCGGCATCGGCATCGGCCTGCTGCTCGGCGTCGCACTGGCGCTGATGGAGCGCTTCGCGCCGAAGGCGATCCGCGGCTGGGTGCCCTCGCCGAACGGGCTCGGCATCGCCATGGTCATCCCGGGCAGCAACGCGATCGCGATGTTCCTCGGTGCGTTCGGCGCGCTGCTCATCGGCCGCTTCAACCCGGCGATGGCGCGCAAGTACGTCGTGCCGGTCAGTTCGGGCCTCATCGCGGGCGAGAGCCTGATGGGCGTGGTCATCGCCATGCTGCTCATCCGCGGCGTGCTCGGGCACTGAGCCCGGTCCCCGGGAAGTCCGAAGCCGGCCGTCCCTCGCGGGGCGGCCGGCTTCGTGTCGCCGTGCGAGCGCCGCCGCTCAGATCAGCCCGCGGCGGCGCAGCAGCCACACGAGCGCGCCGCCCAGGCCGAGCTGGATCAGGAACATGACCCAGAAGCCGTGCGGCCATTCGGACAGCGGGATGTGGCCGAAGTTCATCCCCCACATGCCGCTCACGACGACGAACGGCACGCTCAGCGTGGCGATGACCGTGAGCCCCTTGGTGACCACGCTCAGCCGGTTCGAGACCTGCGTGAGGTAGGCCTCCATCGTGGACCCGAGCAGTTCGCGGTAGGTGTCGATGGACTCGTTGAGCCGGATGACGTGGTCGTAGATGTCGCGGAAGTAGATCTGGGTCTCGGGCGGGACCAGCGCGCACGGGCGGTTCGTGAGGAAGCTGAACACCTCGCGCTGCGGCGCCAGGTGGCGCTTGAGCTGCAGCAGCAGGCGCTTCACCGCGTGGATGTCGCCGCGCACCGCGTCGTCGAGCTTCACGAATACCCGCTGCTCGATCGAGTCCACGAACTCGTCGAGCTGGTCCACGATCGGGAAGTAGGCGTCCACCGAGGCGTCGAGCACCGCGTGCAGCGTGCGAGCGGGCCCGCGCCCGAGCAGGTCGGGCGAGCGCTCCACGCGCTCCCGCACGGCCTCGACGCCGGGCGCGTGCGCGCCGTGCACGGTGACGAGGTAGTTCGGGCCGAGCACGCAGGCGAGGTTGAACGTCTCGATGTCGTGCGGGTCCGCGGTCTCGGGGACGTAGCGCACGCCGCGCACGACGGTGAACAGGTAGCCCGGGTACTCCTCGACCTTGACGCGGCCGTTGGGGCTCGCCGTGTCCTCGATGACCAGCGGGTGCAGCCGGAACACCGACTCGAGCAGCGCGAGCTGGGCCGGGCTGCCGCTGTCGAGATCCACCCACAGGAAGCCGCCGGGCTCGGCGAGCCGCTCCGGCAGCTCGTGCGCGGCGAGGTCGCGCCGCACCTCGCCGCCCGGGGAGCGGAACCAGCTCCGCGGGTGCGCCTCGCCCGCGGCCGCGCGCGGCCGGGTGCGGTGGATGCGATACGTGCCGCCCTTGTGGCGGGACATGGCGGGCCTCCTCGCGCTCGGTGAAGACGTCGGACGGCGGATGACGCTAGAGCGCGCCCCGCGCCCGGGCAAGCGCCGCGCCCGCCGCGCCCGGCGGCGCGTCCGTCGTGCGACCCTTGCCGCGGGGTGCGGCGGGCGCGCAGCGTGCGCCCCCGTCCGACTCACGCCCGCATCGGGAACCCGGAGGAAGCCATGCCGCACGCCATCCGCCGCACCCTCGCCGCCGCCGCGTTCGCGCTCGCCTGCGCCGCGCCCGCCTTCGCCATCGACGTCACGCTGCCGCCGAGCGGCGACAACCAGGTCGCCTCGGTCACGCAGGGCATGGGGATCGTGCGCGTGACGGTGGACTACAGCAGCCCCGACGTGCACGCGCCCGACGGCCGCGACCGCCGGGGCCACGTCTGGGGCGAGCTGGTGCCCTACGGGCTCTCGGACCTCGGCTACAACGGCTGCACGCAGTGCCCGTGGCGCGGCGGCGCGAACGAGAACACGGTGTTCACGGTGACGCACGACGTGAAGGTCGAGGGCGAGCCGCTGCCGGCGGGCTCGTACGGCCTGCACTTCATCCCGGGCAAGGACGAGTGGGTGGTGATCTTCTCGAAGGACTCGAAGGCCTGGGGCAGCTACTGGTACGACCCGGCGAAGGACCAGCTGCGGGTCACGGTGAAGCCGTCGGCCTGCGAGTACAACGAGTGGCTGACCTACGAGTTCACCGACCGCGAGCCGGACCGGGCGACGCTGGCGCTCAAGTGGGAGGAGCTGCAGGTGCCGATCCAGATCTCGGTGGACGACTGGACGGGCCTGTACGTCGCGAACCTGAAGGACGAGTTCCGCAACCGCGCGGCGTTCGAGTGGAAGGCGTTCATGGACGCGGCGAACTTCTGCCTCCAGCGCAAGGCGCACCTGGACCAGGGGCTGCGTTGGGCCGAAGAGGCGGTAAGCCGCCCGGGCAACGGCGTGGCGAACTTCCAGACGCTGACGACGCTCGCGCAGCTCCAGATGGCGAACGGCCGGGCGGACGAGGGCGCGAGGACGTTCGACCGGGCGATGGCGCTGCCGGGCACGACGCCGCAGGACATCCACGGGCTCGCGCGCGGCATGCAGCTGGCGGGCAACAACGCCGAGGCGAAGCGGATCTACCTGCTCAACGCCAAGCGCTTTCCGAACCAGTGGCCGGCGCCGTTCGGGCTGGCGCGCGCGGCGGCGATCGACGGCGACTTCGCGAAGGCGGCTGCGCTGGCGCGCAAGGCGCTCCCGCTCGCGCCGGACGAGCCGAACCGCAGGAACCTCGAGAACGTGGCGGCGGGCTGGGAGAAGCAGGCGGCGGCGCCGCCGAAGAAGTAGCGGTCGGCGGCGGTCGCGATCGTTCTTTCGTGCGGGGCCGTCGCCGGGGCCGGCGGTCGCGCTCGTTCTTTCCTGCGGGGCCGCCGCCGGGGCATTGTTCGACGGTCGCGCTCGTTCGTTTGTGCGGGACCGCCGCCGGGGCCGGAGCACACGCGATGGCCTCAGCGTCGGTCGGCGGCATCCTGCCGCCTCTCCTCCTCGCTGCGCGCCTCCTCCGCCATCCATGGCTGCGGAAGCGCTTCGCACTGAGGCCATCGCGCGCGCTCCGGCCCCGGCTCGGGTCGCGCGCGACCGTCGGCGCGTGCACTTGCCCGGACCCCGGCTCGTGTGGCGCACGGCGGTCGGCGCGTGCACTTGCCCGGCCCCGGCTCGTGTGGCGCGCGACAGTCGGCGCGTGCACTTGCCCGGACTCCGGCTCGTGTGGCGCGCGCACGCCCGACGAAGTTCGCGTCGCGCGAGATCCTCTTCGCGATCGCATGGATGGCTTGCAGCGAAATGACTTGCCGCGTTTTCGCGGTGCGGCTCGCGCGGGGCGAGACCATCGATCCCGGGGCGCGGCATTGCGCGCCTGCGGCGCGCTCGCCGCGTTCGAGCGCGACGGTGCAACTTCTTTCGTCGCGCTGCTCGTTTCGCGGCGTGGCGGCGCGTGCGGCGGCCGGAATCGCGTGTGCTTCAATCCACCCCTGTCCCCGCGCGACCCGCCCCCGCGGAGTGACCGCCGTGCCGAACCGCTCGCTCTCGCACCTGGCCGACGAGGTCCTGCTGCGCGACCTCGCCGCGCTCGTCTCGAAGGACCGCACCAACACCGCCGAACTGCTCGCCCATATCGCCGAGGTGGACGCCCGCGCGCTCTACGCGCCCCGGGGCTGTGCGTCCATGCAGCACTACTGCGTCACCGCCCTGCGGCTCTCGCCCGACGTCGCGGCCAAGCGCATCCAGGCGGCGCGGGCGGCGCGCGAGTTCCCGCTCCTGCTCGACGCGGTCGGGGACGGCCGGCTCAACGTCAGCGCGATCGTCCTGCTCGCACCCCACCTGGCTCCGGAGAACGTGGAGCAGTTGGTCACGCTGGCGGCGCGGCAGACCAAGCGCGACATCAAGGCTCTGCTCGCGCACTACCTCATGCACGCCAGCGGCGCGGGCCCGGCCGAGCGTCCACTCGCGGCGACGCTCGCGCTCGAGTCGAATGTCACGGAACGCGCAGCGCAACAGGATCCGGATCCTATACCGGCCTCCGCGGGACCCGGCGAAGTGGTCCTGTCGATGGAGCCGCTTTCGCCGTCCGCCGCGCCGGCGGCCGCGGCACCCGTCCGCTTCTCGCTGCATGCCGCGATCACGCAGGCGACGCGCGACAAGCTGGCCTACGCCCGCGCGCTGCTCGGCCACTCGGTGCCCGATGGCGACGTCGCCGAGGTGCTCGACCGTGCGCTCGATGCGCTGATCGCGCAGGTCGAGAAGCAGCGCTTCGGTGTCGGCGCGCGCATGCGGCCCGCGCGGCGGGCGGCGTCGCGCCGCACACCCGCGAATGATCGCCGCATTCCCATGGCGATCCGCCACGCGGTCTTCCGCCGCGACGGCGGGCGCTGCACGTTCGTGGGCGACACCGGGCAGCGCTGCGACTCGTGCCACAGCCTGCAGTTCGACCATGTCGTCCCGCTCGCCCGCGGCGGCCTGACGACCGCGGACAACCTCCGCCTGCGCTGCCGCACGCACAACCGCCTCGAGGCCGAGCGCGCGTTCGGCGCCGCGTTCATGCGCGCGAAGCGCGAACACGCCGTCGCCGCCCGCGCGGCGCAGCCCGAATCCGCCTCGGAGCGCGACGTGCTCGCCGCGCTCAAGAGCCTCGGGTTCCGGGAGCGTGAGGCGCGCGCCGCACTGCCCGCCTGCGAACTCGGTCCCGACGCCTCGCTCGAGAGCCGCGTTCGCGCCGCGCTGCGCTACCTCGCGCCACCGGCCTCCCGCCGCCCGGCGACGGCCGCATGAGGGATGAACCCGAAGCGTGCCACGCGAGCCGGGGCCGGACGCGAGCGAAAGAGGACCGACGCGTGCCACGCGAGCCGGGGCCGGGGCGTGCGCGATGGCCTCAGTGCGGAGCGCTTCCGAAGCCACGATGGCGGAGGAAGCGCG
>CAZUEM010000116.1:0-8308 GCA_964619155.1 uncultured bacterium
CTCGGCGGGACCGTGTGCCGCGGCGAGCAGGTCGAAGCCGCTCCTCGGGTGGATGTGGCCTGTGGGCTGCCAGGCGCCGTCGCGCCACGCCTCCAAGCGCACGCCCCACTCGGTCGCCGGGTCGACGGCACTTGCCCGCGCGCAGTCGAGCAGGGCGCCGGCTGCCTCCGTACCGGCGGGCCACTCGAGTTCGAGCGTCGAGCCCGCCGCGAAGTGCCGCGTGTCTCCGTCGGCGCCGGCCAGCGACGACGAGAGATCCTCCCCGGCATCGACGGCCATGCGGGCGGGCCGGCACTTCGCGCCGGTGACGACACCGTCCCCGGTCGAGGCGGCCACGGTGCCGAGTGCATGCTCGGCGACCCGCAGCCGCACCCGGTCGAGGCGCAGCGCGCCCGGCCGCAGAGCAACGACCCGCGTCGTGACCTGCCCGGCCTCGTCGGCGCGTGGAGTCATGAGGCGGACGGCCTGCGACCGCCACTGGCCCGGAGGCGCGCCGTCGAGGAACGTGTTCGCGACGCGCGTCAGGCCCGTGCCGCCGCCGCCGATCATCCGGTTCGACTCGGCCTGCCGGATGGCGTGGGGGCCGCCCTCGATCGGAGGCGGGTCCTCGCCTCCACCACCGCCGCAGTAGTACTGCTCGTAGACCTCCAGCTTGACGACCCGCGAGGCGACGCCGCCCGAGGGGTCGAGCGCGCGAGCGACGAACCAGTACGTGCCCGCCACGGGATAAGGCCAGTAGACGGTGTTGCCCGACTGGAGCTGCGCCCCGGCCGGAAGGTAGGACGCCTCGAAGGTCAGCGGGTCGCCGTCGGGGTCGCTGGCGTACAGCGTCAACTCGAACGGCGCGCAGGTCGGGATCGAGTAGTTCGGCTCGACCGAGGCAGCGAGCGCCGGGGCGCGGTTCCAGGTCGTCCGCCCGACCCAGACGTCTCCGTCGCTCGTGCCGGCGCGAAGCCGGCTGTATGCGATCCGCGTGCCATCGGGCGACCAGCGGAGGTTCTTGGCTCCGACACCTGGCGCCACGAAGCGGAATGCGGTGTCTCGGGTCGCCGTCGCGGTATCGAGCAGCGCGACGCGGCCCGACGTGAGCGACCGCGGCACCGGGTAGATTGAGCACCAGGGGCCCTCGAGGGCCGCGTTGACCAGTGGGGCAGTGCTCGTGGCCGCGAGGCGACCGTGTCCCGGCGGAAGGTCGAAGCTCACGAAGTCGAGCGCGGGTCCGGAAACGAGCTCGGGTGGGCCACCCGAGGCGGGACAGCGCCAGAAGCGGTGGCTGACGAAGTCGCAGACGACAAGATGCGCTCCGTCGCGCGTCCATCGCGGTGCGATCGGTAGCAGGGGCGCGGTGCCGGGCGACGGGCGCGGGAACAGCGTGACCAGGCGGTCACCCGTCCCGTCCAGGCCGACCCAGCGCAACTCCCACGCGGTGTCGGCCGGCGCCGCCCGCACGTGGATGTAGGCAACGCCCTGCCCGTTCGGCTGGAACGCCGCCAGCGTGGAGACCCCCGGCCGATTCGTGAGCTGCCACGCCGGCCCGTTGGGAGTCGAGACATCCGCCATCCACAGGTCCATCTGCCCGGAGGTCGGGAACGTCGACCAGACGATGCGGTCGCCGCGGGCGGACCAGTCCGGATTGACCTGATTCACGGCCTGGGCGAAGACGCGCTGCGGCGGCGAGCCATCGAGCCTGCGGCGGTAGATCTGCGAGTTGGGGGAGACCGCCGGGTCGTACTCCGAGTAGGCCACCTCGTCGCCGGCGGGCGCCCATGCCGGCCAATCGGCCGGGCCAGGGGCCGTCGTGCTGATGCGGAAGGGCTCCTGCGTCAGCCCTGTCGTGTTGGCGACGCCAACGTCCAGCCGGTATGGCATCGCCTCCTCGTACGGGATGTAAGCCGCCGCCCATGTAGGGAGCCGGCCGTCGGCCAGCGTGACGGTGACGACCACGGCCTTGTGCGTCATGCCGAAGGATGGCACGACCAGCCGGATGTCCCCGGCGGCGCTGTCCACCATCGTCCACCCCACGGCGGTCGTGAAGGCGGCGTTTTCCGGGAACTGCCACAGGTCCGGCTCGTCGCCACCGCCGTCGGCCCGATTGTAGGCCACTGCGGACGCCACGAGGCGCAGGCCGTAGTCCCCCGTGCCGCCCAGGGCGCACTGCAGGTAGAAAGCCCTTGGCGTGATCCTCACGACGAGATCCTGGTTCGACGTCGTGAGCGAGCCCGTCGGCCGGATCACCCAGTAGTTCGCGCCGTAGGGCACCAGCGCCATCGGATGCGACATGTCGCGAAACGAGCGCATGCCCTGGAGAACCGTGTCGCGCCGTGCCGCGGCGGGCGCGAGATCCAGAATCGCCGGGACCGCCACGATGTCGGTCTTCGGAGTTCCGTCCACGGCTCGCCACGAACGCTGGTTGACGGTCGGCGAAAAGCCGCCCCACGACGGGTAGCCGTACTGACGTTCGGCGAGGTTCGGGTTGTTGACGAAGTTGGCGACCCGCCAGTTGTGGTGGAGTACGGCGAGGCGTTCCACGCCGGACATGGGGACGCCGTCGCGACGGAAGTAGTCCTTCTGGGCGCATGTCGCGCAGCTCGAATCGGACAGCATGTCCGCCAGCCCCGCGGGCGAGGTCTTGGTCGAGCGGACCCATTTGTACACGAGGTCGTCCCGCATTCCGGCGAGCGTCCGATTGGTGTCGGCGTTGAGGAAGTTGTACGCGGCGTACGCCATGAACGACGTGCGCCCCTGGTAGTTCGAGAGGCTGAACCGGTTGTCGAAACCCGGATCGCCCAGATCGGGCGCCGTGCACGGGCTGCACCAGGACATGAGGCTCCACGTGTAGGGCACCTCGCTGGTGTCCGTGTACCGCGAGCCGCCCACCGCTTCGGCGCCCGCGGACCAGAGCTCGCCTTCCATTCCGCCACCGACGTAGGTGTTGTTCGATCGGAGGAGTCCGTGCGCCATCTCGTGGTTGAAGCCGGTGAACGCGACCGAGCCCGGCGCGGCCCAGCCGGTGCCGAGCGTGTCGTACGGCGAAGTTCGGGCCGGTCCGCCGAAATGGACCGAGTTCAGGTGGAGCACATCGCCGCGCGCGCGCCCCGAGGTGCTGTCCTCATCATCCGTCTCCCACGTCGACGGGAACGCTCCCCCGCGATCGCGAGCCCAGTCGGTGATGTACGCATCCACATGCGAGTAATCGGCCGCGGGGTAGTTGCGATTGCCGATGCGGAGGCCGTTGGTCAGGTCGAAGAAGTCCGCGTTCCAGGTCCGGCCTTCCCGGTTGAGGTAGTCATAGACCGCCTGCGTGTTGTGCGCGTCGACCGCGACAGGGGATGTCCCGGTTGTTTCCACGAGTGCCCGCGAAAACCGGTCCAGCGTGGTCCTCACCACCGACGTCAAGCCCGTCGTGTAGAGCGAGTCCCACATGAACTCCACGTCGCGGTACCTCAGGCTGCTGCCGAAGGGCCCGCCCGGGCGATGTGGGTAGAAGCGGGCGCGGACGTATTCTTGGACCGCCTCCCCGCCGGTGGTCGAACACGGCTGCTGCTGCGCGGGTGCGGGCGTCGGGTTCGCGATGGCGATCGTCACGGCTGTGGCGACGCACCACCAGGACCTCACGTGGGTTGCGAACATGCTGGCCTCCGAGTCGAGGCCGGGTGCACACTCCGCGCGTCGGGGGTTCCGGCTCCGCGTTGCGGCCGGCAACACGCCGCACACCCACAGCCGGGGGCCAGCCCTGGACGACCATGTCGCCGGCGGCCCACGCGACGGCAATACGGTATATGCCTTGCTGGGGGGGGGGATGTGTCAAGCAGAATATGGCCGTGCGAAATCTAGTCCTGTTCTTCCTCCTTGCCGGCGTCCCGGGGCTCACCGCGGCCATGCCCCCGGGGCGGGAGTGGGCGCCGATCGACACACTCACCGTCCACGGCCACTACCTCATGGTGCCGGGACGGTTCGAGCCGACGATCTACTCGGACACCTTGCGCCTGGTTGGGATCGGTCGCGGGGGGACAATCGGCAAGGGGCTCACGGGGTTCGTCTGGGCCGATTCGTCTTGGCGTGTTGCTTGGGATCATCGCTACGACTCGGGTGACGTGTCGACGATTCCCTCCTCCGAGCACGCGCCCTCCCTCTACCTGTGGAAGTCGCAGCGAGACCAGCCTGCTGGTTCGACTGCGTTCGATTACCTGCTGAACTCCACAGCGTCCGGCGATTCCCTAGCCACACCGGACACCATCGCTGTAGTCCCGCAGATCACGTCGCTATATTCTGGCGTTGCCACGGCCCGCACGATGTGGGCGGCCGCCTGGATCGACCGGGACGGCTCGCGGCTGCGCGTCTACGAACGCGAGCGGCCCGCGGGCGCCTGGGTGGAGTACGACACCGTGATCGTCGTCTACCCCGGAGCCTTCAGTACCGTCTATTGCGCGTCGGCGAACGACTCCACGGCCATCATCGTCGCGGGCGCGCAGGGCGTGCGCTGGGGGCACTTCTCGCGCGGCCGCTGGACGCCGGCCGACCTGCTGCACCCGTGGATCCACGGGGCGATGCCCGGGCCGTTTCGGCCGGCGGAGTTCGGCTACTGGGTGACGTGGACGACGGGCGACCGCGACGTGATCCTGGCGCGATACGAGAACGGCGTCATCACGCCCGAGCGCTTCACCGTGACGGCGCACTACCCGCCAAGCCTCTACCAAACGACCGACGCGGTGGACGTCTCCCAGGACACCCGCCCTCGGCCGGTGATCGCCTGGATGGCCTACGGCGACGACGGCGTCGAGCGGCTCTACGTGTCGTGGCCGAACGCCGCGGGCTGGGACACCGCGAATGCCGTGCCCGGGGCCACCCGTGGCGGCCATCAACGCGTCGCGCGCGACGAGAACGGTGACGTGTGGCTGGCCTGGTTCACGTTCTCCGGCGGCATCTACTGGACGCACACCTACACCACGGCGATCTGCGACACGCCGCGCGCGGGGGAGGCCAGCGGCCGGCCCGCGATCCACTGGACGCTCGATCGCCCGGCCCCGGAATCGTGGTGGACGCTGTGGCGATCCGCGGACGGGAGCCAGTTCGAGCAACTCGCCCGTCTGGAAGCGGGGCCTTCGCAGGAGATGAGCTATGCGGACTCGACAGCCCCCTCCGGCAAGTCGCTCCGCTACCGCGTGCGCCGCGAGTGCAAGGACGTGCGCTACCGCTGGACCAGCGCCGAGGCCGAGTGGCTGCCGCGGACCGCGCGACTCCGGCTCGCGCTGCGCTCGCCCAATCCCGTCGGCGGAGCGCTGGCCGTCGAGGTGCTGGGCGCGGCGGCGGGCGCGCTCGAGTTGCAGCTCTTCGACCTGCAGGGGCGGCTCGTGGCGCGCGCGCGCGCGACCGCCTCGGGCAGCGGGCGCGACGCGGTGTCGCTCGATCCGGCCACGGGCGCCCGCCCGCTGCGCTCGGGCGTGTACGTCCTGCGCGCGAAGGGCGGCGACCGCCGCACCTCTGACGGCCTCAAGGTGGTCGTGCTGCGGTAGCGGGCCGAGCGCGGCCGACGGGGCGCAGTACCGCAATGATCGGGATCGTGGCGCCCGTGCGCCCGCGTCGAGGTCGCCGGCCCCCAGTCGCACTTGGACGCGCGAACGCTCCCCGCGCTACCTTCACGCCCTCATGACGCACGTACACGCCGCCGTCTTCGCCACCCTGACCGAGCACCGGCTGGTCTCGGTCATCCGCGCCGCGCGCCCCGAGTGGGCGTACGAGGCGGCGAAGGCCGTGATCCGCGGCGGGATCCGGCTGGTCGAGATCACGTACTCGGTCCCTGAGGCGCCCTCGGTGATGGCGCGCCTGCGCGGCGAGGACGCGGTCATCGGCGCCGGCACGGTGCTCACCCCGGCCGAGGCGCATGCCGCGCTCGAGGCAGGCGCGCAGTTCCTGATCGCGCCCAACCTCTCGCCCGCGGTGGCCGCGGTCGCCCGCGAGTCGGGCGCGCTCTACTGCCCGGGCTCGTACACCACCACCGAGATCGTGGCCGCGCGCGACGCGGGCGCGCACGTGGTGAAGGTCTATCCCGTGGGCGTCGCGGGCGGGCCCGATTACATCCGGATCATCCGCGACCCGCTGCCCAACATCCCGTACCTCGCCGCGGGCGGCACGAACCTGGGCAACGTCGGGCCGTTCCTCGACGCGGGCTGCGTCGGCGTCGGGCTCGGGGCGTCGCTGGCCGACCCGGCGCTCGCCGCCGCGGGGCGATTCGACGAGATCGAAGCGCGCGCCCGCGAGTTCGTGGCGCTGATCGAGCGGCGCAGGGCCGGGTCGCCCGCGTGACGCGACGGCTCGCCGCCGCGCTGTCGCTGCTCGTCCTGCTCGCCGGCCCCGCGCGCGCGAGCGTCGAGGAGTTCTCCTCGTACGACGTCGTGCGGATGGAGTCGGACGACGAGAACTTCTTCGACCGCTGGCTCACCCGCGTCCCGGAACGCTGGCGGCACGAGTTCGAGGCCGCGCCGGGGGCGTTCCGCACCAGCCAGGGCTGCTACACCTCGGGCGAGTGGTACATGCGCCACGACCTCAAGGCGCGCGCCGAGATGGGCCGGCGCACGTGGCTCGACATCGGCTACCTGCAGGTCAACGACAACCTCGCCGAGTGGCAGGAGCTGCGGCTCGACTTCCGCTGGACGACGGATCGCTCGGGCACGTTCGGGGTGCGCTTCGCGCCGACGCCCGACAAGAGCCGCCAGGACTTCGCCGCGCTCTGGGACTGGGGCGCGCCGGGCGACCTCGTGCAGGTGGGCGCCACGTTCACCCTCGAGGACGCGTTCAACTCACTGTGGGAGTTCCGGCAGGACAAGGTCGAGGGCCGCAGCGAGCCCTACCGGGCGCACCCGCTCGAGCCGGCGCTGCGGATCGCCTCCGACGGCAAGCGCCATCGTTTCGAGTTGAGCGGCAAGTGGCTGACGCCGCTGCACCAGGAGATCCGCGACCCCGACCCGATGCTGGACGGCTCGTACTCCCTGCTGGGGTCGAAGGCCGCGATGCATGCGGAGTATGCGTTCTCCCGCTGGGGCGCGGAGGCGCGTTTCGAGACCGAGCAGGTCCGCTCCTCGGAGCAATCCGCGTCCGTGCAGTGGGTTGACCGCAACTTCCGGCGCCGCTGGCTGGCCGAGGGCGCCGTCCACCACTCCTTCGGGAGAACGTGGCGCGCCGAGCTGCGCGGCGCCTACCAGGACCGCACCCAGAACTGGCGCCTAGCGCCCGGGCCTGCCAACTTCCGCGCACTCGACCGCGGCTGGGCATTCGAAATCGCGGGCGAGCCGGCGAGCGGCTGGCGGCTGCGCGTCGGCGGAATGTACGACCGGGTCGGCGTGAAGCAGCGCATCGCCGCCCCGGACTACGACGACCTGTCCCGGAAGGAGTCGCGCGCGTACGTCGGGCTCGAGGCCCGCTTCGGCCGCATCCGCGTCCAGGGCATCGAGGGGATCGAACTGGACCGCGAGCCCTACGAAGTCACGTTCCACCACGACAAGGGATTCCTGCAGTTGCAGGCGGTGTTCTAGTCCACAGGGAGGGAAACGCCATGAAGGGCTTCATCGCATTCCTCAAGGAAACGAACGCGCTCGCGCTCGCCATCGGCGTCATCATCGGCGGCGCGGTCGGCAAGGTGGTCGGCTCGGTCGTCAGCGACCTGCTCATGCCGCTCATCAGCCTCGCGATGCCCGCGGGCGACTGGCGCACGGCGAAGATCGCGCTCACCCAGAACCCCGACGGCACGGTGGACAAGGCGCTCGGCATCGGCTCGTTCAGCGGCGCGGTCGTGGACTTCGTGATCATCGCGGCCGTCGTCTACTTCATCACCAAGCAGATCCTGAAGCCCGCGCCGGCCCCGCCCGCGCCGGCCACGAAGCAGTGCGGCGAGTGCCTCGAGACCGTCCCGGCCGCCGCGAAGAAGTGCCGCGCCTGCGGGAGTGCCGTCTAGCCGCGAGCGCCGCGCCTACGACTCGATGAAGTCGAGATCCTCGATGGCCGCCGAATCGGCAGCAGCAGCCGAGTCGGCGGCTGCTTTTTCGAGGCTGTCGGCGTAGGCGCGCTCGAAGATCGCCTGCCAGTCGGCCGTGTGGTCGAGCGCGCAGGCCGCGCGCGGCTCGGTGCCCTTCGTGAACGGCACGCGCAGCGGCGAGGGGCAGTCCTCGCGCGCGAGCAGGCCCGTCCACGGGTCCACCCACGCGAGCGTCTCGTCCTCGCGCGGCGCGAACGGCTCGGCGGGGAAGCCCTCGAGCACGCGGTTCATGATGCCCGCCCACGCGGGCAGGGCGACCTTCGCCGCCGGCCGCGCGAG
>CAZUEM010000116.1:8408-10359 GCA_964619155.1 uncultured bacterium
GGGCTCGCGCCGCCAGCCGCCGTTGGGGAACACCGTGTAGGCCGAGGCGAGCGCGAGCGGCGTCACGTCGTGCGTGCCGAGCCCGATGCTCGCGACCGCCGCGGGCTTGCCGAGGCCGAAGCGCTCGGCGTAGCGCGCGACCGTGCCCGCGCCGATCTTCTCGACGAGGTTCGCGGTCGCGACGTTGAGCGACTTGGCCAGCGCCTTCGCGAGCGTCACGGTCTCGTGGTAGTCGCCCTCGTCGTTGCGCGGCTTCCAGGGCCCCTCGGGCGTCGCGAACTCGCGCCGCAGGTCGGGCACGGTCGAACCCGGCGTGAAGCGCGGGGCGCCGCGCCGCGGGTCGAGCGCGGCCGCGTACACGATCGGCTTGATCGCCGAGCCCGGCTGGCGCCGCGCCTGCGTCGCGCGGTTGAAGTCGCCGCGGCCCGGGTCGCGCCCGCCGACCAGCGCGCGCACCTCGCCGCTCGCGCCCTCGATCAGCACGAACGCGCCCTGCAGCGGGCCGAACCCGCGGCCGCGCCAGCCACCCTGCGCGTCCACGCCCGCGGCGAGCCCGGCCTCGGCGGCGTGCTGCCAGACCGGGTCGAGCGTGGTCATCACGTCGAGCCCCCAGCCCTCCAGCGCGCCCTTCGGCAGCGACGGCCCGAGGTGCTGGCGCACGTACGAGACGAACGACGGGAAGCGCTGGCGGAGCGGCGGCCGGGGCCGCAGGCCGAGGGGCTCCGCGGCCGCCGCGCGCGCCGCGGCCGTGTCGAGCACGCCCGCCTCGACCATGTCGCGCAGCACGGCCGCGCGGCGGCGCAGCGCCTGCCCGGGGCGGCGGAGCGGCGAATAGAGGTTGGGCGCCGGGATGACGCCGGCGAGCAGCGCCGCCTGCGCGGTCGTGAGCGAGTCCACCGGCCGCCCGAAGAACCGCCGCGAGGCCTCGGCGACGCCCGCGATGCCGCCGTGCTCGTCACGCCCGAAGTAGACGCTGTTCAGGTACATCTCGAGCACGCGGTCCTTGCCGAGCACGCGCTCGATGCCGACCGCGAGCGGCATCTCGGCCAGCTTGCGCGCGACCGAGCGCTCGCCGCCGAGGAAGAGCCCCCGCGCGAGCTGCTGCGTGATGGTGCTGGCGCCCTGGCGCACGCCGCCCGCGCGCACGTTGGCGACCAGCGCGCGCGCATTGCCCTTGAGGTCGAGCCCCCAGTGCGAGCGGAAGCGCCGGTCCTCGGCCGCGACCACCGCCTGCTGGAGCGCGAGCGGGATGCGCGCGAGCGGCGCGTACTCGCGCGCGACGTTGTTCGAGTCGGCGATGGTCGCGACCAGCAGCGGCTCGATGGCCGGCGGCACGGTGTCGGCGGGCGCCGCGGGGGCGGCCGCGCCGCCGCGGTTCGCGCCGGCGCTTCCACCGCCCGCTTCGGCCTGCGCGCCGCGCACCGCGCCCTCGACGTCCACGCGCCGCACCGCGGCGATGCGACCGCCCTCGATCCGCAGCCGCACGCGCGCCGGCGCGATCGCGCGCGCGGGCACCGCGTCCCAGCCGCGCAGCCAGATCTCGGCGCCCTCCGCCGTGGGCGCCCACTGTCCCGGCTCTCGCACGACGTAGCCCTCGCGGTAGCCGCGCGCCGCGAGTTGGGCGCGCAGCCAGGGCAGCGGCGCGGCCGCGCCCTTCACGAGCGGGATCCCCGCCGACCAGACGCGCGAGGGGAACGCCCACGAGGGTCCGGTGGCGTGCCGGTCCTCGAACGCGCGCACGTTCGCGACGAAGCGGACGAGCAGCGCCGCCACGACCAGCAGCAGCACGCCGAGCGCGAAGCGCCAGCGGCGCTTGAACCGCCGCGCCGGCGCGGCAGGAGCCTTCGGAGCGTCGGACATGGCCGGCAACTCTAATCACGTTCGCACCGATCGGCACGCCGCCCGGCATGCGGGGACGAGCGGCCCTCGCAGCGCGGGCGCGAGGCCCCCG
>CAZUEM010000117.1:0-10284 GCA_964619155.1 uncultured bacterium
GCGCGCACGGCCTCGAGCCGGCCCGGAACGGTGAAGCCGAGCGCGGCGTCCGTGGCCTCGACCGTGCCGGTGGCTTCGAGCGCCCCGCCGGCGCCGCGGCCGCGCAGCGCCACGAACGCCACGACGGCGGCGACGGCCAGCAGGATCGGGATGACGAACAGGGGAGGGCGGCGGCTCATGACGTCTTCTCCTTGCGGTGGGCGCGGCGCGGCGCGCGCGCGCGGGTCGAGGGCTTGCGCGGCGCCCGCAGGCCCGCGTCGTAGAGCTTCCAGGCGCGGCGGACCGTGCCCACGAGGTCGGTGCGGCCGCCCGCGAGGTGCCAGTGCAGGCCGGCCGGCATGAAGAGGCCCATGAACGTGAACGCCGCGGACTCGGGCTCGACGTCGGCGCGCACCGCGCCCTGGCGCTGGCCCTCGCGCAGGATGCCGCCGATCGTGCCGCGGAAGTGGTCGAGCGTCGCCAGCATCATCGCGCGGCGGCCGGCGTGCTGGATCACGAGGTCCGAGAAGATGAGCATCGGGAAGCCGCGGTTCTCGAGCAGGAACTCGACGTGGCGGGTGAGGAACGCGCCCAGGGCCGCGACCGCGTCGGTCTTCGACTCGTCCACCGCGCGCTCGAGGTTGGCGCGCACGCCGGCGCCGAGCCGGACGATCATGTGCTCGACGATGGCGTCCTTGTCGGGAAAGTGGCGGTAGAGCGCCGAGGGCGCCACCCCGACGCGGTGCGCCACCGACGCGATGCTGAGCGCGCCCGTGCCCTGCTCGTGGACGATGGCGAGCGCCGCCCGCGCGATCTGGTCGCGCCGCTCCTCGCCGCTCCGGTGAACCCGCTTCATGCCGCCTCCGATGTGAACGACCATTCACAATATCGGCCACGCTGGCCGTCCCCGGCAAGGGGTGATTTCGCGGAGGACGTCATGGAGCTGTGGACTCTTGCGGTCGCGATGCGGCGCCGCGGCGGCCGGGGTGGGCCGGGGGACCGGCCCGACGGGCCATCGATGTGAACGGTGGCTCACCGGCCTCCGGGCCGACATCGGGGCCGCCCGCGGAACGCCGCCTTGAGCCCCCGGGGCCGGCGGCGCGACAATCGCAGCCGCACCCCCGGCCCGCTCCGCCGACCGAAAGGACCGCTCCCATGCGCCTCCCCGTCCTCGCCCTGCTGCTCGCCACGGCCGCTCTCGCGCCCGCGGCCGCTCACGCCGCCGCGCCCTGCCCGCCGAGCACGTTCTCGGTCTACGGCACCGCGACGTCGCTGAGCAGCGATGCGGTCTTCGACACCTCGACCTTCGCGGGATCCGGCGGGTGGGACATGCCGGCCGGCCGCGTCCGGATGTACTCGACCGGCACGCTGGGCGGCGTCACGACGACCGTCTTCGACGATTTCGACGTCACCGGGGTGCCGCCCGGCACCGTGGTCGACGTGCTCGCCACGCTCACCGTGGACGGCGCGGTGTGGACCAACGGCTGCGGCGGCAGCGGCTGCGCCGGCTGGTACGAAGTGCGGTTCCGGCACGGGAGCGACTCGCTGTCCGTCCTGCACGCGGTCTCGCTGTTCAGCGGACGCTCGGACTTCCACGACGTGATCCAGCTCCTGGTCCGCATCACGGCCGGCCAGCCCGAGCGGATCTCGATCCGCGCGCACGGGCAGCGCTCGCCGGGCGGGGCGCACGAGTCCGAGGCGACGAGCGTCCTCTCGTTCGGCGGGCTCCCCGAAGGCGCCGGCATCGTCTCGTGCAAGGGGTTCGCGGGTGCGATCGTGCCCGTGCGGACGAACAGCTGGGGGCGGCTCAAGACCTTCTACCGGTGACGCGCCCGGCGCGCCGCGCCGGCCTCGCTACTGCACGCTCGTCCCGAACAGCCGCCCGACGAGCGCGGAGGCCGCCATCGCCGCGGCGCCCCAGAACGCCACGCGCAGGGCGCCGCGCGCGCGCGGCGCGCCGCCCAGGTGCGCCGCCGTCGAGCCGAGCACGGCGAGGAGCGCGAGCGTCACCGCGGTGACGAGGGCCGTGAGCCCCGCGAGCGGCACGAGCCACGCGAGCAGGATGGGGGGAGCGGCACCGGCGGCGAACGCGGCCGCGGACGAGAGCGCCGCCTGCAGCGGGCGCGCGCGCGTCTCATCGGAAAGCCCCAGCTCGTCGCGGGCGTGCGCGCCGAGAGCGTCGTGCGCGGTGAGCTGCTCCGCCACCTGCTTCGCCAGCTCGGGGCTCAGCCCGCGTGCGACGTAGAGCCCGGTCAGCTCGGCCATCTCGGACTCGGGCTGGGTCGCCAGTTCCTTCTTCTCGCGAGCGAGGTCGGCCTGCTCGATGTCGGACTGCGAGCTCACCGAGACGTACTCGCCGGCGGCCATCGAGAGCGCGCCCGCGACGAGCCCGGCGACGCCCGCGACCAGCACCGCCTCGCGCCCCGAGTTCGCCGACGCGACGCCGATGACGAGGCTGCTCGTCGAGATGAGCCCGTCGTTGGCGCCGAGTACGGCGGCGCGCAGCCAGCCGATGTGGGAGGTGCGGTGAAGCTCGCGGTGCGGCATGGGGGCAGACTAGTCACGCCGCCCGCGGGTGACGAGCCCGGCCGTTCGCCGCCGGGGGTTCGCGGCGGCCGAAGTCGGCGCTGCTCCCGGCCTCGGAGGTTGCTACAGTCGCGTCGCACCCGTTCGGCCCGTACCCCCACCCGGAGGTCCGCCATGCGCGCGGCACGCATTCCCGGCCTGCTGTCTCTCGGCCTGCTGGCGCTCGCCACGCTGCCGCCGGCCGCCGCCGCGCCGCGCACGGCGGCGCGGCCGGCGCCCGCGGCGCGCGACGAGATCACCGTCGTCACGCTCAACCTGTGGCACGACCAGCGCGACTGGCCCGCGCGCATGAAGCGCATCGTGCGCGAACTGCGCGCGCTCGACCCCGACGTCGTCTGCCTGCAGGAGGTGCTCGAGCACGAGACGCTGCGGAACCAGGCGCAGGCGCTCGCGGAGAGCCTCGATCACCGGGTGCACTTCACATCCGTGGACCCGGAGTGGGCGCGCAAGCGCTACGGCAACGCGATCCTCACCCGCCATCCGCTGCTCGCCGTGGGCGGGCGGCCGCTGCGGCCGTTCGACGACTACCGCACCGTGGCGCACGTGCGCGTGAACGTGCGCGGGCTCGAACTGGACGTGTTCGACACGCACCTCCACCACACGTCCGAGGGCGGGGCGATCCGCGCCGGGCAGGTGCGCGACCTGCTCGCATTCGTGGATTCGACCCGCGCGGGCGGCGCGCTCGTGCTGGCGGGGGATTTCAACTGCGAGGCCGGCAGCCCGGAGCTGGCGCCCGTCGAGGCGCGCTTCACGGACGCGTTCGCGGCCCTGCACCCGCGCGCCACCCGCGAGGAGGCCGCGACCATGAACCCGGCGCTCGGCGCCTCGCCGGTCGCCATCGACCACGTGTTCGTACCGCGGGAGGGGAAGGTGCGGCTCGAGCCGGTCGAGGCGCGCATCCTCTTCCGCGACATCGGGCCCGACAGCGTTTGGGCGTCGGATCACTTCGGCGTGCTCGCGCGGCTGCGCGTGCGCGCGGCGAAGTAGCCTTCCCGCCGGCGGGCTTGCGCGCCGCGCCCCGGCGCACGCACCCTGCGGCGATGGACGCGAATCCCCACGAGCCCGCCCGCCCGGCCGGCCCGCCGCGCGCGGGCGAGACCCCCGATGGCCCGCCGGGAGAGCACCCCGACGAAGCGGCCGAACTGGCCGCGCTCGGCTGGGTGCCGCCCGATCCCGACGAAGCGCCGCCCGTGGACCTGTGGACCGCCGTGGGCGACGTGCGGCCGTGGGGCACGCTGCTTCTGCTGCTCTCCTGGGGCGCGGTGTTCGCGCTCACGGCCGCGACCGGGGCGCTCGCCGTCCCGCGCGGGCTGCTCGCCTGGGGCGCGAACGCGACCGAGCTGACGTGGCACGAGAACGCCTGGCGGCTGCTGGCCTCGACGTTCCTGCACGCCGGCGCGGCGCACGTCTTCTTCAACGCCACGAGCCTGCTGGTCACCGGACAGGCGGTCGAGCGCATCTTCACGCGCACGCGCTTCTGGCTCGTGTACGCCGCGGGCGGAGCGGCCGCCTCGCTCGCGAGCCTCGCGTGGCGCACGGCCCGCGAGGGCGCGAGCCTGAGCGTCGGCGGCTCGGGCGCCGTGTTCGCCCTCGGCGGCGCGCTGCTCGTCGCCGCGGTACGGCTGCGCCGGCGGCTCGCGCCGACGCGTTCGCGGGCGCTCGCGGCGGCGCTTCTCTACCTGCTGGCGCCCGGCTTCGCCGCCGGGTACGCGAAGCCCGGAACGGACAACGTCGCGCACGTGGCCGGGCTCGCGTGCGGCGCGCTGCTCGGCGCGCTGCTGCCGCTCGACCCGCGGCTGGGGGGCAGGGCCCCGGGCGCGGCCATGCGCACGGCGGCCGCGATCTCGGCGCTCCTGCTCGCCCTCTCGCTGGCGCTCGCGGTGGGCGGCGGGCTCGCGGGGCGCTGATGCCCCGGAGACGAGGGACGGGCGCGCCCCGCGAGGAGCGCGCCCGGTCCGGATCGCCCCGCCGTCACGCGCGCCGGATGACCACCTCGAGGTAGTCCCCGGGCACCACCAGCGAGTCGTCGCCGCCGCGGTTGTGGCGGCCGAGCAGCTCGAGCAGCGCGGCGTGCAGCGCTTCCTGGCCGGCGGCGTCGAGCGCCGCGAAGGCCTTGAGCACGGGCCCGTAGTAGCGGCGGAACACCTCGATCCAGTGCTCGGCCGAGAGGTAGCGGAAGACGTACTGCTTCCGCGCCGTCCGGATGTCCGCCGCGTGCGGGCCGAACAGCTCGACCAGCCGCGGCTCCGTGCCCCACGAGGCGGGCGGCATCACCCCCGGCGGCGGCGGCACGAAGCGGCCGATCACGCGGAACAGTTCGCCGATGAAGCTGTCGGGCGTCCAGTTGGCGAGGCCGATGCGCCCGCCGGGCCGGACCACGCGGAGCAGTTCGGCCGCCGCGCGCTCCTGGTTCGGGGTGAACATCACGCCGTAGACCGAGAGCGCCACGTCGAACTCCGCGTCGGCGAAGGGCAGGTTTTCGGCGTCGGCGACCCGGGTGAGCAGGGACAGGCCATCCGCCTCCGCCCGGCGACGGCTCAGATCGAGCAGCTCCGGGACGTAGTCCGTGGCGGTGACGTCGGCGAAGCGCCGGGCCGCGGCGAGCGAGGCGTTGCCGTTGCCGGCGGCGACGTCGAGCACGCGGTCGGTGGCGCGCAGGTCCACGGCCTCGCACAACGTCTCGCCGACGATCTGGAGCCGGGTGCCGATCTGCGCGTAGTCGCCCGACGCCCAGGTGGCCTGCTGCTTCTGCTTGATGGCGGTGAAATCGGGGGCCGAAGGATGGAGGGTCGGCTGCATGGCGATTCTCCTGGAGGTGGTCCGTGGGGGGATTCCCACGCGCCCGAAGATGCCGCGAAGCCGGCCCTTGACGGCTTGCCGTGCGTCGCGAAGATATTGCCGCGCGTCCGGAAGCGGGCCCGGGGCCCGCGCATCCCGCCGGGCCGCACTCCGTTGGGGGGAGTCCATGAGCGGCGACACGCTGTCCGACCTGCTGCGCGCGGTGCGCCTGCGGGGCGCGGTCTTCTACTACATCGACGGCGTGAATCCCTGGGTGGCCGAGGCGCCGCCCGCGCGGGAGATCCTCCCGGCCATCATGCCGGGGGCCGGCCACCTGATGGAGTTCCACGCCGTCGCGAGCGGGGCGTGCTGGGCGGCGCTGCACGGCGAGAACCCGGTGCGGGTCGAGGCCGGGGACGTGATCCTGTTCCCGCAGGGCGATCCGCACGTGATGTCGAGCGCGCCGGGCCTGCGCGCCGAGCGCGACGACCGCGGGCTCTACTTCTCGCCGCGCCCGCCGCAGCTGCCGTTCGCGCTCGGCATCAGCGAGCAGGGCATCACGACGGCGCGGCTGGACGGCGGCGGGCGCGAGACGGCCACCGTGGTGTGCGGCTTCCTCGGGCTCGACGCGCGGCCGTTCAACCCGCTGCTCGCCTCGCTGCCGCGCGTGCTGCACATGGCGGGCGCCGCCGCCGGAGGCGGGTCGTGGATCGCCACGTTCCTGCGCACCGCGGTCGAGGAGTCGAACCGCCGTCGCCCCGGGGGCGAGGCGGTGCTCGAGCGGATGAGCGAGATGATGTTCGTGGAGGTCCTGCGCCGCCACCTCGAGGGCCTGCCCGCCGACCAGACCGGCTGGCTCGCCGGCATGCGCGACCCGGTTGTCGGCCGCGCGCTCGCGCTGCTCCACGAGCGGCCCGCGGAAGCGTGGACGAGCGAGCGGCTGGGCGAGGAGGCCGGGCTCTCGCGCTCGGCGCTGCACGAGCGCTTCCTCCACTACATCGGCCAGCCGCCGATGCAGTACCTGGCCCAGTGGCGCATGCAGCTCGCGGCCGGGCGGCTGCGCGAGTCCGACGCCAAGCTCATCGACGTCGCCCTCGACGTGGGCTACGAGAGCGAGGCCGCCTTCTCCCGGGCGTTCAAGCGCGCGCTGGGCGCCTCGCCCGGCGCCTGGCGGCGCGCGCAGCGGGCCGCCGCGCCGGCGGGCCGGAGCCGCTGAGCCATCGGCGCCCCGGCGGCGCCCGGCCGTCCGCGGCCGTCCCCCGAAAACGATTTCGCTGGAACAGGAGGCCGGGACGTCGCGTAAGGTCCACGGCACTGAGGCGTCCATCCTCACGCGACGCGCACCGCGTCCACCCGCACCGCCCTCGGAGGAATCCCCATGAACCGTCTTGCGACCCCGCTGTTCCTGTTCGCATGCCTCGTCGCCCTGCTGCCCGGCAGCGCCGCCGCCGGCAAGGCGCCCGCGGGCATCAAGCAGCTCTTCGGCATCACGGCCGCCGCGAACGACGTCGTCATCCCGCAGGAGTGGGGCGGGATCTGGACGTCGGTGGACTCGATCTACGGCTGCCTCGGCGACCTCCAGTTCGTGGACGGCGCGGTGGACACGCTCTGCCCCGGGGCGGTGGTGTTCGATCCGGGGGTCTTCCCGGTCACCTACGACTGCACCGGCAGCTCCGACGCCACGACGGTGAGCATCACCTGCAGCGGCTCGGCGGAGATGTTCCCGGGCTGCCTCGCGACCTACAGCTACAGCATGCAGGGCACGCGGAGCGGCGACAGCTACTTCATCGTGACCAGCATCCTCACGACGTATTCGGGGACGGCCGAAGGCTGCGACCTGATCCCCGACGAATGCATGCAGATCAACAGCCGCGGGACGCGGACCGGCCCGGTGCCGGTCGAGTACTGCGAGACGCCCGCCCTGCCGGCGAGCTGGGGACAGCTCAAGGTGCGGTACCGGTAGCCCGTTCGCCGAAACACGGCGCGCCGCGGCCTCCCGGGCCGCGGCGCGTCTTTCGTTCGGGGGACGTGGCTACGGCTGCTTCACCTCGTTCCCCCACAGGTCGCGCAGGACGACCGGGCCCTCGTTCAGGGCCCGGATGCCGGCCTCGATCGCGGCGCGGTCGCCGACCACGACCACGGCGAACTTCTCCGGGTCGATGTACTTTCGGGCCACGCGCTGCACGTCGGCGGCCGTCACCCTGCGGATGCCGGCCATGAAGCCGTCGTACGAATCGAGCGGCAGGTCGTTCGCGATCAGCTCCACGAACTGCCCGGCCGCGTCCGCCGTCGCCTCGAACTCGCCCGGCAGGCCGAGCGCGACGTAGGCCCTGGCCTTCTCCAGCTCGGCGGCGGGCACAGCCGCGTCGCGGATCGCCCGCAGTTCCTTGAAGAACTCGATGAGCGCGCTGTCGGTCTTGGCGGTCGCCACCGAGGCCCCCGCGGAGAACGGCCCCGCGAGGCGCTGCATGTCGAACGACGAGCGCGCGCCGTAGGTGTATCCGTGCGTCTCGCGCAGGTTCATGTTGAGCCGCGACGTGAACGCCCCGCCGAGGATGGTGTTGAGCACACGCAGCGGGAAGTAGTCCGGCGTGCCGCGCGCCACGCCCGGGTGGCCGATGCGGATCACGGACTGCGCCGCGCCGGGCTTGTCCACGAGGTAGAACGTCCGCGCCGCCGGCGCCGGGGGCTCGGCCACCGGGCGGGCCGCCACCTCGCCGGCCTGCCACGCGCCGAAGCGCGCCTCGGCCAGCGCCTTCGCCTCGGCCGGCGTCACGTCGCCCACGAACAGCAGCCGGGCGTTGTTCGGCCGGTAGTACGCCGCGTGAAACGCGGTCACGCGCGCGCGGTCGAGCAGGCCCACGGACGCGTCGTCGCCCGAGAGCGGCCGCCCGTACGGGTGCGCGCCGCCCATCACGATCGCGTTGAACGCGATGGGCGCGATCTGCGTCGGCTGGTCGCGGAGCTGGACGAGCGCCGACTTGCGGAGCTCGCGCTGGCGCACGACCTCGGAATCGGCGAACGCGGGCCGCAGGACCACGTCGGCCATCAGGTCGAACGCCGCGCCGAGCCGCGGCTTGACGCAGTGCAGGCTCACGTACGCGTGCTCGTGGTCCGCGCTGGTCGTGAGCGTCGCGCCCAGGAACTGCACCTCGTCGGCGAGCCCGAGCGCGTCCCGTGCGCCCGCGCCCTCGTCGAGCATGTTGGCGACGAACGTGGCGAGCCCGGGCACCTCGCCCGGATCGCGCGAGCCGCCGGCGCGCACGAGCAGCGTCACGTCCACCACCGGCACCTCGTGCATCTCGACGACGAGCACCTCGAGGCCGTTGGCCAGCTTCTGCACCTGCACCTTCGGGAGCTTGAGCGCCGGCAGGGCGCCGAGCGCCGGCGGCTTCGTGCGGTCCACCGCGCCGCCCTTCGCCGCGGCGTCCGCCGAGGCCGGAACGAGCAGCAGGACCGCGAGCGCCGCGGGAACGATCCGGGTCCACATCGCGCGCGCGTTCATCGCTGCACCCCCTGCGTGACGGCGAGGTCGGTCTTGCCCTGCGGCACCACGCTGAGGACCACCCGCTTCGCGCCGGTCAGGTAGGCCGCGGCGACGCGCTTCACGTCGTCGGCCGTCACCCGGAGGTAGCGCTGCAGGTCGGCCTCGAACGAGTCGGGCTCGCCGACGAAGTAGTCGTACTGGTTCATCTGGTTCGCCTTGCCGCCGAAGCCGCCGACGCGCTCCATGGCGCCGACGAACTGGGCCTCGGTCGAGTTCCTCACGCGCTCGAGCTCGCGCGCCGTCGGGCCGTCCTTCGCCAGCCGGGCGACCTCCTCGTCCACGACGCGCTGCAGCTCGTCGAGACGGTGTCCCGGCCGCGCGGTGGCGACGATCATGAACTTGCCGTCGAGACGGCCGTTGTCCTGGTAGGCGAACACCTGGTTCGAGACCTGCAGCTCGTAGACGAGGCGCTTGTAGAGCCGGCTCGTCTTGCCGCCGGCCAGCACCTGCGCCGCGACCTGCAGCGCCGCGTCGTCGGGCGCCCAGACCTTGCACGAGTGCCAGGCGTTGTAGAGCCGCGGCACCTGCACGCGGTCCTCGAGCGTGCCGTGCACGTCCTCCTTCAGCGCGAAGGCCGGCGCGACCGGGCGGGTGATCTCGGGGCCGCGCGGGATGTCGCCGAACCAGGCCTCGACCATGCGCTTCGTCTCGGCCGCCGTGATGTCGCCCGCGATGCACATCACCGCGTTGTTGGGGGCGTAGTACTTGCGGAAGAACTCGCGCACGTCCTCGATCGTGGCCGCCGAGAGGTCGGCCATCGAGCCGATGACCGGCCAGTGGTACGGGTGGTCGGCGGGGTAGAGGCGCCTGAGGATGTTCTCCTCGGCGAGCCCGTACGGCTGGTTCTCGTAGGACTGCCGGCGCTCGTTCTGCACGACGCCGCGCTGGATGTCCACCTTTTCCGGGGTGATCTCGGGCAGCAGCCAGCCCATCCGGTCGGAGTCCAGCCACAGCATCAGCGGCAGCGAGTTCGAGGGGCCGTCCTCGTAGTAGTTCGTGCGGTCCTCGGTCGTGGAGCCGTTGTTGTTTGCGCCCGCCGCCTCGAGCAGCCGGTCGAAGTCGCCGGTCGGCACGTGCCTCGAGCCCATGAACATGATGTGCTCGAACAGGTGGGCGAAGCCGGTGCGGCCGGGCTTCTCGTCGCCCGAGCCGACGCGGTACCACGTGTTGACGGAGAGCACGGGCACGGAGTGGTCCTCGTGCAGGATCACCTTGAGCCCGTTGTCGAGCGTGAAGGTCTGGTACGGCACCTTGAGCGGCGCCGCGACCGCGGACGCGGACAGCGCCGCGCCGAGCGAGAGCGCGGCGGCCAGGCGCCGGGACGTGTGCAGGATCGCCATGGTTCCCCCGGTGGTTGCGCTGCCGGCCGGCAGCGATGCGGGGGAAGCTAGCGA
>CAZUEM010000118.1:0-10201 GCA_964619155.1 uncultured bacterium
TCGGAATCGTCCCGAAGGACAAGCCGTTCCACGACACCGCGACGGCGGAGCGCGAGATCACGCTGACGCCCGAGTGGCGCCGCGTCGAGATCGACCTGAAGGGCAAGTCACTGAGGCGGATCAAGTCGGGATTCTGGTGGACGCTCGCCGGGCAGGGCGCGTCCGTGACGTTCTACCTGGACGACGTGCGGTACGAGTAGGGCTGCGGCTCCCGGCCGGGACGAGCACCCCGCGCTCGGGAGCGCGACGGGCCGGAGCGCGCCACCTCACGCGCCCGAGCGCCCGCGCCGGATGCTCCATTCCGCGACCGCGACGTTGATGATCCATCCGGCTCCCATCAACACCGCCCGCTCCGGCTCGCCGGGCTTGCCGAACAGCACGAACCACGGCAGGTGCGTCAGCACCTGGGTGCCGGCGCCGAGCCCGATGGCGTAGGCGCGCGTCATCCACTCGCCGTGTTCGGCGTACTTCCGGCGGCCGATGGCGATCACGGAAAGCACGATGGACGCGGCCATCGCCGACCCGAACACGAGCCGGAACCAGTAGAGGACGATGCCGTCGCCCTCGGGCCACGGGTAGAAGTGCGCCATCCACAACCCCGTCAGCGCGGCCGCCATTCCCATCACCACGAGCGCGCGGCCCGCGGCGCGGTGCCAGCCTCGGTGCCTGCGGCGGAACGCCGGCGCGAACTGGAACGCGCCGAGGATGCTGTACGGGATGACCGAGAGGATGTGGACCACGACCGGAAGCGGCTCGGCCACGAACCGGGCGTTCGCGGGTGTGAGGTCGGCTCCGCCGGCCACCTCGGCGAGCCGGCCGACGCCGACGATGGCCGGCACGAGGCTCAGCAGGACGAGCAGGCCGGGAACGAGCCAGTCGGAGCGGCGGTTCCCGCTCGCGGCCGTGCGGACGGCGGCTGCGGGCGCGGAGGGCGTGACGGTCATCTGGGGCTCCTTTCGACCGGTGACGGGTGAGTGACCTGGGACGGACCGGATGCGGCGCGGAGTCCAGCGGCGGCGTTTCTCCGGGTGAGCACTAAAGCGAGGGCCATGAGCGCCGCCGCGACCGCGAACGTCGTGCGCATGCCCCGGGCGACCGACTCGGGGCTCGCGGCCGAGAGGTGGCTGGCGCCCGCGGCGACTGCGAAGAGGGCGCCCATCGTCGAGGCGCCGGTGATGAGGCCGAGGTTCCGCGACAGGCTCAGCAGGCCGGAGGCGACCCCCCGGCGCTCCGGCGCCATGCCCGACATGACGAGCGTGTTGTTGGACGTCTGGAAGAGCGCGTAGCCCGCGGCGAGGATCGCGATCGCGAACACGTAGCCGCGGGCTCCGAGGGACACCGGCAGCACGCACAGCAGCAGCGCGCCGGTCCCGATCGCGGCGAGCCCAAAGCCCGCAACCCGGGCCGCGCCGAACCGGTCGACGGCGCGGCCGGCCTGCAGGCTGGAGAGGGCGACGACGAGGGGCCCGGCCGACAGGACGAGCCCCGTGCGGACCGCGTCGAGCCCGAGGGCGCCCGCGAGGTAGAACGGCCCCACGACCAGCGTGGACATCATCACGGCCGCCACCAGCACGCCCGCCGCGAGGCCCGAAGCCAGCCGCCCGTCGCGCAGCATCGGCAGCCGCACGATCGGCGCGGACGCGCGCGACTCGACGATCGCGAAGAGCCCCGCCCCGACCGCGGCCGACAGCAGCGGCGCGAGCCTCCACGGCCGGCCGCCCGGATGATCCAGGGTCACCGCCAGCGAATACGACGAGAGCGTGAGGGCGAGCACGAGCATGCCGGCGACGTCGAAGCGGCCTCCGCCGGATGCGGCAGCCGGGCGATCGGCCGGCAGGGCGAGCGATGCGAGCGCGAAGCTCGCGAGCCCGACCGGCACGTTGACCAGGAAGACCATGCGCCATCCGGCCGCCGAAGCCAGCAGCCCGCCGAGCGAGGGCCCGAGCGCCGTGCCGATCGCGGACATCGTCCCCAGCAGCCCGATGGCGCGGCCCGACCGGTCCCCCGTCACCGCGTCCCCGATGGAGGCCAGCGAAAGCGCCATCATGCAGGCCGCGCCGGCGCCCTGGACCGCGCGGGCGGTGACCAGCGCGCCGAGCGAGGGGGCGAGCCCGCAGGCGGCCGACGCCGCGGTGAAAAGACCGATGCCGGCGAGCAGCAGCCGCCGCCGGCCCAGCCGGTCGCCCAGGGCTCCCGCGCCCACGATCAGCGTCGTCACCGCGAGGAGGTAGGCGAGGACGACCCACTGGACGTGCGCGAACGGGGCGTCGAGCGCGCCGGCCAGCGTCGGCAGCACCGCGTTGACGATGCTGGTGTCGAGCGACGACATGAGCATCGGTATCGAGAGCGCCGCGAGCGGCGCCGCGAGCGAAGACGCAGGGCGGGTGTGGGGGGAGGGTTCGGACGGCTGGAGGCGGTGGGTCACGGCAGGCTCCGTTCGTTTCGAGTGCGAAGCGACGAACGGAGCGTAGGAAGCGGCGAGGGGTCGCGGAAGACGCGTCGGGCGCAGGGTATTCGTGCATCCGACGCCATGTCACCGGGCGGGGCGTGCTAACGTGCGCGCGTGACGACACCCGACCTCAACCTGTTGATCACGCTCGACGTGCTGCTCGCCGAAGGCAGCGTCGCGCGCGCGGCCCGGCGGCTGCGGCTGAGCCCGTCGGCGATGAGCCGCGCGCTTGCGCGGCTGCGAGAGGCGGTCGGCGATCCGCTGCTCGTGCGCGCGGGGCGCGGCCTCGTTCCCACGCCGCGGGCGATCGAGCTGCGCGAGCAGGTCGGGCCGCTCGTGGAGGCGGCGAGGGCGGCGCTCCGCCCGGCCGGCAAGCCCGCGCTCGGCCGGCTCGTGCGGACGTTCACGCTGCGCGGCAGCGAGGGCTTCGCGGAGAACTTCGGCCCCGGGCTGATCGCCCGAATCGGCCGCGAGGCCGCCGGCGTGCGCGTGCGCTTCGTGCAGAAGCCCGACAAGGAGAGCGGCCCGCTGCGCGACGGCAGCGTGGACCTCGAGACCGGCGTCGTGGACGACTCGACCGGCCCCGAGTTGCGCGTGCAGGCGCTGTTCCGGGACCGCATCGTCGGCGTGGTGCGGTCGCGGCACCCGCTGAGCCGAGGCCGTATCACGCTCGAGCGCTACGTGGCCGGTCGCCACGTGAGCGTGGCCCGCACGGGCGCGGACCAGTGGCCCGTCGACGGAGCGCTCGCGTCACTCGGAGCGAAGCGGACGATCGTCACGATCGTCGCCGGGTTCTCGATCGCGCTCGCCGTCGCCCGCGCGTCGGACCTGATCGCGAGCGTGCCCGAGCGCCACACCGGCAGGCTGCGGGAGGGGATGCACAGCTTCGCGCTTCCGTTCGCCACGCCGGAGTTCACGGTCTCGATGCTCTGGCACCCGCGACTGGACGCCGATCCCGCCCACCGCTGGCTGCGCGGCTGCGTGCGCGAGGTGTGCGGGGAAGGCGGGAGCTGACGCGGCCGGCATGCGACAGTGGCGAAGCGCCGGCGCGCGCGGGCAAGCGGCTGCACCTCGCCGCACGTTCCTGCCTCGACCGATCTTGATCGCAGGCTGAAACGATCGCCCCGGCAGGGGGCGCGCGGGCGAGCTGGCTGCGCGCGGGACCCGCGACCCGCATGCCGCCCACACGGCGCCGATGAACCCGAAATCCGCGTGTCCGCATCCCGGGCCGGGCGTAGGCTGATTCCGGGTTCCCAGCGAGCCCGCCCGATCCCCCGGGAGGTGGTCGTCATGAGACGTCCCTCGTCGCGCGATCGCGGCCCGGTTCGAGCCGCAGCCCGCGTCGCGCCGCGATGCGCCCTCGGAGCACGCATCGCCTGCATCGCTCTCTTCCCGCTCGCCACGTGGATGCTCGCGAGTCACGCCGGCACGGCGCGGGCGCAGGACCTCGATCACGACCTGTGGGTCGCGAACGGCACGGTGAATGCCATCGTGCGGAGCGGGCCGACCCTCTACATCGGCGGCGACTTCGGCTACGTCGGCCCGGCCACGGGCAACGCGGTGCCGCTCGACGTCACGACCGGCGCCGCGGCCGCGTCGTTCCCGCAGGTCGCGGGTCGGGTCAACGCCGTGGAGCCCGACGGCGCCGGCGGCTGGTTCATCGGCGGCGAGTTCACCGCCGTGGACGGCGTGCCGCGCCTGCGCCTGGCGCGCATCGCCGCCGACTTCACGCTGACGGACTGGGACCCGGGCGCGAACAACACCGTGAACTGCCTGGCCGTGAGCGGGTCGACCGTCTACGTGGGCGGCACCTTCACGTTCGCCGGCGGGCAGGCGCGCAACCGCATCGCCGCCCTCGACGCGAGCACCGGCCTGGCCACCGCCTGGGACCCGGGAGCCACCGGCGCCGTCGCCGTGCTGCGGGTGAGCGGGACGCTCGTGTACGCGGGCGGCAGCTTCACCACCATCGGCGGGCAACCGCGCAACCGGATCGCGGCGCTCGATGCCGCGACGGGACTGGCGAGCACCTGGAACCCGAACGCGAACGCCTCCGTCAGCGCCCTGGCGGTGAGCGGCGCGACCGTCTACGCCGGCGGCGGCTTCACCAACGTCGGCGGGCAGTTGCGCAACCGCATCGCCGCGCTCGATGTCGGGACGGGCCTGGCGAGCGCGTGGAACCCGAACGCCAGCGCCACCGTGTACGCCCTCGTCGTGGACGGCTCGCTCGTCTATGCGGCTGGCGACTTCGCTGGCATCGGCAACCGGGTGCGCAATCACATCGCCGCGCTCGACGCGGCGACCGGCACGGCCACCGCCTGGGACCCGAACGCCGACAGCTACGTCTACTCGCTGGTCGTGAGCGGCCCGACCGTGTACGCGGGCGGGTTCTTCGCCGGCATCGGCGGGCAGAGCCGCTACTGCCTCGCCGCGCTGGATGCCGTCACGGGGGCGGCGACCGCATGGGACCCGAACGTCGCCGGGGCGGTCTTCGCGATGGCGACGAGCGGCTCGACCGTGTATGCGGGCGGGAGCTTCACGAGCCTCGGCGGAGTGCGGCGCAGCCGCCTTGCCGCGCTCGACGCCGCAACGGGGATGGCCACCGCATGGAATCCGGGGGCCTCGAGCACGGTCACCGCCCTCGCGGTGAGCGGCGCGACGGTGTACGCGGGCGGGCAGTTCGCCACCATCGGCGGGGCGGCGCGCCGGCGCATCGCCGCGCTCGACGCGGCGACCGGCACGGCCACCGCCTGGGACCCGAGCGCGAACGCGGCCGTCCACGCGCTCGTCGTGAGCGGCTCGACCGTGTACGCGGGCGGCGAGTTCGATTCCATCGGCGGGCAACGACGCCGGTACATCGCGGCGCTCGACGCGGTCACCGGGGCGGCGACCGGATGGGACCCCGATGCGAGTCTCTACGTGTACGCGCTCGCGCTGGACGGTCCGACTCTCTATGCCGGCGGCGCTTTCAGCAGCATCGGCACCCAGGCGCGCGGGCGCATCGCCGCGCTCGACGTGGGCACGGGCCTTGCCCGGGCGTGGGACCCGAGCGCGAGCAACAGCGTGCGGGCCATCGCGGCCGCCGGCCCGACCGTGTACGCCGGCGGGCTGTTCACCACCATCGGGGGGCAGGGGCGCATCTGCTTCGCGGCGCTGGATTCCACCTCGGGGCTCGCCACCGCCTGGAACCCGCGAGCCGACAACCGGGTGAACGCCATCGTCGTGGACGACACCACGGTCTACGTGGGCGGCCAGTTCAGCAGCGCGGGCGGGCAGACTCGCAACAACCTCGCCGCGCTCGACTCGCGCACCGCGCTGGCCACCGACTGGAACCCGAACCCCGCGAGCGCCGTTACCGCGTTCGTGTCGGCCCTCGCGCGGGGCGGATCGGCGCTGTACGCCGGCGGGAACTTCAGCTCCGTGCTGGCCTGGCCACGGTCGAACCTCGTGGCGCTGTCGGCCCACGGAGTGACGGATGTCCCGCCCGCCGCCGGCCGCATTCTCTCGAACGCCGTGGCCTGCCCCAACCCGTTCGCCGGCCGGGTCTCGATGGCGTTCGACCTCGTCGCGCCGGTCGGGGTCCGGCTCGAGGTGACGGACGTCGCCGGACGGCGCATCTGGTCATCGGCCACGGCCGAGCTGGGTCCCGGGCGTCACCACCTCGCGTGGGAGGGCACGCTGGCGAGTGGCGGCGGCGCCCGCGCCGGGATCTACTTCCTGCGGGTGATCGGGCCGGGGTTCGCGATCACGCGACCGGTCGTGCGGGTCCGCTGACGAGGGAGACCGGGCCTCTCCGTTCGCGCAATCCGGGGAGCAGGTCACCGCTACCCCAAGGGAGGAGTCTGGCGTCCCCAACGGGCGTTACTTCGTACCCTCTGTGTTTCTGGCTACGCCGGATGGATGCGCTCCCGAAAGCGCTTGCCGCACAGGATCGGCCCATCTCGCCAATGGCCACGGCAGCGCCCAGGGGTGTCGGAACACGGGAGTCTTAGGATAGCTTCGCGGCATGGCTCGATCATCGATCATTCGGAACCTCGTCCTGACCGTCTCCGTGGCAGCGCTGGCAGCGGCCTCCGCCTCCGCACACCCAACCCCGGCGCGCACCGATCCGAATGCGATCGCCTATTGGGACGTTCCGCGTCGCGGGGCGAACTGCCAGAACCGGCGCGTGTCCCCAGAGTACTGGCGAGCGGCACGTCAGGCGCGAATCGAGTTCATTCGACTGGTCCCCGATGAGTGGCCGACACGGCGTCGCGACTTCCTGATCGGGGACGCGGACGCGTTCGATTCGCTCGACCGACCGGACCTCGCCACCCTGCTCAGAACGCTGGATGAAGCCCATGCGGCCGGCGTTCGCGTGGTGCTCACGAACTTCTCGTTGCCCGGTGCGCGCTGGCGACAGCTCAATGGAGATCGGGACGACGCGCGCCTGTGGACGCAGGACGGGTTCCGCGCCCAGGCGCTCTCGTACTGGCGGCAACTCGCCACCGAGGTGCGCGGCCATCCTGCGATCGTCGCCTACAATCCGCTCAACGAGCCGCATCCCGAGCGCGCTTTCGGCATGGCGGATCCCGACTCGGCGACCTTCGAGGAGTGGTATCGGGCCCATCGTGGGACGCCCGCCGATCTGAACGGCTTCAACCGCGAGATCGTGGCCGCCATCCGCGCCGCCGATCCCACGACGCCGATCCTGCTCGACGGCTGGTGCCATGCCTCGGCGCGTGGACTCACGTTCCTCGAGCCGGTCGTCGACGCCGCCGTGCTCTACGCGTTCCACGACTACGACCCATGGGAGTACAGGACCTACCGCATCAACCGCGGGCGCTTCGACTACCCGTCGCGCATGCCGGAGGGCTGGACGCCGGAGGGGCAGGAGCGACTCGCGCGGGGCGTCGAGGCGTGGGCAACGCGGCATGGCATCCCTCGCTCCCGGATTGTCGTGGCCGAGTTCGGTGTGGACCGTCGCGTCGGTGGGGCACGTGAGTGTTTGGCCGACGCCGTCGAGCGATTCGAAGCCTACGGCTGGCACTGGGCCTTCTACTCGTTCCGTGACGACGGTGACTGGGGCGGACTCGACTACGAGCTCGGCACCGCGCCGCTCGGCGAGGCGTACTGGAAGGCGGTCGAAGCCGGGGCCGACCCCGAGAAGCTCAAGCGCCGCGGGCGGAATCCACTGTGGGATGTGCTGGAGACGGCGCTGAATCGAGGACGATGAGTGGCGTCCCCAACGGGATTCGAAGCCGAGCCACCCGTTTCGCCATCGTCGGAAACCGTCGACCAAGCTCGGAAAGATGCGGCTTGGCGACGCAAGTTGCAGGGCAGGAACCGACGGAAGTAGAAGCTTGTCGACCATGGTCCGGGGACAGTTCGGGGACAGCAGGCGAGCATGACGGTGTGGCGAAGTGTTGACAGAAACACGCAAATGCCTACACTTTGCCACATGCCTTCCACCACCGATCTCGAACGAACGCTGAAGCTCGCACGCCGCCGGCAGGGCGTGCGAACGAGAGAACTCGCGGAGCATGGAATCCACCGGCAGGCGCTCAGTCGTCTCGTGGCCGCCGGGAGACTCGAGCGGGTGGGCCGCGGCCTGTACCGCACACCTTCGAGCCGGGTGACCGAACACCACGGGCTCGCCCTGGCCAGCGCGGCCGTGCCGAGGAGCGTGATCTGCCTGCTCTCCGCCCTCCGCTTCCATGGCATCGGCACTCAGCTCCCGTCGCAGGTCTGGATCGCGATCGATCGTCGGGCCCGGCGGCCGGCGCCGGGCTATCCGCCCATGAAGGTCGTCCGGTTCACGGGGGCCGCCCTCACCGAGGGGGTACGCACGTACCGCGTGGAGGGACAGCCGATCCGGGTCTACGACGTCGCGAAGACGTTGGCGGACTGCTTCAAGTACCGGAACAAGATCGGACTCGATGTTGGCCTGGAGGCGCTTCGCGACGCGTGGCGGTCTCGACGCTTCACGATGGACGAGGTGGAACGCTACGCGCGGATCTGCCGGGTTCAGCGGGTGATGAAGCCCTATCTCGAGGCGCTGTCCGCATGACGAACCCGCGCGAGGGACTGGCGCGGTCGGTTCAGGTCCGACTCGCCCGCCACGCGCGCGAGATCCGCGTCGATCCGAATCTGGTGCTCACCCGCTACGCGGTGGAGCGCTTCCTGTACCGGCTCTCCTTGTCGCCCCACGCCGAGCGCTTCGTGTTGAAGGGTGCGCTGCTGATGCTCGTGTGGTTGGGGGAGAGGTTGCGCCCCACGAGCGACGCGGATCTGCTGGGCTTCGGCGATCTTTCGGAGGAGTCGCTGGCCCGACTCCTCCGCGAGGTGGCAGAACAGGAGGTGGAGCCCGATGCGGTCGAGTTCGTCTCGGACTCGGTTCGCGTCGAGCCCATCCGTGCGGAGGACGACTACGGCGGCTGGCGTGCGACCCTTCAGGCTCGGGTGGGCGCGGCCCGATTGGCCATCCAGGTGGACGTTGGCATCGGGGACGCCGTGACGCCGGCGCCCGAGTGGCTCGAGTACCCGGGCCTGCTCGACCTGCCGCACCCACGCCTACGCGCGTATCCCCGCGAGAGCGTGATCGCCGAGAAGCTGCACGCCATCGTCCTGTTCGGGACCCGGAACAGCCGGATGAAGGACTACTTCGACCTGTACGCCCTCGCTCGTGAAGGCGTGGTCGAGGCGGCGATCCTCGCCGACGCAATCGCGGCCACATTCGAGCGGCGGACGACGGAGGTACCGGGGGATGTGCCGTCGGGCTTGCTGGACTCGTTCGCCAACGAGCCGGCGACACAGGCTCAGTGGAAGGCGTTCCTCGCGAGGAACCGTTTGGCGGCGATTTCCCTCGTCGACGTTGTCGCCGGAATCAGGGATTTGGTGCTCGGTCCGCTTCGCCTTGCAGCCGCAAGGGCGAAGAGTTCCACGTAGCCCGAGGTGCGAGATGAAGCTCATCAGGCTGGTCTTCGCGGCCCTGGTCATGACTCTGGGCGTCGTCGGTGCGGGCGTGGTGCGATCTCGGGCCGATGACGGCAGCGTCGAGACGGTGGGCGGGGCGGTGCGATTGATGAAGTCACACTCGAGCATCCGCATGGTGTCCGAGACGGTGAAGGTCCGCGTCACGCCAAGCCTGGCAGAGGTCGACTGCCAATTCGTGATGAGGAACGAAGGACCCACCGACACAGTCCTGGTGGGTTTCCCCGATGGGGACATGGGACCGTACATGGGTGGAGGCGAGGAGTACGAGATCGAGGGCTTCAGGAGTTGGGTGGACGGGGAGGAGGCGAAGTGCCAGCGCGTTCCCGCATCCGAGGCCCAGGTCGCACCGTCCGCTGTCGGTTCCTGGTGGACGAAGCTCGTCGTGTTCCCCGCGGGAGCCGTGCGACGTATTCGGAATCACTACGCAGTGAGCCCATCCTGGCACCCGAGGCTGCTCGAGAGCGAGGCCGACTCCATTGCCGGGGATCGGACGTTTCGGTACATCCTCTGGACGGGAGCCAGCTGGAAGGGCGTCATCGGGAGGGCCGAGATCGCGGTGACATTGGTGGGGATCCCGCCAGAGCGGGTCACCGGGACCATGCCCAGGGCGCGACGGGTGGGTCGTACCTTTCGGTGGTCGTTCCGTGACTTCGAACCTGGGGAGGGGGATGAGCCGAATGGCGTCGAACTCACGTGGCGCGTCCACAAGGACGACGCCCGAGAGTGAGCTGGTCGGGTCGCCAACCTCGGTCATAGTGGCGTCCCCAACGGGATTCGAAC
>CAZUEM010000119.1:0-10160 GCA_964619155.1 uncultured bacterium
CTCCCCGCGCTCTCGCCCCAACCTCCGGGCGAGGCCGGGCCGGCGCCGGACGCGCCACCGCCCGCTTCAGAGGGCGAGGCGCAGCACGACCTCGCCGTCCTCGACGCGGCCGTCGGGCGTGAAGCCGTTCTTCTCGTAGAACGGCCCCGGGCTGCCGTCGCCGGGCACGTAGCTCGTGAAGAGCTCCTTCGCTCCCAGCGAGCGAACGTGGTCGAGGACGAGCTTCAGCGCCGCCGAGCCGACGCCGGTCCGCTGGTGGCGCGCGTCCACGAGAAAGCGCCAGAGGAAGTACTCGGGCACTTCCGGCTTCATGCTCAGCATGACGAAACCGGCCGGCTCGTCGCCGAGGTAGACGGCGCGGTACCAGGCCTCGGGCGAGTAGTGCGCCTCGGCGATCGAGACGGCGGCCGAGGCCACGAAGCGGGACTGCGCCGGCGCGACGGCGAGGGCGCAGATCGCGCGGACGGTCTCGCGCGTGATCTCGCGCAGCGTGACGGGTGCGGTGGGTTCGGGCATGCGGGGCAATGTAGCCGCGCACCCGCCGCGGGCGGTATCGAAAACGGCGCGCCGCCCGCCCGGCTCGCCGCTCGCGAGCGGTCCGGGCTAACCTGCCGCCGCCCGGACGCCGGCTCCCGGCGGGGCGACCCACGGAGGACCCGAACGATGACACGCGCCACCTGCGCCGCGTTGCTCGCGGCGCTGCTGCTCGCGACCGCCGCGCCCGCCGCCGAGGCGCCCGCCGCCGCGAAGCTCACCGCCATGCTGAAGGCGTTCCTCGCCGGCGCCGGCACGAACGACCCGGCCGCGCACGAGACGTTCTGGGCCGACGACCTCGTCTACACCGGCTCGGGCGGCCGCCGCGTCGGCAAGGCCGACATCATGAAGGACGTCCGCTCCGCGCCCGCGGCAAGGCCCGGCGACCCGAATATCACGTACGGCGCCGAGGACATCCGCATCCGGCAGTACGGCTCGACCGCCATCGTCGCGTTCCGCCTCGTCGCCACCACGGTCCGCGGCGACACCACCGAGGTCGCGAACTTCCTCAACTCCGGCACCTTCCTCGAGCGCGAAGGCCGCTGGCAGGTCGTCTGCTGGCAGGCGACGCGCATGCCCGCGCCCGAAGCGAAGCCCTGAGCGGCCCGGTCACGCGAAACGACGAGGCCCCGGATCCTCGCGGACCCGGGGCCTTCGCTCCGCGGGACGGAACGCGCCGCGCTAGAACTGCTGCTTCTTGTACGCCGGCCGCTCGGGGCGCTTCACCGGCTTCGCCTTGAGCTGCTCGAGCGTCCACTCGATCGCCTTCTCGAGCTGCGGATCGCGCCCGCTCACCATCGCCTCGGGCGTGTTCTCGACCTCGAAGTCCGGCTCGACGCCGCGGTTCTCGATCATCCACTTGCCGTCGAGCCCGTAGATGCCGAAGTCCGGCATCGTCACCACGCCGCCGTCCACGAGCGGCAGGTTGTGGCTGATGCCCACGAGCCCGCCCCACGTGCGCTTGCCGATGATCGGGCCGACGCCCATGAGCTTGAAGTAGTACGGGAACGCGTCGCCTCCCGAGCCCGCGTACTCGTTCGCGAGAATGCACTTCGGTCCGTCCACCGCGTTCTGCGGGGTGCGGAACGACGCGCCGTCGCGCGTGGACCAGTAGGTCCAGGTCGAGAGCATCAGCCGCTGCACGAAGAAGTCCGGGATGAACCCGCCGCCGTTGAAGCGCTCGTCCACGATCATCCCGTCCTTGTGGACCTGCGGGTAGTAGCCCTTCGTGAACTCCTGCATGCCCTCCACCGCCGTGTTCGGCACGTGGATGTAGCCCACGCGGCCGCCCGTGGCCGCCTGCACCTTGTCGTAGTTGCCGCGCACCCACGCCACGTAACGCAGCGACGCCTCGTTCGCGACCGGCTTCACCGTGTACGTGCGCGCCTTCGGGTCGTTCGCCGAAGCGCCCACCTTGATCGTCGTCTGCCTGCCGGTCGTGCCCGTGAACGCGGCGTACACGTTCTCCGGCGCGCGCACCGGGCGGCCGTTCACCTCGAGCAGCAGGTCGCCCTCGCGCACGTTGATGCCCGGCTCGCCGAGCGGCGCGGCGACCGGCGAGTTCCAGTCGCGGCCGCGGTAGATCTTCTCGAAGCGGTACAGGCCCGACGCGGCGTCGAGCGCCCAGTCCACGCCGAGCAGGCCCGTTCCGACGCGCGCGACCGGCGGCATCGCGCCGCCGCCCACGTACGCGTGCGACGTGGACAACTCGCCGAGCAGCTCGCCGAGGATGTAGTTCAGGTCCGCGCGATGCGCGACGAACGGCACGAGCTGGCGGTAGCGCTCGCCGACCGCCTTCCAGTCGAGCCCGCCCATGCCCGGGTCGTAGTAGAAGTCGCGCTCGAGCCGCCAGGCCTCGTCGAACATCTGCATCCACTCGCGGCGCGGGTCCACGAGCGCCATGAGCTGCCCGGTCGCGAGCTTGCCCTCGCCCGGCTTCTTGCCGGGGGAGGCCTCGACGATCCCGACGACGTCGTCCTTGCGGTAGAGCACCTTGCCGCCGTCCTTCGAGATCGCATAGCTGCCGTTCACGCCCGAGATCACGGTCTTGTCCTCGCGCTTCTCGAGGTCGAAGACGTGGATGCTCCACGGCGCGTTGCCGTCCTCGTCCGGGGTCTCGTCCATCGCGAGGAAGAACAGCTTGCCCTTCACGGCCGTGAGCCCGCCGTAGCGGCCGGCGGGCACGGGCAACTCGGCGGCGCGGGTGCCGAGGCCGACGAGGTCGATCTTGACCGAAGTGTCGGCCGGCTTGTCGTCCTTCGCCTTCGCGTCCTTGCCCTTCGCCTTGTCGTCGCCGCCCTTCGCGGCCTCCTCGCCCGGCTCCTCGTCGCTCTCGGGCGCGACCGGCGAGAGCAGCGTGTCGCGCAGCGCCAGCGCGTAGAGCTTGTCGGTGGCGCTGAAGTGCATGTTCAGCTCGAACGTGCCGAACTGCGGCGTCAGCGTGCGGCGCGAGAGGAAGTACAGGTACCGGCCCTCGGGATCGAACGCCGGCGAGAAGTCGTCGGTGAGGCCCTCGGTCACCGCGGTCACCTTGCCGCTCTCGAGCGAGTAGAGCTGGATCGTCCCGAAGTTGGACGGCGAGGGCTTCGAATAGCACAGCCACTTCGAGTCGCCCGACCAGCCGTACTGGAACAACTCGCCGTACTCGCTCTTGTCCACCTCGGTCAGCTTCCCGCCCGGCACCTCGGTGATCCACAGCCGCCCGGTCTTGTCCGAGAACGCGAGCTTCTTCGAATCGGGCGACCACACCGGTCCGTAGCGGAACGTCGCGCCCTCCTTCGTCACCTGCTTCGCGGGCGTCCTGCCGTCGGCGCCGAGGACGTGCCACTGGTACTCGCCCGAGGCGTCGGACAGGTAGGCGATCCACTTGCCGTCGGGCGACCACGCGGGGTTGCGCTCGCGCGCGCCCGGCGTGTTCGTCAGGTTGCGGACGTCGCCCTTCTCGGCCGGCACGCTGAACAGCTCGCCGCGCGCCTCGATCACGGCGCGCTTGGCCGACGGCGAGAGGTCCATGCCCGTCAGCCACTGGCCCACCGCGCGGTACTCGGCGCGCGCGCCCGGCTTGTCGTCGGGCACCAGCACCGGGATCTTCGCGGCCTTCTCCGACGGCAGGTCCATCACGTACAGCCAGCCGCCGTTCTCGAACACGATCGCGTCGCCGCCGATGCTCGGCCACTTGACGTCGTACTCGGTGAACTTCGTGACCTGGCGGTGGGTCTTCCTGTCGAGGTCGTAGGCCCACAGGTTCGCCGTACGGCCGCCGCGGTCCGAGGAGTAGTAGAGGGTGCGGCCGTGGAACATCGGCCACTCGTCCGCGCCGTCCGAGTCCTTCGTCAGGTTCTCGGACGCGTTCTTCGTGAAGTCGTAGAGCCAGATGTTCGGCGCGTTGCCGCCCTTGTAGCGCTTCCAGGTGCGGTTGTCGTAGCTCGGGCTCACGAACGCGACCAGCTTCGCGTCGGCCGACAGGCCGGCGTAGCCGGCGGTCGGCAGCGCCAGCAGCTCCTCGAAGCCGCCGGCCGCGGGCACCTTGAGGAAGCGCGTGAAGCGCGGCATGGACGAGGCGCGCATCGAGCGGATGAGGACGGACTTGCCGTCGGGGTACCACTCGGTGACCTGGTCGGTCCCGGGGTGCCAGGTGAGGCGCTTCGGCTCGCCGCCGATCGCCGGCACGGTGAAGACGTCGGTGTTGCCGTCGTAGTCGCCGGTGAACGCGATCGCCTGGCCGTCGGGTGAGAACTTCGGGAACAGCTCCGAGCCCTCGTGCGTGGTCAGGCGCGCGGCGACGCCGCCCGAGCGGGCGACGGTCCACAGGTCTCCGGCGTAGACGAAGGCGATGCGGTCGCCCTGGATGTCGGGCATCCGCATGAGGCGGCACTCTTCGAGCGCGAACGCGGGTACGGCGCCGGCCGCGAGCGCGGCCAGCACCAGCAGGAAGCGGCGGAACATGAAGGGGATCCTCCCGGATCGTTGGGGGACGGTGAGGCGGGTGCTGCGGTGGCCCGACTGTTCGCGCCGCCCGCGGGCGGGGTCAAGCGCGCCCGCGCGAGCGCGGCGTGCGTTCTTCCAAGCGCGGAGGCGCCGCTCCAGCGCCGCCCGGCCGGGCGGGCGGGGAACGCAAGTCGCGCCCGCGCAGGCGCTTGGGCCGCTCGTGGCGCGGGGCGACGCGGCTTCCCGGCGCTCAAGGCGCGGGCCCGCGGGTCCGATAACGCCCGGGTAGGCGAGCACGAGGCCGGCGGCAGGTCACAGGGACGGGGAATGAACGTCAGCACGCGCCCGGAACGACCCGGGCCCGCGCGCGAGCGCACGACATCCGACGCGACGCTGAAGGCGGCCGCCTGGTGGGTGGCCCAGCTCGCGCGCACCCTCAAGACGTGCCGCCTCTACGACGCGGCCAACCCGACCGTGCTCAAGTTCCGGGACGAACTCGCTTCCTCGGCCGCCCGCCTCACCGACGAGCACGGCGCGCTCGCGTTCCGGTTCGAGTCGAACGACGTCACGCTCGACGGCGAGTCGCTGCACCCGGCGCGCTCACGCGAGGACAACCTCGCCTGGCCGTTCCACCGCGACGGCGTGCGCGGCCTCACGCTGCAGCCCGGCGTCGAGTCCGCCGAGATCGCCGCCCTCGTGGACGCCGTGCTGGCGGTCACCGGGCCGAGCCGCGAGGACGGCGACGACCTCGTCACGCTGCTCTGGGAGTCGAACCTCCGGCACGTCGAGATCGACTACATCCCCGCCGAGGGCGACGTGGGCGGCGACGACGCGCCGGACGACGACGGCGCGCTCCTGCCCTGGCCCACGGTGGCGAACGCCGCGGCCGAGCCCGCGTCCGCGGACGACGGGACGGCCGAGCCCGGGGAGGGCGCGGAGGAGCGCTCCGAGGACTGGTCGGTGGGCGAGTCCACCGTCGAGGTCGAGGCGGCCTACGTCGAACTCGACGCGCTCTCGGCCGCCGAGGTGGGGCGCTTCCACGCCGAGTACGTGCGCGAGCACGAGGTGCCGCCGGTGACCGCGGCGCTCGCGATCGCCGCCGCCTGCCGGCTGGCGAAGGCGAACGACAACGACCGCGCCGAGATCGGCCGGTTCGTGCCGCGCGTGCTGCGCGGCGCGCTGGCCACGGGCGCGTGGGCCGAGGCGCGCGGGTCCCTGCGCGAGCTGCGCGCCGAGCCGTCCGGCGACTGGTCGGAGGAGACGCTGCTGCAGGAGATGATGCAGCCGGTCAGCGTGCAGCGGACGGTGGACCTGCTCGACCGGCAGGACGAGGCGAAGCTCGCGGAGTTCGTGGCGCTCGCCGGCGACGTGGGCGACCCGGGCGTGGACTGGCTGACGCTCGTGCTGTCCGAGAGCCAGCGGCGCGCGACCCGGCTGGTGCTCGCGCAGGCGCTCGCCGCGCGCTGCCGCGAGAACCCCGAGCGGCTCGCGCCCTGGCTCGCCGACGGGCGCTGGTACGTCGTCCGCAACATCGTGCACATCCTCGGCTGGATCGGCGGCCCCGGCGTCGTCGGGCTGCTCGGCACGGCGCTGCGCCACCCGGACGCGCGCGTGCGCGAGCAGGTGGTGGGCGCGCTCTCGAACGTGGATCTCAAGCTCGCGCGCCCGCTGCTCGTGCGCGCCCTCGACGGCGCGGACACGCGCGTGTTCGGCCAGGTGCTGAGCCTGCTCTCGCGCGGCCGCGACGCGGCGACCGCGCGGTTCGTGTTCGCGTTCCTGCAGCAGGAGCGCTTCGCGACCCGGCCGGCCGAGGAGCGGCGCGCGATCTACGCCGCGCTCGCCTCGGTGGGCGGCGACGAGGTCGTGAGCGACCTCGAGGCCGAGCTGCTGTGCACGAACTGGTTCGACAAGCAGATCGAGATCCACCGCCACAACGTCGCCCGCTGCCTCGCGCGCATCGGCACGCCGCGCGCGCGCGAGGCCCTCGAGCGGGCGGCGCAGTCGAAGCGCGCGCCGGTCAGGCTGGCGGCGCAGGCGGCGATCGCCTGGCTCGGAGGCGCCTCGTGAGCGAGCGGCCCGTCGTCCCCGACGACCTCGACGACGGCGCGCGCCTCGCCGAACAGGGCGCGGCGCTGCTCGTGCGCCTGTCGGCGCTCATGCGCACGGCGCGCACCTACGACGTCTCGAACCAGGCGTTCCAGCGCCAGCTGCGCGAGTTCATGGGCGTGCTCGCGCCGGTGCTCGAGGACGCCGACGACGCGACGCTGGTCGTGGTGGCGGACTACTTCTACCTGAACGGCGTGCGCGTGAAGGCGCGCACCGAGATCCTGGGCGCCTACCACGGCCTGCTCGCCGAGTTCGAGCGGCGCGGCGCCGGCGGCCTGCGGTTCCTGCACGCGGCCGGCGACGCCGAGGTCGAGCGCTTCTTCCAGGTGTTCGTCGCGGCCGAGGACGCGGGCCTCGCGGGCCAGCTCCCCGAGATGCTGCAGCAGGCGTCGGTCACGAACATCGAGGTCGTGCCCGCGAGCGAGCTCGAGGCCGAGGACATCGGCCGCGACCTCAAGGACGAGCCGAAGCACCACGCCGAGCGCCGGCGCGCGAAGAAGGTGTTCTGGCGGGCGATGATGGGCGCGAAGAAGATCGTGCTGCGCGCCAAGCAGACCGGCCGGCCCGACCTGCGCCACGCCAAGCGCCTCGTGCAGCCAATCGTGGACAGCATCCTCAAGCAGGACTACTCGCTCGTCGGCCTGACCGCGCTCAAGGACCACGACGAATACACGTACGCGCACTGCGTCAACGTGTCCGTGATGTCCATCGGCATGGGCCGCACGCTCGGGCTGCAGCGCCAGCAACTGGCCGACCTCGGCGTCGCGGGCCTGCTGCACGACCTCGGCAAGATGACCGTGCCGGGCGACGTGCTGCGCAAGCCGGACAAGCTCGACGCCGACGAGTGGGTGCTCATGCGCCGGCACCCGATCGAGGGCGCGATCATGCTCTCGCGCATGCCCGGCCTCTCGCCGGTGATGCTCGACGCCATGCGCGCCTGCCTCGAACACCACATGAACTACAACCGCACCGGCTACCCCGAGATCGACCTCGACTGGGGGCAGGCGACGGTCTCGCGCATCGTCGCGATGGCCGACTGCTTCGACGCGATCACCGCGCATCGCGCGTACCACAAGCGGCTGCGCACGCCGTTCGAGGCGCTGCAGCTGCTGCTCGGGCCGATGCGCGTCAACTTCGACCCGGCGGTGCTCTGGTCGCTCGTGCGCACGGTGGGCCTCTACCCGGCCGGGACGGTCATGCAGACGGCGAGCAATCACGTCGTGCTGGCGACGCGCCCGAACCCCGACGACGTGACGCGCCCCTACGGCCAGGTGCTGGTGCGCCCCGACGGCACGCCGGTGTCCGACCCCGCGGCGGAGGACTGGGCGCCGATGCCCGCGTCGGAGCGCGTCGTCCGCGTCCTCAAGCCCGAGGAGCACGGGCACGACACCGGCGCGCTGCTGGCCGCGTAGCCGCCGCCCGCGCCGCCGTCAGCCCGCGTCGCCGATGAGGACGAACGCCGCCCAGTAGCACGGGTGCGCGAACGGGCGCGAACCGTCGCCGGCGCTCCAGCCGCGCAGCCACGCGCGCGCCTCGTCCAGCGCGCCGGGCGCATCCATCGGCGCGCCGGCGCGGGTGAGGTTGCCGTAGAAGCGGCGCATGAGCAGCGAGGTGGCCTCGTCGTCCACGGGCCACAGGCTCACCAGCACCGCGCGCGCCCCGGCGGTGAGGAACGCCTGCTCGAGCCCGAACGGGCCGTCGGTCGCCGAGGCCGCCCCGCCCTGCGACCAGCACGCGGCGAGGCTCACGAGCCCGGCGCTCAGCCGCCAGCGTTCGGCGATCTCGGAGGCGCGCAGCCGCGTGCTCTCGACCGCGCCCGCGCCGCGGTCGGCGAGCACGAGCGCCGAGCGCATCGGCAGCCGGGTCGAGACGTCCGAGTGCGCGGCGACGTGGATGAGCCCGAAGCGCCCGATCGCGCCGGCGGCGGCGAGCGAGCGCAGCCGGTCGGCGCTGGCGTCGGCGCCCGCGAGCACGGTCGCGTCGCCGAAGCGGCCGGCGATGGCCTCGATCTCGGCGCGCGAGGCGGCGAGCGGCGGCAGGTGCGATCCGCCGGCCTCGCGCGCGGGGTCGCCGACCACGAGCGCGGGGCGCCGCGCGAGCGGCTCGCGCGCGGCGGGGCGCTCGCGCAGCGTGGCCCACAGCAGCGCCGAGGGCGCGTAGCCGATCCGGAAGCGCTCCTGCAGCCAGCGGCCCCGCGCGTCCACGAGCATCTCGAGCGGCAAGCCCGCGAGCAGGTCGGGTTGCGTGACGACCAGTCGCGTCACGCCCGCGAGGTCGGGCTCGAGCGGATCGAACCACTCGGCGCCCATGCGGCGCGCCTCGCGGCGGACGGCCGCGGCGTCGGCGCCGCGCACGGGCCACGCCGAGACGGCGTGCACCGACAGCCCGACGCGGTCGCGCGCGAGGTAGCCGCCGCGGTCGGTCGCGAGCGGCAGCGCGCGCCAGCGCGGCGGGCCGTCGCGACGCACGACGCACGCCCACATCGGCGAGTCGCCGCGCCGCATGCGCATCGGGTTGCGGATCCAGAAGACGAGCGCCTCGTCGCCGGCGAGGTTCCGCCGCACGCGCGCGAGCAGCCCGCTCCACGGATCGGCGGCCGCGAGGTCCTCGCCGAGGAGCCGCTCGGCGAGGCGGCGGCTGTTGCCGCGCTCGAACGCCTCGAACGCCGCCTCCGGCTCGCCGGCCGAGGCGAGCGCGGCCGCCAGCTCCCGGTAGGGGACGAAGTTCATCATCAGCGCGCCGCCCTCGTCGCGGTCGCTGCGCGCCCACAGCGATTCGCGCAGCGCCGCCGACTCGCGCAGCTCGGCGATCGCCTCGCGGGGCCGGCCGAGCCGCCGCAGCGCCTGCCCGTGCGCGGTGAGCGTCACCGCGTAGCCCGCGGGCCGCATCGCCGCGCCCGCCGCGCGGCGCAGCGCCAGCGCCTCGCCGAGCGCGCGCTCGGCCTCGGCCCAGCGCTCCTCCTGGACGAGCAGCACGCCGAGCGCCGAGAGCGCCGAGGCCACGTCCTCGGGGCCCGCGTCGGGCGCGACGCGCCGCAGCGCGATCGCGTGCCGGAAGAGCGCGGCGACGTCGCGGCGCGCGACCGCCGGGTCGAGCCGGTACTGGTTCGCGACCGCGGTGAAGACGCTGGCGCCCGCGAGCGAGGCCGGGCCGCTCGCGGCGGTGTGGACGCGGCACGCACGCGCGTAGAGCGGCAGCGCCGCGAGGCGCTCGGCGGGCCGCGCGGCGCTGCGAACGGTCCAGCCCAGCACCTCGCTCGCCTGAGCGGCCAGCGGGTGCGATTCGCCGACCAGGGCCGGCAGCGCCGCCGCGGCGGCGCGCGCGAGCGGCTCGGCGCGCTCGAGGTGCCCCGCCCACAGCGCCGCGCGGGCGAGCGCGAGCGAGGCGGCGTGCGTCTCGGGGTGCTCGGCGCCGAGCCAGCGCCGCCGTGCGGCCACCGAGGACTCGAGCAGCGTCTCGGCGGCCGCCAGCGAATCGCGGCGCGTGAGCCGCTCGCCGTCGCGCAGCGCGCGCTCGGCGGCCGCCTGCTCGGCGCGCGCCTCGGGCGGCAGCGCGGCGATCGCGCGCAGCGTGGCCGCGTCGCGGACGGCGTC
>CAZUEM010000120.1:0-10150 GCA_964619155.1 uncultured bacterium
CGCCCGCGGGCGCGGCGGCGATCGCGCAGGCCGCGGCCGCGAGCACCGCGGCGAGCGCCCCCGCCCGGCGCACGGCCACCGCCCTCAGTGCACCCAGGCGGCGAGCGCCGTCTCGAGCTCGGCCCGCTTCGCGTCGAAGGCCGCCCGTTCGCCCTCGCTGAAGCCGCGCGGCGCGCGCTTCGCCCGCACGGCCTCGAGCCACATGATGAGCCGCTCGCGCGCCATCGCGAACTGGCCCGGCTCGAGCGCGCTGGCCTTCACCTGCGCCTCCACCGACTGCTCGTCGTTCGCGCGCAGCTTCTCCTCGACCGCCGCCGCGTCGCGCTGCAGCGCGCGGACCTTGAGGTCCATGGGATGGAGCGGCGGCACGGCGCCGCACTTCGCCTTCGCGGCGAGCGAGTCCTCGCGCGTCGGGCCGCTCAAGGCCTCGGCCTCGCGCTGGAGCCGCATCACGGCGGCGGTGTCGCCGGCGGCCTGCGCCTCGGCCATCTCCATCGCCAGCGCCATCATCCTCTCGCGCAGCACCGGGTCGTTCATCATCTGCTGCTGCATCTGGTCGTGGCGCGCGCTCTTCTTCTCCTCGAGGGCGTCGCGCCAGCAGCGCTCGGCGTCGTCGTGCTTCGTGCGCGCGGCGTCCATGGCCTTGCCGTGCTGGTTCATGAGCGCGGCCGCCTCGTCGTGGAGCGCGTCGCGCTTCTGGACGAGCGGCGCGCGGCCCGCCAGCACGCGGTTGCCGGCCTCGAGACCTTTCAGCACCGCGCCCAGCCGCGGCTCGGTCAACTCGAGCACGACGTCGTCGAACTCCGGCGGCGCGCCGGCGTCCGTCGCGGCCGCGCCCTTCGCGCCCGACGTCTTGCCGACCGCGGCCTGCGCGGCCTTCTCCTTCGCCTTCTTCACGAGGTCCCCGAACCCCGCGTGCGCGGGCGTGAAACAGGCGGCCGCGATCGCGGCGAGCGCCGCGGCGAGGAGGACCGGTGCGAGGGCGGGACTTGCGGACGGGCGGCTCATGGTGGGGCTCCTGTGGCGGTGGTTCGGCGGCCGGCGTCCCGGCCCGGTTTCGAGGTGCGGCATGCTACAGGCCGCGGCCCGCCCGCGGCTATGCCGCGTTCGCGGCCGCGCGCGCGGCGCGCTGCGCCAGCATCGCGCCGGCGACTCCGATCCACGGGAACATCGCCAGCGCGTTGGCGCGCTGCCAGAGCCCGACGTTGGCGCGCGTGACGAGCCCGCCCACACCCATCATCACGCTCATCGTCGCGGCCACGAGGACGAAGCTCGCGACCAGCACGCCGACGAGCGCTCCGTGACCGGCACGCCCGCGCAGCGCGAGCGCGAACAGCAGCGGCGCGGGCACGACCGCGAGGCCGAGCCCGAACGCGCCGTGCAGCGGGTTCGGCATCGGGAAGAGCCCGCCGATCACCATCGCGACGCCGAACAGCAGAACGCACAGCCCGCCGAGCGCGGCGAACAGGGGCCGCCCTCCCGCGCGGCGCGCCGCGAGCCACAGCCCGATCGCGGCCAGCGCGCAGGTGGCGCCCATGGTCACGATCCCGGCGTTGAAGATCGCGGGCATCGGCGCCTCGGGGCCGCCCAGCTCGCTCGCGTAGCGCGTCACGTGGCTGTAGCCGGGCCAGGTCGCGGCGGCGCCGAGCAGGGTGCCGAAGTAGAGGACCGGCACGGCGACGGCCAGCCGGGAAAGCGCGATTTCGGGGCGCATGAGGGGGCTCCTCCGGGGATGGACCGGGCGCCGGGGGGCCGCGCGGGCCATGGCGCCGCGGGTCCGGCCGGGGTGCGAACGTGCCCGACTACGCCCGCGTGCGCGGCCGGGTTGCGCGCTGCTCGACGGGGCCGCTCAGCGTTCCAGCACCAGCGAGCAGCAGGTGACCGCGCCCTCGGCCTTCGCCAGTTCCGAGACGTCCACTGGCACGACCCGGATCCGGTGCGACTCGAGGCGCGCGCGCGTGCGCGGGAACGCGGCGGCGTGGATCACGGTGTCGCGCACGCGCAGCGCGTTCGCGGCGAACGGCTCGCCGGGGTCCACTTCGATCACCTCGAAGCCGGGGCCGAACGCGGCCGGATCCACCCACGCGGGCTGGACGAGCAGCACGCCGGGCGCGACGGGCGTCGCCGCCGACTTGAGGTGCAGGCAGCCCTCGACCGCGACCGGTTCGACCCGATAGCCGAACGGCGCGACCGCCGCCTCGAGCTGCGCCAGCCCCTCGGTGTTCGAGCGCGAGCTCCTCCCCACGAACAGCGTGCGGCCCGCGCGCAGCACGTCGCCGCCGTCGAGCGTCGCCGGCTCGCGCAGCGTGACGAGCGGGCGCAGGCGCGCGAGCGCCGCGGCGACGGTCACTGCCTCGGGCCGCCGCGAGGCGGCGCCCGGCCGCGTCACGACCGCCAGCTCGTCGAGCACGACCGCGAGGTCCTCGACGAACACCGCGTCGGGCAGCTCGGGCTCCTCGGGCAGCCGGGTGACGAAGCAGCCCGCCCGCCGCAGCGCGTCCTCGTAGGCCTCGTGCTGCGCGCGGGCGCGCGCGAGGTCGATGGGCTCGCGCGCCAGGTGCGTCAACTCGCACCGCGCGATCGCCTCGCTCACCGCGCGTGTCAGCGCCAGCGTCACGGCCGTGTCCCCCCGCGCGGCGTCATCGCCCGGCGTAGCGGTCGGTGGCGGCGACGAGCGCGCGGCAGTTGCCGTTCTCGTAGGCGCTGTGCCCGCTGTCGGGCGAGAGCACGAAGTCGGCCTCGGGCCATGCGCGGTGGAGCGCCCAGGCGCTGTCCATCGGGCAGACCACGTCGTAGCGGCCCTGCACGATGGTCGCCGGGACGTGGCGGATGCGCCCGACGTCGCGCAGCAGCTGGTCGTCCGTCTCGAAGAAGCCGCGGTTCACGAAGTAGTGGCACTCGATGCGCGCCATCGCGAGCGCCACCTCGGCCTCGTCGTAGTGCGCCGCCATCGCCGGGTCCGGGAACAGCTTCGAGGTGCTTCCCTCCCACACGCTCCAGCGCCGCGCCGCCTCGAGGCGCAGCGCCGCGTCCCCGCCGGTCAGCCGCCGGTGGTAGGCCGCGAGCAGGTCGCCACGCTCGGCCTCGGGGATCAGCGACTCGTAGGGCTCCCACGCGTCCGGGAAGATCGCCGAGGCGCCCTGCTGGTAGAACCAGTCGATCTCGCGTTTGCGCAGCAGGAAGATCCCGCGCAGCACGAGTTCGGTGACGCGGTCCGGGTGCTTCTGCGCGTACGCGAGCGCCAGCGTCGAGCCCCAGCTGCCGCCGAACACCTGCCAGCGCGCGACGCCGAGGTGTTCGCGCAGCCGCTCGATGTCGGCGACCAGGTCCCAGGTGGTGTTGGCCTCGAGGCTCGCGTGCGGCGTGCTCTTCCCGCAGCCGCGCTGGTCGAAGAGCACGATGCGGTAGCGGGTGGGGTCGAAGAACCGGCGCTGGCGCGGGTCGGTGCCGCCGCCGGGGCCGCCGTGCAGGAACACCGCCGGCTTGCCCGCGGGGTTGCCGCTCTCCTCCCAGTAGAGCTCGTGCACGTCCGAGACCTTCAGCCGCCCGGTCACGCGCGGCTCGACGGGCGGGTACATCCAGGTGTGCGGGTCCTTCACGAGAGCGTCCATGGGGCCTCCGTCGCGGGTGGCGCAGCGTCGCGCGCGCAGCAAAGCACGTCCGCGCGGGCCGCGCGAGGCGCGCGTTCGCCGCGCGACGTGCCGCATCCGTCTCCCGGCGGGGCCGGCCGGTGCGCGCGGGCGGCGGCCCGCGTGCTAGCGTGCGGACCATGGTCCGCGACACGCACCCCTGGGTGTTCCTCGTGCTCGGCAGCCCGTTCGGGCTGATGAGCGGCTACCTCACCGTCACGATCGCCTGGCAGCTCGCGCAGGCCGGCGTCGGCGTCGGCCCCATCGCCGCGCTGGTGGCCGCCAGCCTCGTGCCCCACACGACCAAGTTCCTGTGGGCGCCGATCGTGGACGCCACGCTCGACAACAAGCGCTGGTACTTCTTCAGCACGGTGCTGAGCGCGGCCGGCGTCGTCACGATGGGCCTCGTTCCCGCGAACGCGCACGGGCTCGCCCTGCTCACGACCGTGGCGGTCGTCTCCAACTTCGCGGCCGCGGTCGTCGGCATGACGGCGCAGGCGCTGATGCTGAACAGCGTCGCGCCCGAGAAGTACGGGCGCGCGGGCGGCTGGTTCCAGGCGGGCAACCTGGGCGGCGGCGGGATCGGCGGAGGGCTCGGCCTGATCCTCGCACAGCGCATGGGCGACCCGGCCGGGCCCGCCTACGTGCTCGGCGCGATCTCGCTGCTCTGCCTGGCGCCCCTTCCGCTGGTGCACGAGGCGAAGGAGGAGCGCCCGCTCGCGCGGGTCGGCCCGGCGCTCGTGGGCGTCACGAGGGACATCTGGCACCTGGCGTGCAGCAAGGCCGGGCTGCTCGCGCTCATCCTCTGCTTCCTGCCCATCGGCTCGGGCGCCGCGTCGGGCCTGTGGTCGGCTGTCGCCTCGGACTGGAAGGCGTCCGCCGACACGGTCGCGATCGCCACCGGCATCGTCTCGGGGGTGGTCATGATGGCGGGCAGCATCTCGGGCGGCTGGATCAGCGATCGCATGGACCGCAAGAACGCCTACATGCTCTACGGGGTCGTGCAGGCCCTGTGCGCCGTCGCCATGGCGATGCTGCCGCGCACCGAGCAGTGGTACGTGGTGATGACGCTCGCCTACGCGTTCGCCACCGGCCTCACCTACGCCGGCTTCTCGGGCTTCATCCTCGAGTCCATGGGCTCGGGCGCGGCGGCCACCAAGTTCAGCCTCTACGCCTCGCTCTCGAACACGCCCATCGCCTACATGACGACCGTGGACGGCTGGGCGCACGGGAAGTTCGGGCCGGGCGGCATGCTCTACGCCGAGGCCATCGCCGGAGCGATCGGGCTGCTGTTCTTCCTCGCGGTGCGCGCGGCCGTGCTGCGCGGGCGCCTCGGCGCCCATCGCCTGCGCGATCACGTCTGAGGGGAGCGCCGCCCCGGACCACGCCCCGGCCGCGGCGGGCCGCCCGTCACGCCGCGCCATCCGCCGCGCGGATGCGAAATAGTTCTTGTCCCGGCACCCTCCATCCGGCGAGAATTGCCGTCCGGCGCCGCCCCTGGGCACCCCCGAGGCCCTCTCGCGGGCGGCGCCGGAACCGCCACGTCCATCCTCGCTCCGCACTCGCCACGGGAGGCCGCACCCATGGTTCCGCATCGCGTTTCCGCGCGCCGGGCGCCCCTTGCCCTCGCCGCGCTCCTCCTGGCCCTCGGTGTGTCCCCCGCGCGCGCGACCGACATCCCGATGACGTTCGGCTCGCTGCCCTCGGCGCAGGGCTGGACGTTCGCGAGCGGCGGCTCGCCGGTCGCGACCGAGGCCGGGACGTTCTCGCTCGCCGGTGGCGTGCTGACGCTCAACACGATGGCATTCGGCATCACCGGCGTCGGGACGTCGGCCTACTACCAGTACACGGGCGTGGTGAACAACTTCGAGCCCATCGTGATCTCGATGCGGGGCCGCCTGGTCCAGCACGAGGGCGACTTCACCAACACGTTCGTCGGCGGCGGCTTCACCATCGGCTTCGGGCAGGGCGCGACCTACTACCAGATGGGCATCACGCCGACGCAGATCCGCAACGTGGCCGGCTCGATCCTCTCGAGCGCGTACGACAACACCCAGTTCCACGACTACCGGCTCGAATGGAGCCCGCCTTCGACCGTGCGCTACTACGTGGACGGCACGCTGATCTCCACGAACAACGCGGGCTCGGCGTCGGCGGTCAACCGCCTGCTGCTCGGCGACGGCACGGGCGCCGCGAACTCGCAGGCCGAGATCACCGCCTACCGCTTCCTGCAGGGCGCGGCGACGCCGGCGGCGCAGGGCAGCTGGGGCCGGATCAAGTCGCTGTTCCGCTGACGCGCGAATCGCGCGCGGTGCGCCCTACGCGAGGCCGCGCCGCGTGAGCAGGTAGACCGCGAAGCTGCCGAGCCAGTGGCTGCCCGCCCAGTGCGGGCTGAGCGCGCCCGCGAGCCCCGACTCGCGGTGGGCGAGCGCCGCGGCGGCGAGCACGGGGCCGTGCGCATGGCCCGCCGGAAGCGCGGAGGCGATGCCGTCCAGCATCCAGGCGCGCGTGACGTTGAGCCCGTCGAGGTGCGCGAACTTGCCGTCCGCGCGATCCGGCGACGTGACCGGCGCGAGCCAGCGCGCGAGCGCGGGCGAATCCGGCGCGGGCAGGAACGCCGACAGCCAGACGCCGAACTCCCCGGGCGGCAGCACGCGCCGCATGAGGTCGGCCTCGCCGAGGAGCGGCGAGAGGAAGTCCTGCCCCGAGGGCTCCCACGCCAGCGGCGCCTCCCGGTCGGCGCCGTGCAGCCGCGCCGCCTGCGCCGCCACGCGCTCGTGCGCGGCCGATTCGTCGGCATCGCGCGCCCAGTCGAGGAAGAGCCCGAGCGCGAACGCGCTCTGCGAGTGCTCGCCCGAGCGCACCGGCCATGGCAGCCGCTCGCTCCACGCCAGCAGCCGCGCCGCCGCGACGCCCTCGAGCGGCTCGAGGTGCGCGAGCCAGCGGCGCGCGCCGTCGTCGTCCCACGTGCGCAGCTCGGCCGCGAGCTGCAGCAGCCAGGCGAGGCCGTAGGGCCTCTCGAAGCCCTCGCGCCCCGGTGCGGTCACGAACGCGTGCTCGGCCGCGAGCCGCTCACCGGTGAGGCTCGCGTCGAGCGCCTCGCGCGCCCGCGGCGTCCAGGGCGCGCCGGGCGCGGCGCGCAGGGCGCGCGCGAGGCCCCAGTGGGTGTGCACGGCCGAGTGCCAGTCGAAGCAGGTCGCGAACGCGGGCGTCGCGACGCGCGGCGGGGCCACGTCCCCGTCGCCCGAGAGCAGCGCGAGCGAGTGGTACGGGTACTCGCGCGCGAGCGCGGCCAGCATCATCTCGACGAACGGGGCGAATACGTCCTCCGGCAGCTTCGCGAGGTCGGGCGTCATGGCCGGGACGCTAGCCCCTGTTCAGCGCCCGCGCTACTGCGCTAGGGTGCCGGGCATCCCGCGCGACGGATCGTGCGGGCCCGGGGCCGGTGCGGCGCACGGCGCGCGTCCCCGCGCGAGCCCGCCGTGCCGCCGAGGAGCCCCGTGACCGACCCGCGTGCCCCGCGCATGAACACCGCGCCTCCGGACTTCCGCCCCGAGCGCGACCTGCCCGAGGGCTTCGCCGCGTACTTCGCGAAGCTGCACGCCGAGTTCACGCCCCGCCAGCAGATGCTCGCCGCGCTCCGCCGCGAGCGCCTCGCCATGGCGCACGCCCACGGGGAACTGCCCGACCACCTGCCGCCCTCGCCCGCGACCACCTCGGACTGGCGCATCGAGGTGCCCGGGTGGTGCGCCGACCAGCGCAACCAGATGACCGGGCCCGCCGACGACGCCGAGCTGGTGGTGAAGATGCTCAACTCGGGAGCCCCGGGCGTGATGCTCGACCTCGAGGACTCGATGGCGAACGCCTGGCCGAACCTGGTGCGCGGCGTCGCGAACATCCACGCCGCGCTCGCCGGCACGCTCGCGTACGAGGACGGCAAGCGCGGCCGCCGCGTCGGCATCGAGCCGAGCGGCGTCGCCATCTGGAACCGCGTCCGCGGGCTGCACCTCTCGCAGGCCGGCGTCACCGCCGACGGCTCGATCGCGAGCACCTCGCTCTTCGACCTCGCTCTGCTCACGCACGCGCTGGACCCGGCGAAGCTGCGGCACCCGCTCGCGATCTACATCCCCAAGTCCGAGAGCGCCGAGGAGGGCGCCTGGTGGCGCGACGTGTTCCAGGCCATCGCCGAGGCGCGCGGCTGGCCGCGCGATTACATCCGCTGCATGGCGCTCGTCGAGTCCCACCCGCTCGCCTACCAGATGGAGGAGTTTCTCCACGAGCTGCGCGAGCACATCGTGGGCCTGAACCTCGGGCGCTGGGACTACATGGCGAGCCTCATCCACTGGAACTTCGCGAACCCGGCGTGGGTGCTTCCCGACAGAAACACCATTCCGCACGACGTGCCGTTCTTCCAGCGGCTGAGGCACCTGCTGGTGGATACCTGCCACCGCCGCGGCGCGCTCGCGATCGGCGGCATGACCGCGCTCTACCCGAGCCGCGTGGACGCGGAGCTGAACGCCCGCGCGCTCGCCGTGCTCGAGCAGGACAAGAAGAACGAGGCCGCGTGCCTGATGGACGGCGCCTGGACCGGCCACCCGGACCAGAACTCCATCGCCGTCGCGCAGTTCCCGGCCCCCAACCAGGGGTTCGCCCGGCCCGCCGGGGCCGAGCGCTACCCCGACCTCCGGCCCGTGCCCGCCGGGGTCGGCCGGCACTCGCTCGAGGGCACACGGGCGGCCGCCCGGACCGTGATCCGCTACCGGAACGGCGTGCTCAACGGCAACGGCGCGAGCCTGCTCGACGGCTACATGGAGGACCTCGCCACCGACCGCATCTACCGGCTGATGCTGGCCCAGCGCCTCCGCCATCGGGATGCGGTGAGCATCCCGGGCCCGGACGGCGCGCCGGTGCTCCACGACGAGGCCCTGCTGGCGCGCTGCCTCGACGGGGAGCTCGCGAAGCTGGTGGCCGACTTGCCCCTCGGGCGCGACGTCGGAACGGCCGAAACCATGGGCGAGGCCCGCCGCCAGAGCGAGGCCATGATCCGCAACGGCTGGTTCGACCCCGCCTGACCCGGGACGGAAGTCCCGTGGGGCGGGCGCCGCCTTTCCTTCCACGGAGACGACGATGAGCAAGTCCAGGACCGCCGCCGAGATCCGCGCCGACTGGAGCAGCAACCCGCGCTGGAAGGGCGTCGCGCGCGGCTACGGCGCCGACGACGTCGTGCGCCTGCGCGGTTCGCTGCACGTCGAGCACACGCTCGCGGAACTGGGCGCCGAGCGGCTGTGGCGGCTCATGACCGAGCACGCGCCCGTGCGCGCGCTCGGCGCGCTGACCGGCAACATGGCCGTGCAGCAGGTCGCGGCCGGCCTGCAGGCCGTCTACCTCTCGGGCTGGCAGGTCGCCGCGGACGCCAACACCGCCGGGCAGATGTATCCCGACCAGAGCCTCTACCCCGTGGACTCGGTGCCGAACGTCGTGCGCCGGATCAACGCCGCGCTGACGCGCGCCGACCAGGTCGCGCACCTCGAGGGCAACCCCGCCGGCACGCACTGGTTCGCGCCCATCGTCGCGGACGCCGAGGCCGGCTTCGGCGGCGACCTGAACGCCTACGAGTTGATGAAGGCGCTGATCGAAGCCGGCGCCGCGGGCGTCCACTTCGAGGACCAGCTCGCGTCGGCCAAGAAGTGCGGCCACCTGGGCGGCAAGGTGCTCGTGCCGACCCGCGAGTTCGTGCAGAAGCTGACCGCCGCGCGACTCGCCGCCGACGTGCTGGACGTGCCGTCCGTGATCGTGGCCCGCACCGACGCGCACAGCGCGACGCTGATCACGTCCGACGTGGACGAGCGCGACCATCCGTACCTGGTGCGGGAGCGCACCGCCGAGGGCTTCTGGCGATTCAAGCACGGCCTCGCCCCCGCCATCGCCCGCGGCCGCGCGTACGCGCACGTCGCCGACGTCATCTGGTGCGAGACCTCGACGCCCGACCTGGCCGAGGCGAAGGAGTTCGCGGAGGGCATCCACGCCGAGCACCCGGGCAAGCTGCTCGCCTACAACTGCTCGCCGTCGTTCAACTGGTCGAAGAAGCTCGACGCGGCCACGATCGCGAAGTTCCAGCGCGAGCTGGGCGCGATGGGCTACGCCTTCCAGTTCGTGACGCTGGCGGGCTTCCACGCGCTCAACCTGTCCATGTTCGAGCTGGCGTGCGGCTACCGCGACGAGGCGATGACCGCGTACGCCCGGCTGCAGGACCACGAGTTCGAGCTGGCGCGCACGGCGGGCTACGGCGCGGTGACGCACCAGAAGTTCGTGGGCACGGGCTGGTTCGACGCGCTGCAGGAGACGATCTCGGGCGGCAAGAGCGCGACCACGGCGCTGGGCGAGAGCACCGAGAAGCAGCAGTTCTAGCGGCGGCGCCGGGCTGCGGGCGTGGCGCGCGGCGCGATTCGCGGGGGCGCCGCCGGGGCCGGGGCGCACGCGATGACCTCAGCGTCGGTCGGCGGCATCCTGCCGCCTCTCCT
>CAZUEM010000121.1:0-10082 GCA_964619155.1 uncultured bacterium
GCCGCGGAGGCCCCGCCGCCCGCGGGCGCGCGCGCCGCGACCGGCGCGGGGGCGCGCTGGCTCGGGGCGCTCGTCTTCGCCGCCGGGTTCTCGGCGCTCGCCCAGGAGGTGCTGTGGACGCGCTTCCTCTCGCTCGTCACGCGCAACACCGTCCACACCTACTCGCTGACCCTCGCCGTGGTGCTCGCGGGCATCGTCCTCGGCAGCCTGCTGGTCGCGCGCTTCGCCGACCGCCTGCGCGACCCGGCGGCGCTCTTCGGCGCCCTGCAGGCCGGGGTCGGGCTCTCGACGCTCGCGCTCATGCTGCTGCCGCCCGCGGCGTGGCGGGCGTTCGAGAACCAGGCGGCCGCCATCTTCGTGCTCATGCTCGCGCCCTCGGTGCTCTCGGGCGCGGCGTTCCCGCTCGCCGTCCGGCTGGCGGTGGACGACCCCGCGCTCGCGGGCCGCGGCTTCGGGCGCGTCACGTCGCTCAACACGCTGGGCGGCATCGCCGGCGCCCTGCTCGCCGGGTTCGTGATCCTGCCGCGGCTCGGCCTGCAGGCCGGCGCCGTGATCGCGACCGGGGTCGCCGTCGCCTCGGGCGTCGCGGCCTGGCTGGCGCTGCCGCCGGCGCGGCCGCGGCCCCGGGCGCTCGCGGCCGCCGCGGGGGTGGCGCTCGCCTGGCTCGCGCTGCCCGCGCTCGCGCGCACGCGCGTGCCCGCGGACTTCCTCGCCAACGGCGGCGAACTGGTGGCGATGCGCGAGGGGCTCGAGGCGAACGTCGCCGTGGTGCGGCGCGAGGGGCGCCTGAGCCTCGAGATCGACCGCTGGTGGCAGGGCGAGGCGCGGCGCACGCACCAGATCATGGCGGCGCACCTGCCCATGCTGCTCCACCCGGCGCCGAGGCGCGTGATCGTGGTCGGCGTGGGCGCGGGCCTGACCCCGTCGCGGTTCCTGATGCACGGTCCCGAGCGGCTCGATTGCGTGGACATCGAGCCCGCCGTCTTCGACGTGATCGGGCCGCATTTCGGCGGCGCCTGGCTCGCCGACCCGCGCGTCTCGCGCATCGCCGCCGACGGGCGCGGATTCCTCATGCACGGTTCGGGCACGTGGGACGTGGTTTCGCTCGAGGCCGGGCAGCTCTTCCGGCCCGGCGTGGCCGCCTTCTACACCGAGGACTTCTACCGCCGCGTGCGCGAGCGGCTCGCTCCGGGCGGGCTCGTCTCGCAGTTCGTGCCCGTCGCGTTCCTCGACGAGGCCTCGCTGCGCGGCGTGCTGCGCACGTTCCTCGAGGTCTTCCCCAACGCCACGCTCTGGTACAACGGCGCCGAGATGCTCGCGATCGGCGGCCGAGACGGGAAGGTCGCGCTCGACCCGGCGCGGCTCGCCGCGGTGCTCGCCGACCCGGCGCTCGCGCGCGACCTGCGCTGGTCGCAGTGGGGCGGCCGCGAGTTCCACCTCGACCGCGCCGGGAACCTGCTCGGGAGCTTCCTGTGCGGCCCGCGCGGGCTCGCCGCGCTGGCGGCCGGGGGACGCCTCGACCGCGACGACCGCCCGCGGCTCGACTACGCCACCGCCGGCGCCGACGAGGACGACCGCTACGACGTCGTGGCGCTGCCGCTGCTGAAGCGCCACCTGGACCCGGTCGCCGAGGGGCTCGCCGCGCCCGGCGACCCGGCGACGCTCGCGCGGGCCGAGGAGGTGCGCGCGCGCAACTTCGCCGACATGGTCGCGGCGGTCGAACTGCGCCGCGTGGACGCGGTGCGAAACGAGGGCCCCGCCGCGATGCTCGAGGTCGCGCGCGCGGCCCTGCGCGCGAATCCGGAGAACCTCGAGGCCGCCCGGATCGAGGGCGTCTCGCTGCTCATGCTGGGCGACGTCCCGGCGGCCGAGGCGCGCCTGCGCCGGGTCGCCGAAGAGCGCCCCGACGACGCGTTCGCGCAGCGCGCCCTCGCGGTCGTGCTCTACGAGCAGGGCCGGCTCGCCGAGGCGGCGCCCCGCTTCGCCGCCGCGATCGAGCTCGGCATCCAGGACCCGCGGCTCCACAACGACCTGGGCGCGACGCTGGCCCAGCTGGGCGACCGCGCCGCGGCCGCCGCCCAGTTCCGCCGGGCGCTGGAACTCGCCCCCGGCGACCCCGACGCCACCCGTTACCTCGGGTACCTCGAGTCGGGCGTGCGCGGCGGGCAGTCCCGCTGAACGAAGGTTGGCCCGGCGGACCGGCGCCTCCGCGCCGGCCGGCGTCGCCGCCGTGACGGCCGCGCAGGCCGCCGACCTCATGGCCGGGCTCCGGTACGTCAGCATCCACACGACGACCTGCCCGGGCGGCGAGCTGCGCGCGCAGCTCGAGGGCGCGCCGGCGCCCGCCGGCAGGTCCACGTGGGGGCGGATCAAGAAGCTGTACCGGTGACGCGCCCTTCCCGCTGAAACGCGAAGGGCCTGGCCGGCGGCCGGGCCCTTCGTCGTGCGGTGCGCGGCGCCCGTGTCAGCGCGCCGGCTTCTTCTGGATGACCGCGGCCTCCGCCATCAGCTTCTGCGCGCGCGGGAACAGGTCGAGCGCCGCGTTGAGCTGCGGGTCGTCCTCGACCGCGATCTTGTAGCGCTCGAGCGAGCCGAACTGCGCGCTCGCCAGCTCGGCTCGCACCTGGTGCAGCATGAAGTCCTTCTCGGCCGCGAACGTCGAGTCGTTCATCTCGACCTTCTTGGCCGCGAGCACGCCGCGCAGCGCCGACCACTCGGCGTCGCTGAGGGCGAAGCGGGTGTCGAAGCTCGCCGGGGTGAGCTTGTCCTTCGCGTGCTGGCGCAGCCAGTGGTGCGTCGCGAACTCGAAGCCCACGCGCTTGGTGATGAACTCGATCTCGGGGCGCGTCAGGTTCGGCGGGTCCTTCACGACGACGTCGGGATAGATGCCGCCGCCGCCGTAGACCGTGCGGCCGGCCAGCGTCTTGAACTTCGGCCGCGCCGCGAGCGCGGAGTCCGTCGGCACGTCCTCCTTGAAGGCGTCGAGGTGGTACTCGCCCTGGTCGCCGAACTTCGAGTACTCGCGCTGGATGCCGCGGCCGCTCGGCGTGTAGTAGCGCGCGATCGTGAGCAGCAGCTTGCCCTCGGACATGTTCATCTGGTTCTGCACGAGGCCCTTGCCGAAGGTGTTGATGCCCGCGACGATGCCGCGGTCGAGGTCCTGCACCGCGCCGGCGACGATCTCGCTCGCCGAGGCGCTGCCGTGCTCGACGAGCACGACCAGCGGGCCCTGCGTCCACTTGCCCGGGCGGTTGGTCGAGTAGTAGTCGGCGTTGGCCGAGGGGATGCGGCCGCGCGTGTAGACCAGGCGCTGGTTGTCGGGGATGAGCTGGTCGAGCACGTCCACGGCCTGCGACAGCAGCCCGCCGGAGTTCGACCGCAGGTCGATGAGCAGGCTCTTCATGCCCTGCGCCTGCAGGTCGCCGATGGCCTTCTCGAGCTCGTCGCCGGTCGTCTGCGCGAAGCGGATGACGCGCACGTAGCCCACGCCCGGACGGATCATGTAGGCGTACGGGATGCTCTCGATCGGGATCTTGGCGCGCTCGATCGTGAACTTGAGCGGCTCGGGCTCGTCCTCGCGCTCGATCGTGACCTGCACCGTGCTGCCCGTCGGGCCGCGCAGGGCCTTGAACACGTCGTCGGTCGTGATGCCCTTCTTGAGCGGCTGCCCGTCGATCTCGAAGATCTTGTCGCCCGCCCGGATGCCGAGCCGGTAGGCCGGGGTGCCCTCGATCGGCGAGAGCACGACGATCTTGTTGTCGATGATGTCGAACTGCACGCCGATGCCCGAGTACTCGCCGTGGAACTGCTCGTCCATCTGCTGGGCGCGCCGCTCGGGCAGGAACTGCGTGTGCGGGTCGAGGGTCTTGAGCATGCCGTCGATCGCGCCCTTGATGAGCTTCTGGTTGTCGGGCGGATCCACGTAGTTGTTCTGGACCAGGTAGAGCACGTTCGAGAACAGGTCCAGGTTGCTCCGCAGGTCGTCGGTCGCCCGCAGCGCACGGGCGAGGCCGAAGCCGAGCAGGAGCGAGAGCGCCATCCCGACGGCGAGCGGCCCGAGGTTCGAACGATTCTTCGGCATGGTGTGTGGGACTCCCCGGGTCAGCGGATCCGGCCCGCCGCGGCGCGGGCCTTGAGGGACTGCAACCGTTCGACGGCCGCGGCGAGCGTCTCGCGTTTCCGGGCGAAATGGAAGCGCAGACGCCGCCGGCCGGACGCCGGATCGGAGTAGAAGCTCGAGCCGGGCACGCCGGCGACGCCCACGTCGGTCACGAGGAAGCGCGCGAACGTCACGTCGTCGTCGAACCCGAAGCCCGAGATGTCGGTCATGCAGTAGTAGGCGCCCTTCGGCTCGAACACGCCGAAGCCGGCCTCGGCGAGCGCGGGCACGAGGAACGCGCGCTTGTCGCGATAGCCTTCGACGAGCGCCGCGTAGTACGCGTCCGGCATCGCCAGCGCGACCGCGGCCGCCTCCTGCAGCGGCGCCGGCGCGCCCACGGTCAGGAAGTCGTGCACCTTGCGGATCGCGTTCGTGATCGCGGGCGGCGCGAGGCACCAGCCGATGCGCCAGCCGGTCACGCTCCAGGTCTTCGACAGGCCCGAGATGGTGACCGTCCGCTCGCGCATGCCCTCCAGCGCGGCCATGGACACGTGCTCGCCCTCGTAGACGATGTGCTCGTAGATCTCGTCCGTGATCGCGATCACGTTCCACTTCCGGCAGAGCGCGGCGATCGCCTCCATCTCGGCGCGCGTGAACACCTTGCCCGTCGGGTTGTTCGGGGTGTTGACGACGATGGCGCGCGTGCGGTCGTTGAACGCGGCCGCGAGTTCGGCCGGGTCGAACGCCCAGTCGGGCTCGCGCAGCCGCACGAAACGCGGCGTGGCGCCCGAGAGGATCGCGTCGGGGCCGTAGTTCTCGTAGTACGGCTCGAAGACGATCACCTCGTCGCCCGGGTCCACGAGCGCCATCATGGTCGAGGCCATGCACTCGGTGGAGCCGCAGCACACCGCGACCTCGCGCTCGGGGTCGAACGACAGGCCGGTGAACCGCTGCTGCTTCGCGACCAGCGCGTCGCGCAACCGCTTCGCGCCCCAGGTGATCGCGTACTGGTTCACGTCCGCCAGCACGGCGCGGGCGGCCTCCTGCTTGATCGCCTCGGGCGCCGGGAAGTCCGGGAAGCCCTGCGAGAGGTTGACGGCGCCGTGCGCGTTCGCGAGCCGCGTCATCTCGCGGATGACGCTCTCGGTGAAGCGCAGGCTCTTCTGCGAGACGCGGGGCTCGCTCATCGCCCGGTCTCGATGCCGCCGATCACGAACTGGTAGCTGCCGACGAGCGATTCGAACGCCGGCAGGTGCCGCTGGAAGCCCGCCGCGTCGCGTGACGAGAGCACGAGCAGCATGACGAGCCCGTCCTCGGCCACGTAGGCCACGGCCTCGGTGGGCGCGCCGCCCTCGGGCGCGAAGTAGCGCACCTCGGCGGTCTTGCCCGTGATGCCGGTGGCCAGCCGCCCGCCGGGCGTGACCTTGCCGCGCGGCGCGCGCTGGCCGAACGCCTCGATGTCGTGCGCGATCATCTGCGCCAGCGTGCGCCGCACGTCCTTCTTCTGGTGGAGCGGGTTCAGGTACATGACCGTCGGCGCGGTGGCCCAGGTCTGCCCCTTCGGGTAGAGCACGCAGCGGATCTTCGAGCCCATGCCCGAGGTGTCGTCCACGGTCCAGCCCTGCGGCGGCGTGATGCCGAACGCGTGATTGTCGCCGTAGAGCAGCGTGAACTCGCCCTTCGGGGCCTCGGCCTTCGCGCCTTTCGCGCTCCTGGCGGCCTTCGCGGCGGGCGCCGCCGGGGCGGCCGCCGCGAACGCGATCGCGGGCAGGAGGGCGAGCGCGGCCGCGGCCAGCGCGGCGCGGATGGGGAATCGGGGCGTCAGCGGAACCTCCGGGGGCATCCAGGGTGGCGCGGGGGGCGTGTGCGTCGGCGGAGTGTAGCGGCTCGCACGGGGGGCCCCAATGAGCGATTTGCACGACCGCCGCCCAACACGGGACGGACGGGCCCATCCGATGCTCCGGCGGCGCGGCGCGCGCGAAACCTGTCCGTTCGTTGACACCGCCCGGCGGCTCGCGCACGCTGCGCGCCCCCATGGATGCCCAGCGCGCCATCGCCCGACGCACCGTCCTCGGCCTGCCGCCGGGGGGCCTCACGCCCGCGTGGGAGCGCGACTTCGCCGCCTACCCGCCCGCGGGCGTCATCGTCTTCGCGCGCGACTTCGCGGACCTCGAGTCGCTCCGCGCCCTGACGCGCCGCCTGCGCGAACTGGCCGCGCCGCGCCGCATCTTCGTCGCCCTCGACGAGGAGGGCGGCTGGGTCTCGCAGCTCGCCGGGCACCTCGTCGTGCCGCCCAACGCAGCGCTGCTCGCGCGCGGCGCCTCGCCGGGCGACATCGCGTGGATCTCCGAGGTGACCGCGAGGCGGCTGCGCGCGCTCGGCTTCGACTGGAACTTCGCGCCGGTGGCCGACGTGCACAGCGAACCCGACAACCCCGTCATCGGACCGCGCGCCTGGGGCGCCACGCCCGAGGCGGCGGGCGCGGCGCTCGCCGAGGTGCTCGCCGGGCTGCGGGCCGGCGGCGTGGCGAGCTGCCTCAAGCACTTTCCCGGGCACGGCGACACGCGCACCGACTCGCACCTCGCGCTGCCGGTCTGCGACGCCGACGCCGCGACGCTCGAGGCTCGCGAGCTGGCCACGTTCCGCGCCCACCTCGCGGCCGCCGACTCGGTCATGACCGCGCACGTGGTCTACCCCGCGCTCGACGCGGAGCGCCCGGGCACCTACTCGCCCGCCATCGTCACGGGCCTGCTGCGCGAGCGGCTCGGCTACGCGGGCGTGTGCGTCACCGACGCGCTCGAGATGCAGGGCGCCGCGGCCGGGCGCACGCCCGCCGAGACCGGCGCGCTCGCGCTCGCGGCCGGATGCGACCTGCTCCTCTACGCGAACGTCGACGAGGACGTGCGCCGCGCGCGGCTGCAGCTCGCCGACGCGCTGGTCGAGGGCCGCATCGGGCGCGGGCCGTTCGACGCCGCGCGCCCGCGCCTCGCGGCCTTCGACGCCGCGCGGCCCGCCCCGTCCGAAGCCGAGACGTCGGCGTCGTTCGACGCGCTGACGCCCTCCGACTGGGTGTCCCGGCTCTCGACGATCGTCGCGCGCGGCCTGCGCGTGGACGGCGCGCTGCCGGCGGGGGCGCGCGCGGGCGCCTGGAGCGTGGACGAGCCGGAGTTCAAGCACGGCCCCGCGCTCGCCGCCGACCTCGCCGCCGCCGGCGTGCCCGCGGGCGGCGCGGCGCCCACGGCGCAGGTGATCGCGATCGCGCAACGCGTGCCGCTCGCCGCCGAAGCGCTGGCCGCGCTGCGCGCCCGCTGCGCCGAGCGCCCGACCATCCTCGTCGGCCTCCAGAACGACGCGTTCCTCGCCCGCGTCCCCGAGGCCGCGGTGCGCGTCTCCGCCGCCGACTGCACCCCGCTCACCCGTCGCGTGGTCGCCGAACGCCTCGCGAGCCTGCGCCGCGCCATCGCCTGACGTCGTCGCGGAGCGGGCGGCGCGCAGCTCTCGACGCGGCCCGGCCGGCGACGGGCGCCGAATCGGGGGAGTCTGGGCGCTCGCGGGAGCCACGGAAGGCGGAGCGGGCGACCAGCCTAGAGAGCGGAGCGCAGGATGCGCGCAGCGAACGTCCCCCGATTCGGCGCCCGTCGCCGGCCGGGTCGCGGAACGGACGCCACCGATCCTGCGTCGGGTCGAACCCGGGCGGTGTCGCGAGCCGGGTCCTCAGTACGACACGTGCAGCTGCAGGTACGCCTGCTTCTCGCTCTCGATCTCGGCGCCGCCGCTGGTGCGCTCCTGCACCGGGTCGATCACGCGCAGCGTCCAGCGCAGTTCGGCGAACGGCACCGGCACCCATTCGCCCTCGAGCGCGAACCGGTTCCAGCTGTTCGCCGCGTCCACGCTCTCGTTGGTCGAGTTGTTGAGTTCGAGCCGGTCGTAACGGAAGCGCAGGTTGTAGGCGCGGTGCGGCGCCCAGTCGGCCTCGGCGAAGCCCGCCAGGCTGTTCGTTCGCGTCACGCGGCCCGCGGCCCACGCCTGGTCGGTGCCCGCCGCGATCTCGCCCAGAAGCGCCACCGGCCCGCGGCTCGCCATCGCGTAGCACCCCCAGCGCGTGCGCCGGGCGCTCTGCCCCGCCGCGTTGCCCCGGGTCCAGTCGTCGTGGACCGACGCCGCCCCCTGCCAGCCGCCGCGGCCGTAGCCGAACTTCGCGGTCACCGCCTGCGGGTGCTTGTTCGTGAGCGGCGGGGTGTTGCCCGTGGAGGCGCTGCCGTTGGTGAACGCGGCGCGCGCGAACAGGTTGCCGTGCGAGCCGCCCAGCTCGACCCCGCGGTCCACGTTGCGCGGGTCGTAGGGCAGGAAGCGCGCGCCGCCCTGGTAGTCGAGGAACGAGTTGCGCGTCGCCACCGTGTGGTCGTCGAGGCGCAGCCCGAACGGCACGCGGAACTGGCCGGCCTTGAGGTAGTGGTTCGCGCCGAGCCCGAGCAGCGCGAACGCGTCGCGCGACTGGAAGTTCGCGCCCGAGGTCTGCTCGGCGTTGTAACTGAGCGTCAGCCGCGGATGCGGCTGGAACGTCGTGTACAGCGCGTTCTCCATGTTCCAGAAGCCGATGTGCTCGATCGCGTCGTCGCCCTGCTGCTTGTTGGCCAGCAGCATGAAGCGCTGGTTGAGGCCGAAGTAGAGCGGGAACTCGTCGCCGACGCGGTTCTTGAGCGAGAGGTCCTTCCACGCCTCGTTCGTCTCGGGCTCGAGCGCGTGGCGGTTCTTCGCGAAGGCGAAGCCGAACTCGTTGCGCGGCCCGCCGCCGTTGGGGTCGAAGTGGCAGCTCTGGCACGGCAGCCCGGTGCGCGCCGCGTAGAGCGGCACGCCCCCGCCCGCGCGCGGCAGCAGCGCGAGAGCCGCCAGCGCGGCGGCCACGAGCAAGAGCGGGGCGGTTCGGAACGGGCGCGTCATCGTCACCTCCGGGCGATGCGGGGGCACGCCGCCGCGCGCGGCGGAGGGGGCGTCAGGCGCGGCGGGTCCGGCGCGGGCGGCCCCAGCCGCCACCGCCCGGACTCGCCACGGTTATCACCGTGTGTTTCGACACGTCAATCGTGAACTTCGCGGGCTGCCGCTCCGGGCGCGCCCCGCGGCCCGGACGGCGCACCGTGGTCTCGCCCGCGCGGCCCGCCGCGCCTCCCGCGAGGCCCCAGGGGCCGCGCGCGCGGCGCTCCGCGATCACGGTCACGCGCGCGGGCGCGAGCAGTTCGAGGGCGCGCTCGATGCCGTCGCCGCCGCGCCGCCGGCCCGCGCCGCCGCTGCCCGCGCGCACGCGCAGCGACGCGACCCGCAGCGGGTAGGCGTGTTCGAGCGACTCGACCGGCGTGTTGCGCGTGTTCGTCATGTGCGCCTGCATCGCGCTCGCGCCGTCCCGGCCGGGCCCGGCGCCGTGCCCGCCGCCCAGCGTCTCGTAGTAGGCGAACGGCTCCCCGGTGCGCGGGTCGGTGCCGCCCACGAGCAGGTTGTTCATCGTCCCGCTGCTCGCGGCCGGCATCCGGTCCGGCAGCGCCTTCGCGAGCGCGCCCATCACCGCGTCCACGATGCGCTGGCTGGTCTCGACGTTGCCCGCGCCGACCGCCGCCGGCGGGCGCGGGTTCACGATCGTGCCCTCCGGCGCGCGCACCTCGATCGTGCGCAGCAGCCCGTCGTTGACCGGGATGTCCTCGGCGAGCGCGCAGCGCACGGCGTAGAGCGACGCCGCCGTCGTGACCGCCGGCACGGCGTTGACCGGCCCCACCGCCTGCGGCGCGCTGCCCGCGAAGTCGAGCCGCGCTGAGCGGCCGTCGAGCGCCAGTTCCACCGTGATGCGCAGCGGGCCCGAGCCGAGCCCGTCGCCGTCCAGGAAGTCCGCGAACCGCCAGCGCCCGCGCGGCAGTCGCGCGAACGCGGCGCGCGCGCGCCGCTCGGTGGCGGCGAGGAGCGCCGCGGCCGCCTCGCGCAGCTCGGCGGCGCCGGC
>CAZUEM010000122.1:0-10001 GCA_964619155.1 uncultured bacterium
GCGCCCGCGCCGGCGGCCGGCGCAGCGGCGGCCGCGCCGGCGCCGCCGCCCGCCGGGGGAGGACGGTCATGAGCGGGCGCTGGGACGTTCTCGTCATCGACGACGAGCCGGTCGTGCGCGACGCGGCGCGGCTCGTGCTGGAGCAGCAGGGCCTGAAGGTCGCGGTCGCCGCCGACGGCGATGCGGGCCTGGCGCACGAGGCGCTGGACCAGTGCCGGCTCGTGCTGTGCGACGTCATGCTCCCCGGCCGGGACGGGTTCGACGTCGTGGCGGACATCCGGGCGCGGCGGCCCGAGGTGCCCATCGTGGTGATCACCGGGTACGCGACGACCGCGATGGCCGCCCGCGCGCTCGACTGCGGGGCGACGGCCTTCCTGGCGAAGCCTTTCGACGAAGAAGAACTGCTGGAACACGTGCGGCGCGTCCTCGAGCGGACGGACGCCGCCGGGAAGGAGGGTCGGTCATGACCGCTCTATTGGTGGTGCTGCTGTGCGGGCTCTTCGTGGGCCTGGACGTGGCCGTTCGCGCGATCGGCAAGCGCATGGAAGCCGCGCGCGAACGGGCCGAACGCGAGGCCGTGCTGAAGACCTCGCTCAACCTGACGATCGCCGGCGAGGCGAGGAGCCTGAAGCGGGCCGAGGTGCCGAAGGCGAAGGCGCGGATCCTCGCGGTGGACGACGAGGCCGTCATCCTCGACAGCTTCCGCAAGATCCTGGTGCTCGCCGGCTTCAGCGTGGACACGGTCCAGACGGGTCCCGAGGCGCTGCTGCTCGTGCGCCAGAACGACTACGACTTCGTGTTCACGGACCTCAAGATGCCGGAAATGGACGGCGTCGAGGTCGTGAAGTCCGTGAAGCACCTGCGGCCCGACGTGGACGTCGCGGTGATCACGGGCTTCGGCACGATCGAGACGGCCGTCGAGACCATCTCGCACGGCGCCGTGGACTACGTGCAGAAGCCGTTCACCGAGGACGAGCTGGTGGCGTTCGCGAACCGGATGCTGATCAAGCGGCAGGCGCGCATCGAGGCCCAGAGCAAGCCGACCGTGCACGTGGTGTCGCCGTCCATCGCCGAGGCGGTCGCGGGCAAGGAGTTCTGCGTGCCCGGCGGCGCGTTCGTCTCGCCCGCCCACGCCTGGGCGCAGATCGAGGCGGACGGCGGCGTGTGCATGGGCGTGGACGATTTCGCGCGCAAGGCGCTGCAGAAGATCGAGCGCGTGGACCTGCCGGCGAAGGGCGCGAAGCTCGCCAAGGGCGACGTGCTGTGCGTCGTGCGCCGCGGCGAGGACCTCGTGCGCTTCCGCACGCCGGTCGCGGGCGAGGTGACGCAGGTGAACGACGCGCTGCAGGCCGAGCCGGCGCTGCTCATGCAGAGCCCCTACGACCGCGGCTGGGTGTGCGTCGTGCGGCCCGCGGACCTGTCGCGGGACCTGGACGGGCTGCGCATCGGCCACCCGGTCGTCGCCTGGTACCAGGACGAGGTGACGCGCCTGCGCCGCGCGACCGCCGAGGCGGCGGGCGGCCAACTGCGCTGGGCGGAGCTCGACCGCCTGTTCTTCGACCCCTCGCAGGCGAAGCAGCCGCAACCGGAGACCGCGTCGGTCGGTTGACCGACCCTGCCGGCGCGGGAAGAAGAGCGGCGCGGCCCGCGAGGGCCGCGCCGCTCGATCGTTTCCGTCCGGGCGCCCGCCGCCGGGGCGGCGGACCGTCCGCCTACTTCGAGGCCAGCAGCTTCTCGATCTCGTCCATGACGCCGTTCATCTCCTTCATGGCGGCGTCGAACGGGGCCGAGGTCGTCATGTCCACGCCCGCGTCCTTGAGCAGGTCGATCGGGTACTTCGACGAGCCCGACTTGAGCATCGTCAGGTAGCGGTCGCGGGCCGCCGTGCCGTCGCCGTCGGCGCGCATCTGCGCCGCGATCGAGGACGACGCGACGATGCTGGTCGCGTACTGGTAGACGTAGAAGTTGTAGAAGAAGTGGGGGATGTACGACCACTCGACGCCGTACAGCTCGTCCACCTTGCAGACGCCCGCGTCGTGGCCGTAGTAGCGGCGCACGAGGTCGAGGTAGAGCGAGGTCATCGCCTCGCCGCTCAGCGCCTCGCCCTTCTCGGCCTTCTCGTGGATCGCCAGTTCGAACTCCGCGAACATCGTCTGGCGGAACAGGGTGCCGCGCAGCCCCTCGAGGTAGTTGCCGAGCAGGAACAGCCTCGTCGGCTTGTCCGTCGTGCGGCCGAGCATGTAGTGGAGCAGCAGGTTCTCGTTGAGCGTGCTCGCCACCTCGGCCACGAAGGTCGCGTAGTCGTGCGTGACGTACGGCTGGTTCCGGTCCGACAGGAACGTGTGCATCGAGTGGCCCGACTCGTGCGCGACCGTGCTGACCTCGTCGTAGAGCCCGGTGAAGTTCTGGAGCTGGTAGGGGTGCACGCCGTACGCGCCGGTGCTGTAGGCGCCCGAGCGCTTGCCGGTGTTCGGGAACCAGTCCACCCAGCCGTGGGTGAAGCCGTGGCGCAGCGTGTCCGCGTAGTCGTGGCCGAGCGGCTGCACCGCCGCGATCACGATGTCCATCGCCTGTTCGGGCGTGTAGCGCAGGTCCACCGACTGGACGAGCGGCGCGTACAGGTCCTCGTAGCGCAGCTGCTTCAGGCCCATCATCTTCTGCCGCAGCTGCAGGTAGCGGTGCAGCGTCGGCAGGTTGCGGTTCACGTCGGCGATGAGCTGCCGGTAGACGCTCGTCGGGATGTTGTTCGTGAACAGCGAGGCCTCGAGGCAGCTGTCGAACTTGCGGACGTTCTTCTCGAACACGTGCGCCTGGATGCCGGCCGAAAGCGCCGCACCGTACGTGCCCTGGAAGTCGCGGTGCGCGCGGAAGAACGCGCGGAACACCGTGTCGCGCACGGCCTTCACGGGCGACGCGCGGTGCTCGGTGTAGGCCGCGTTGTCGAGCCGCACCTTGCCGAGGCCCGGCAGCGTCACCGTCGGCCACGGCAGCTCGGCGTTGTCGAACACGCTGCGCACCGAGACGCCCGCGCCCGCCATGCGGCCGGCCTCGGCGACCACCTTTTCGCCGTTGGCGTCGAGCGTGTGCGGGGCGAAGCGCAGGACGTTGTCGAGGTACGTGCGGTAGGTTTCGAGGCGCTTGTCGGCCCGGACCATCGCGTCGATGCGGTCCTTGCCGAGCGCGAGGATCTCGGGGTCCATCCACGACACCGCCGAGCCGAAGCGCACGCCGAGCTGCTCGGCCTCGTCGTTCATCTCGCGCGGCTTCGCGACGCGCGCGTCCTCGTCGGAGAGCTGGCTCGCATAGGTGTAGAGCCGCGAGAGGTCGCGCGAGAAGTCCATCATGTCGGTGATCGCGGCATGGAGGTTCGCGGCCGAACCGCCGAGCTTGCCGCGGTGCGCCTCGAGCACGGGCAGCCGGGCCTCGAGGTCCTGCTTCGCCTTCTGCCAGGCGTCCACGCTCGGATAGAGGTCGGTGAGGTTCCACTTGTACTTCGGGTCGATCTCGGAGCGCTCCTTCGCGGGCGCCGCGGGAGCGAACATGGCGAGGAAGGCGAGGCCGAGGAGCGCGGCCAGCCAGAAGGTCGGACGGGGCTTCATGGAGGTCTCCGGTGAGAGCGCAGCGCGCGGGGGTGGGACGGACGCGGGCACGCTAGCACCGGGGCCGGAAGACGGGCCAGCGGGCGTGACCGGCGGGGAGAGCGGCGCGCCGGGCGCGGCGGGCCGCGCCGGCGGTTTCCCCGAAGGCGCGCGCGAAGCTGGTGCCGGAGGCGGGGGTCGAACCCGCACTCGGGGTGAACCGAACCGGATTTTGAGTCCGGCGCGTCTGCCAGTTCCGCCACTCCGGCACCGAAGGGTGGGCCGGGAAGCTATCGGGTTTGCGAGGCACCGGCAAAGCGTGCGGGCCTTCCGGTCGAGCCGGACTCGCACGCTCACCACCTCGCGCCGGCCACCGCGACAGGCGTGAGTGCGACGGGCGCCGTCGGCGCGGAGCCGCCGGCCGTCGCCGCGCCTGGATGGTGTCGGGAACGACGACACTTCTTCGCTCCGCGGGCTCGGGAGCCGTGACCCGGCCTCGGCGCCATGCGCTTCCATGTGCGAGCCGATGCGGAGGTTGGGTGTCGAACCGGGCCGGCGGCATGGGCGTTGCGACACCGGGCATTCAGCATGCTCATCCCCCTGATGGCTCCTGCACGGGTGTCGTGGGCGCTCGCCACCCTCGCGGTGTCTCTTTCGGTCCTGCTCGCTCCTTCACCGTGCGCGGCGCAGTTCGGCTGGGCGCAGTCCGTCCCGCCCGAGGTCGTGCTCGGCTTCCAGCCCCGCACGCCCGAGGAGGCGGCGCATCCGCCGCGCGCCTTCCCGGGGTTCGCGCCGCTCGAGCCGTTCGCGCAGCGGGCCGAGGCATTGGCAGCCGGCGTTGGCCCCGGCGCGGTCTGGACCGCGTGGGCCCCGCCGGGACTCTCCCTCCACTCCCTGGTGCACGACTCGCGCCGCGGGGTCTTCTACATCGTCGGGGGTGTCGCGGTACTCGACCCGCAGGGACTTGTCTGGCGCTACGAGCCCGGGCCCGGCACGTGCACCCCGATCGCCACGCGCCCGGGTGGTGCCGGGGCCGTCTTCGCTGGGGCTGTCTACGACTCGCTTCGCGATCGGGTCCTGGTTGCCAGCCTCTCGAGCGGGGTCCTCGCTGTTGATGCCCTCGAGCTTCCGGGCCTCGGTTGGGCGCGGGTGTGGAGCACGCCCGAGGGGGGAGATCCCTTCGACGGACTGCGCCCAGCCGGCATGGCCATCGACACGCGACGTGACCAACTCGCGCTGCTCGGCCTCTGGGATCCGGACTCCCTGGCCCAGCGCATCCTCCGGATTCCGCTGTCGGACCCTGGCGCCTGGATGACCCTGTGGTCACACGGAGCGGTTCTTCCACCAATCGCCCCCAATGGCGCGGCGGTTTACGACGAGGTTCGCGATCGGTTCTTCGTCGTGTTCGACGAGAACTGGCATTCGACCTGGCCGGGAACGGGGCAGCGTCTCTCGAGTCTGTGGAGTGTGAACGCCTCCGGAGTGCCCGTGTGGGCGGCAGTGCCCCTCGGCCCGGCGTGGGGGCGCGGCTCGCCGCGCGACCTGGTGCGCGATCGAGTGACCGACCGCCTGATCGTCGTGGACGAGTACGCGGGCGCCTGGAGCATCTCGCCGGAGGACGGAAGCGCGACGCGGCTGGACGATGGAAACGCCGAGCCCGCCGGCACGTACACCACTCGCTTCGGCATCGCCCTCGCGTTCGACCCGGTGACGCGGCGCCTCCACGCGCATGGTGGCCAGGAGCTTGCGCAGGCGTTGCCGATGTTCCTGTCGCTTCCGGTCGAGCCCCCTGGAGCCCCGCCTGTCGGATGGACCAGCGAAGCACCTGGCTCGGCCGGCAGCCGGTGGTTCCACTCGCTTCTCTTCGATCCCGCCGGGAACCGCATGGTCGTCGTCGGAGGATCCACCTTTTCGTCCGACTACTACGCGATGCCTCCCACGGCTGTCCATCCATTGGACGCCAGCAAGGGGTGGCAGCATGTCGAGCCCGCGGGGCCTCCCTGGCGCGAGCGGTCTCTGGGGAGCGCCTACGCTCTCGACCGCGACCGAAACTCAGTGCTGGCGTACGGCGGCCAGCAGTTCGGGAGCGGGCTGTTGGGTGACACGCTGTGGTCGCTGCCGCTGTCGGGCGGCCGGTGGCAGATGGTCCTCACGCACGGACCGAAACCGCCGGCGCGGCGATGGGCGCAGTTCTTCTTCGATGCCATGAACGGGCGGTTCATCCTCTTCGGCGGCGACGACCTGCACGCCTATCTCGACGACGCTTGGGAGTTGCGCATGGGCCCCACACCGACGTGGCGTCCGCTCGGAGTCGGCGGTGCGCCTGCTGGCCCATACGAGGCCATCTTTCCGGATGAGTGGCGTGGTGGGGCATGGGCGATCTCCACGCGCGCCTATCGCCCTGTCTCACGAGTGGTGCTCGACCCCGACAGCATCGTGTTCACCCCGGTTCCCACCGCGGGAGACATGCCCAACATCGCCTGGCACATGTCCGGCTTCTGCTTCGATCCGTTTCGCCAGCGCCTGGTCGGATTCCTGAGGAAAGGCGTGGACGACGTCCATTTCACCGACCTCTTCGAAGTACGACTCGGCCCCAGCGTGGCGTGGAGCCAGCTGCCGATCTCTGGACTCGTGCCCTACAACCGCGGATTCATCGCGACCACGTTCGATCCCGGCGGCAACCGGATGTTCCTGTACGGCGGCTACGACGACAACGAGGACTACCGCGGCGACACCTGGCAGCTGCAGCTCCTCGACTACGTCACGCCGGTCGCGATCTCTCTGGCCTCGGCGACCGCCGACGCGGCCGGCGCGCACCTGCGCTGGCGGCTGGGCGCGGCGTTCGCGACCGCCGACGTCGAACGCGCTCGCGATGGCATCGCGTGGGAGCCGCTGGGCAACGCGCGCGCGACCGGCGCCGGGGATCTGTCGTTCGACGATCCGGGCCTCGCGCCGGGAGAGTCGGCGGCCTACCGCCTGCGCGTGCTCGCCGGGAGCGAAGTGATCGTTTCGGAGCCGGCATGGGTGACGGCGCCCGCGGGTGCGGCGGCGAGCCTGTCGCTGCGCGTGCTCGCGCCCGCGCCGGGCGGCGCGCCCTCGGTGCTGCTGTCGTCGACCCCCGGGATCGAAGCGCGCCTGAGCCTGCACGACGTGAGCGGCCGGCGACTCGAAGCGGTGAGCCTCGCGGGCGGCACGAGTGCGTACACGTTCGCACGCCGTCCGGAGCCGGGGCTCTACTTCGCCGAGCTGGCGCAGCGCGGCAACCGGCGCGTCGCGCGCATCGTCGTCACGCCCTGACGGCTCCCGGCCGGCGCCCATGCCCGGCGCGGCGCCCCGGCCGTCCGGCCCCGGCCGCTCCGTGTACGCCTCGGGACACCCGCGCACTATTCACTGGCGCCGCGCCCTTGGCATGCGCCAACTTGCGCCCGGCACGGCGGCTGCAACTGACCCGGACGTCACAAGCCCCGTGCTCCCCGACCTCATTAGATGGAGGCCCTGGATGAAGAAGCTCCTGTCGGTTTCGCTCGCGGCCCTGCTGGGCCTCACGCTCGTCGGCGTGGACTTCGCCGACGCCGCCCGCGCGCGCGTCGTGCACCGCGGGCCTCGAGGCCGCACCGTGGTGGTCGTCAAGCGCGGGCACCCGATCCGCCGCTCCATGCACCGCGTCGTCTACCGGCGTCCGAACGTCGTCGTGCGCGTCGCTCCGGCGGTGTTCCTGCCGCTCGTCGTGTGGTCGCCGGTCGTGATCGCGCGCCCCGCAGCCGACCGCATGGTGTGGCAGGACGCCGAGACGCTGTACCGCGAGGAGGACTGGGCGGAGACGGTCTTCGACTCGAACCAGCGCGGCTCGAAGCTCCACCTCGAGGTGGTCTCGGGCCGCATCCAGTTCGACTTCGCCGAGGTGGTGTTCGAGAACGGCGACACGCGCGTCGTGGATTTCGCCAACGGCGTGCGCGGGCCGGGCGTCTATTCGCTGCTCGACTTCCGGGACGGCCGCCGCGTGGATCACGTGCGGCTCATCGCCCGCGCGAAGTCCGACGAGGCGCGGGTCGCGCTGATCCTCGAGAAGTAGCCCGCCGGGCGCGCCGTCCGGCACTCGCCGCGGCGCGCGCTTCCGGCTAGCATGCGGGCCCTCAACCCGGAGGTGCCCGCATGCAGCCCGAAGTCCTCGACGCCGCCCGCAAGGCCTTCCCGAAGGGGGAGGGCACGGTCGCACTCGGCGCCATCCTGCACGGAGGCGAGTGCCACCCCGAGCCGATCGCCACGCTGCCGCTCGCCATGGCCAACCGCCACGGCCTGGTGGCGGGCGCGACCGGCACCGGCAAGACGCGCACGCTGCAGCTGCTGGCCGAGCAGTTCTCGGCCGCCGGCGTGCCCGTCTTCCTCGCCGACATGAAGGGCGACCTCTCGGGCCTCGCCGTGCCGGGCGCCTCGAACGCGCGGCTGGCGCAGCGCGCCACCGACACCGGCTGGGACTGGAAGGCCGCGGGCTGCCCGGTCGAGTTCCTGAGCCTCGAGGGCGGCGACGGCGCGCAACTGCGCGCGACGGTGTCGTCGTTCGGCCCGCTGCTCCTGGCGCGCGTGCTGGGCCTCAATGAAACCCAGTCGAGCGTGCTCTCGATGGTGTTCAAGTTCTCCGACGACAAGCGCCTTCCACTGCTCGACCTCTCCGACCTGCGCGCGGTGCTCCAGCACCTGGCCGGCGACGGCGCGGACGACCTGGCGGCCTACGGCGGCATGAGCAAGGCGACCGTGGGCGTGCTGCTGCGCGAGCTGGTCGAGCTCGAGCAGCAGGGCGCGGGGCCGTTCTTCGGCGAGCCGGAGTTCGAGCTGGACGACCTGCTGCAGGTGGAGGAGGACGGCCGCGGCGTGGTCAGCGTGCTCGAGCTGCCGAAGCTGCAGGACCGCCCGGCGCTCTTCAGCACGTTCATGATGTGGATGCTGGCGCGCCTCTACTCCGACCTGCCCGAGGTGGGCGACCTCGACAGACCGAAGCTCGTCTTCTTCTTCGACGAGGCGCACCTGCTGTTCGACGACGCGAGCAAGGGCTTCCTCGAGCAGGTCGAGCAGGTCGTGCGGCTCATCCGCTCGAAGGGCGTGGGGGTGTGGTTCGTCACCCAGAGCCCGAAGGACGTGCCGGCCGACGTGCTCGGCCAGCTCGGCAACCGCGTGCAGCACGCGCTGCGCGCGTTCACGCCCGAGGACGACGCGGCGCTCAAGGCGGCGGCGCGCACGTTCCCCAAGACCGCGCACTACGACGTCGAGGAGACGCTCACCACGCTCGGCACCGGCGAGGCGTTCGTCACGGTGCTGGCGCCGAACGGCGCGCCGACGCCGCCGTTCGCGGTGCGGCTCATTCCGCCGGCGGCGCGCATGGGCCCGCTCACGCCCGACGAGCTGAAGGCGCAGCTCACGGCCTCGGACCAGGTGCGCGAGTACGCGACGCCCGTGGACCGCGAGAGCGCCCGCGAGATGCTGGCCGCGCGCATGGCGGGCGGCGACGCGCCCGCGGCCGGCGAGGCGCCGCCCGCGGAAGCGCCGAAGGAGGACGCGGGGCAGAAAGCCGCCGAGGTGATCGGCGGGGCCGCCGCGCTCGCCGGGGCGCTCTTCGGCTCGCGCCTCGTGCGCGACGTGGCGCGCACGGCGACGCGCGAGGTGGCGCGCGGCGCGCTCGGCGCGCTGCTCGGCGCGCCGCCGCGCCGCCGCACGACGCGGCGGCGCAAGACCACGGCGAGCCTCGCGGGCTCGCTGCTGCGCAACCTGCTCCGTTGACGCCGCGCCGACCGACCGGGCCGCGGCCGAAGGGGAGCGGGCGTTGAAGCGCGCGCTCGCCTGGGGGCCGCCCGCGCTCGCCGCGCTCGCGGCGGCGCTGCTCCACTGGCGCGCGCTGGCGGCGCCGTTCTTCGCCGACGACTGGCTGTTCCTCGACCAGGCGCGGATGAAGCCCCTGCTCGCGGCGGCGCTCTCGCCGGACCCGATCGGCAACTTCTTCCGGCCGCTCGGGCGCGTGCTGTGGTTCTGGACGCTGGGCCGCCTCGGGGGCGAGTCGCCCGGGGCGTTCCACGCCGCGAACCTGCTGCTCTGGCTCGCGAGCGTGGTGCTGCTGTGGTGGCTGGCGCGCCGCCTCGCGGGCCCGCGCGCGGCGGCCGTCGCGGCGGGCGTCTTCGCGCTCACGTACGCGGCCGACGTGCCGGTGCTGTGGGCCTCGGGCGCGCAGGACCTGCTGGCGCTCGCGCTCGCCCTCGCGGCGCTGCTCGCGGCGGCGCGCGGGCGGATCGCGCTCGCGGCCGCCGCGCTCTTCCTCGCGCCCTTCGCCAAGGAGACCGTCGCGATCGCGCTCGTGCCCGCGCTGCTGCTCGCGCGCCGGCCGGGCGACGCGCCGGCCGCGTGGGCGAAGCGCGCGTGGCCGCTCGCGGCCGCGAC
>CAZUEM010000123.1:0-9945 GCA_964619155.1 uncultured bacterium
GGCCCCGCAGGCCCTCGCGGCCTGGCCCCGGGCGATCGCGCTCGGCGCCGATGCCGCGTTCGGCGCCGAAGGGCTCTCCGCGCCGTGGGCCGCCGCCGCGCGCGCGGCCACGCTGGCGCTGTTCGCGCTGGGCCTCGGCGGCGTGGCGCTCGCGGCGCGCCGCGAGTCCCCGCGCGTCCTCGCCGCGTTCGCGGGCGGCGCCCTCGCGGTCGCGTGGATCGGCTTCGCCCCGCTCGGTTCGCTGCTTCCGGACTGGAACGCCTGGCGCGCGTTCGTCCCGGCGCTCGCGCTGGTCTTCGCCGTCGCGCTCGTCACCGCGCGAGCGCACCACGCGCTCGGCCTCGCGCTCGTCGCGGTGCGCCTCGCCGCGCTGGCGCTCGCCGCGCCGGCGGCGCACCCGGCCGGCGACCCGCCGCCCGCCGTCTCGGACCTCTCGTTCACGCGCATCGCCCGCCTGCAGCAGGTCGTGGCCGCGAGCGGGGCGATCGTGCGCGCCACCCCGCCCGGGCCCGGCGGGCGGGTCGCGTTCCTCGGCCTGCCCGAGCTGACCATGAACGGCTTCCGCCGCGACCTCGCGGCGCAGGTGTGGACGCGGGACACCGCCATGCGCTTCGTGCCGTACGTGGAGGGCGCGGAGACGCGCGAGGGCGCCGACCTGGTGCTCTCCTACGACACGCGCCCGGGCCGCCCGGTCGCGGTGGTGCTGAGCCCCGAGGCACGGCGCTGGTGGCGCCTCGCCGGGGAGGCCACCGACCGCGGCGCGGCCGGCGAGGCGCGCGGGCACTACCTGCGCGCGCTCGCCGCGCAGCGCCCCGAGTCGCCGTCGCTGTCGGCGAACGCGCTCCAGAACCTCGCCCTCCAGGAGCTGCAGCGCGGCGACTTCGCGGCGGCCGATTCGCTCAACCGGGCCGCCTGGGCCGCGCGCGGCGTCACGCCCGAGTGGCTGGCCATCGACGCCCTGCTCGCGCTGGCGCGCGGAGAGACCGGCCGCGCGCGGGCGCTCGCCGCCGCGGCCCTGCGGCTGAGCCCGGAGAACGTCCTCGCCCGCGCCGCCGCCGCCGAAGTGGAGCGGGCCGAGACGGACGCCCGCGGCCCGGCGCCGCCGGCCCGCTGACCCGCCCCCGCCGCGCGACGGGCCCGGGCGCGGCTGCTATCCTGCGAACACTTTCCCGACCACGCCCGGGGTGCCCATGGCCCGCGTACCGCTCTTCGAGTTCCACGTCTCCCGCGCCGCGCGCGAGCGCTGCGCGTTCGACGGCCTCCTGTTCGCGACCGACGGCCGGGTGGTGTTCGGCCGGCCCGAGGAGGCCCGCCGCTTCGCGCAGGCGCTGACGCGCGCGCGCGGCGGCTCGCCCCCCGCTTCGGCGGCCGAGCTCTACGCGATGGGGCTGCTCGACGAGGCCCTGCACCTCGCGGTCGCGCGCTACCGCGCCGAGCGCGACCCGCGCGCGATGCTCGACGCGCTCGAGTGGTTCGCCGCGCGGCTCGGGCACGAGGCGCTCGACCGCACGCTGCTCGCGTTCACTCAGGAGTTCCCGCCGCTCGCCGTCTACCGCGGCGCGACGCCCGCCGCCGAGTGGCTCGCCGGCGCGACCGGCGGCGTGCCGCACCGCGCGCTCGCGCTCGAAGAGCTGGTCATGCTCTGGCTCACCGTCGCGAACCCGGCCTGCGCGGCCTACTTCGAGCTGTTCGACGACCGCGCGCTCGCCGCCGCGACCGCCTACCCGCGGCTCACCGCGGCGCTGCGCGAGTACTTCGAGACGCGCCCGCGGTTCGGGCCCGCCGAGCACAACCTCGTGGACTTCCTGCGCGCGCCCGCGCTCGCGCGGCCCGACTCGCTGTTCGCGCAGCTCGAGTACGTCCGCGAGCACTGGGCCTGGCTGCTCGGCGACCTGCTGACCCGCGTGCTGGTGGGCCTCGACGTGCTGCGCGAGGAGGCGCGGTGGTTCGCGGCGCGCGAGCACGCGCGGCGCATGGCCGAGCGCGGCCACTTCGGCGGCGACTCCGGCCCCGGCGCGGTCCCGCGCTGGGGCGCCGGCGACGTCGAGTACGAGCGCTTCAGCCACGACGAGGAGTGGATGCCGCGCGTCGTGCTGCTCGCCAAGAGCACGATCGTGTGGCTCGACCAGCTCGCGAAGCAGTACGCCCGCGAGGTGAAGCGCCTCGACCAGATCCCCGACGAGGAACTGGACCGGCTCGCCGCCTTCGGCGTCACGGGCCTGTGGCTGATCGGCCTGTGGGAGCGCAGCCCCGCCTCGCAGCGCATCAAGCAGCTCTGCGGCAACCCCGACGCGGCCGCGTCCGCGTATTCGCTGCGCGGCTACGACATCGCCGGCGAGCTGGGCGGCGAGGACGCGTACCGGAACCTCCACGACCGCGCCGCGGCCCGCGGCATCCGGCTCGCGAGCGACATGGTCCCGAACCACATGGGCCTCGACTCGCACTGGGTGATCGAGCACCCCGAGTGGTTCCTGCAGCTCCCGTACAGCCCGTACCCCGCGTACACGTTCCACGGGCCCGACCTGTCCGACGACCCGCGCGTCGAGCTCAAGATCGAGGACCACTACTACGACCGCAGCGACGCGGCGGTCGTGTTCCGGCGCGTGGACCGCGCGAGCGGCGAGACGCGGTTCCTCTACCACGGCAACGACGGCACCAGCTTCCCGTGGAACGACACCGCGCAGATCGACTACCTGAACCCGGCCGCGCGCGAGCAGGTGATCCGGACGATCCTGCACGTCGCGCGGCGGTTCCCGATCATCCGCTTCGACGCCGCGATGACCCTGGCGCGCCGCCACGTGCAGCGCCTGTGGTACCCCGAGCCCGGCTCGGGCGGCGCGATTCCCTCGCGCGCCGAGCACGGCATGCCCGCCGACGGGTTCCAGCAGGCGATGCCGCAGGAGTTCTGGCGCGAGGTCGTGGACCGGGTCGCCGCCGAGGCGCCGGGCACGCTGCTGCTGGCCGAGGCGTTCTGGCTCATGGAGGGCTACTTCGTCCGCACGCTCGGCATGCACCGCGTCTACAACAGCGCGTTCATGAACATGCTGCGCGACGAGCAGAACGCGAACTACCGCAGCGTGATCAAGAACACGATCGAGTTCGACCCCGACATCCTGCAGCGCTACGTCAACTTCATGAACAACCCCGACGAGCGCACGGCCGTGGACCAGTTCGGCCGCGGCGAGAAGTACTTCGGCACCGCCACGCTGCTCTCCACGCTGCCCGGCCTGCCCATGTTCGGCCACGGCCAGATCGAGGGCTTCGAGGAGAAGTACGGCATGGAGTTCCGCCGGGCGCAGCGGCTCGAGGAGCCCGACGAGGGCCTGGTCGCCGAGCACTGGCGCCGCATCGTGCCGCTGCTGCACCGCCGCTGGCTGTTCTCGGGCGCGCGCGAGTTCCGGCTCTACGACGTCTTCACCGAGGCCGGCACGGTCAACGAGGACGTGTTCGCCTACTCGAACCGCCGCGGCGACGAGCGCGCGCTGGTGCTGTACCACAACCGCTGGGCCGAGGCGCGCGGCTGGATCCGCATGTCGGCCGCGTTCGCCGAGAAGCGCGCCGACGGCTCGCGCCCCCTGCGCCGCGACCCGCTCGCCGAGGCCCTCGGCCTCGACCCGCACCGCGCTCCCTACGTGCGCTGCCGCGACCTCGTCAGCGGGCTCGAGTTCCTGCACCGCACGCACGACCTCGCGCTGCACGGCCTGCGCGTCGAGCTCGAAGGCTACGGCTCGCGGGTGCTGCTCGACTGGCGCGAGGTGCACGAGGACGGACGGCCGTGGGGCGAGCTGTGCCACGCGCTGCAGGGCCGCGGCGTGCCGAGCCTCGACGAGCGCATGCTCGAGCACGAGCTGGCGCCCGTGCAGCACGCGCTCGCCGCGGTGCCCGAGGCGCTCGCGCTCTCGGCCGCGCGCGCCGAGCACGCCGCCACCGAGCCCGCGACGCCCGAGACGCTCGCGCGCCGCGCGAAGCAGCGCCGCGAGGCGTTCGAGCACCGCGTGCACGAGCTGATCGCGCGCGCGCGCGCGTTCGCGCACGGGCCCGCCGCCGGCATGTCCGGGCTCGCCGGCCGCTGGACCGGCGACGAGCAGGCGGCGGTCCGCGAGGCGGGCGAGGCGTTCGCCGCGCTGCTGCGCCTGCCGGCCCTGGCCGCGACGCGGGCCTGGGCGGCCGACGAGGACGCGCTCGCCGCGCTGCCGGTCCTGCCGCTCGGGGAGGCAGCCGAGCGCCACGACCGCACGATCCCGTGGCTCACCGCGTGCGCGTGGCTGGCCGCGCGCGCGCTCGGCCGCGCCGCCGACGCCGTGGACCCGCAGGAGGCCGCGACGCGCCTGTTCGACGCGATGCGGCTGCGGCGCGGCGTGTTCGACGCGATGGCGTGGCGCCACCTCGGCGACGCCGACGAGGACCGCTGGCGCGCCGCCGCGCTCGTGCGCGCGGCGCTCGCGCACACGCGCTGGCGCGCCGGCGGCGACCCCGACGCCGCGCCGCCCTGGCGGGACGACCACGACGTGCGCTGGCTGGTCGGCGTGCACGAGCACGAGGGCACGACCTGGTTCGGCCGCGAGCCGCACGCGCGCTTCACCTGGTGGCGCGCCCTGCCCGCGCTGCTCGTGCAGGCCTCGAAGCCCTCCGCCGCGCCCGCCGATCTGGGCGCCGTCGAGGCGTGGGTCGAGCGCGAACTCGCGAGGGCCGAGGCGTCCGGCTGGAACTTCGGCGCGTTCGTGGGCACGGCCGAGTCCGCGGACGCCCCGGGCGCTACGCTCGCCCCCGGGCCGCCCGCGACGCACTGAGCGCGGGCGACCGCCGCGGCCGAGCGCCGCCCGCTACCGCCCGGCGACCCGCGCCGGGCGCACGATCGTCACCGACACGCGTGGGAGAGGCCGTCATGAGCGCGCAGGTTCCGCAGGTGCCGCCGGGGAACGGCAGGCACCCGATCCCGCTGGTGGTCGTTTCCGCGAACGATCTCGCCGCCTCCGCCGGCTTCTACTCGAAGCTGCTCGGCTGCCCGGCGATACCGTCGGGCGCGCATCGCATGATCCTCTCGCCGGGCTCGGGCCCCACGGTGGCGCTGCGCGCCGGGAACCCCGAGGGCTTTCCCGGCGTGGTGCCGTTCGTCGGCGTGCCCGACGTGGACGCCGCGCTCGCGAGGCTGGTCGCGGCGGGCGCCACCGTCGAGCGGGCGCCCTGGCAGCTCCCCATGGCCGGCACGCTCGCCCGCTTCCGGGACCCCTCGGGCACGCTCTGGGGCCTGGCCGGCGTGGCGGCGCCCTCGCCGCCGACGCGCGTGCCCATGCCGTTCGGCGACAACCCGAAGCCGCCCGCGGGCACCGTGTGCAGCCTCGAGATGTACGCCGCCGACGGCGCGGCGGCGGCGCGGCTCTTCGGCGAGCAGTTCGGCTGGGGCTCGCTGCCGACGATGGAGCACTTCGTGGCCTTCGACCCCGGCGCGGGCATCGGCGGCGTGTTCCAGTCGCACACGCCCGCGCTGCCCGCGGTCGCCTACCTGTGGGTGGGCGACGTGCACGCGACCGTCGCCGCCATCGAGTCCGCCGGCGGCGAGCGCGTCGGCGACCCCATGGCCATGCCCGGCATGGCCACGTTCGGCTACTTCAGGGACCCTTCCGGCACGACGATGGGGCTGATCGGGCCCTAGGCCTCCGGCGCACCCGCGGCCGCACCCGCGAGGAAGTGCTGGCGTCCCGCCCGCCGGGGGAGCAGGGTTCGTGGCGGCGACTTCGCTTCCGCCGCCGCACGGCCGTGCGCCGGAGCGGCCCGGCGGAAACGCCCGACGACCCGATCCACCCCGGGAGGAACCGATGGCCAGGAGCAAGCCCGCGAAGAAGCGCGCGAGGAAGTCCGCCAGCCGCAAGCCGGCGAAGAAGGCGGCGAAGCGGGTCGCGAAGCGACCGGCGAAGAAGAAGGTCGTGAAGAAGAAGGCCGCGAAGCGGCCGGCGCGCCGCGCCGCGGCGAAGGCGCCGGCGCCGCGGCCGCCGTCGCGCCTCAACGCGATCACGCACACCGAGCTGGCGAGCGCCGACCCGGCCGCCACGCAGGCGTGGTGCGAGCGGGTGCTGGGCTGGGCATTCATGCCGACGGTGCCGATGCCCGACGGCGACTACCGCATGTGGCGGTTCGAGATGGGCACCGGCGGCGGCATCCGCGCCAACAACCCGCCCGAGGTCCCGGGCTCGATCCCCTACTGCGAGGTGGCGAGCATCCGCGCGACGTACGACGCGGCGCTCGCGGCCGGCGCGCAGGAGATGCTGCCGCCGATGGCGCTGCCCGGCGGCATGGGCTGGGTCGCGATCGTCGCCGCGCCGGGCGGAGTGGCATTCGGGTTCTGGGCGTCCGGCGAGTAGCCGCGCCGCGCGAAGCACGAGGGCCGGGGCGATCCGCTCGCCCCGGCCCGTTCGTTTCGGTCGCGAAGCCCGCCGCTACTTCTTGAACACGATCTCCCCTTCGTCGTCGAGGTCGAACTTCGACGCGAGCGGCTCCTTGGGCAGGCCGGGCATGCGCATGATCTCGCCGGTGATGGGCACGATGAACCCGGCGCCCGCGGCGAGCTGGATCTCGCGCACGGTCACCAGGAAGTCCTTGGGCCGGCCGAGCAGCGCGGGGTTGTCCGACAGCGACTGCTGCGTCTTGGCGATGCACACGGGCAGCCCGCCGAAGCCGGCCTTCTCGAGCTGGGCGAGGTCGCGCTTGGCGCGCGCGGTGTAGTCCACCGCCTGGGCGCCGTACATCTCGTGCGCGATCGTGGCGACCTTCTTCTCGATCGGCCAGTCCCACTCGTAGAGCGGCTTGAACTGCGGCTCGCTCTTCGCCACCAGGTCGCGCACGACCGCCGCCAGCTCGGTGCAGCCCGCGCCGCCCTCGCTGAAGCTCTTCGACACGACCGCCGGCACGCCCAGTGTCTTGCAGTGCGCGGCGAGCGTCTCGATCTCCTCCTTCGTGTCGGTCGGGAAGTGGTTGATCGCGACGACGCACGGCTGCCCGAACTTGCGGATGTTCTCGAGGTGCTTCTCCATGTTCGAGAGACCGCGCACCATCGCCGGCACGTCGCTCTCGCCCACGTCGCTCAGCCGCTTGCCGCCGTGCATCTTGAGCGCGCGGATCGTGGCCACGAGCACGGTGCACGCCGGCGCGAAGCCGCCGTAGCGGCAGTTGATGTCGAAGAACTTCTCGGCGCCCAGCTCGAACGCGAACCCGGCCTCGGTCACGACCACGTCGGCGTAGGCGAGCGCGGCCTTGGTGGCGGTGATCGTGTTGGTGCCGTGCGCGATGTTCGCGAACGGCCCGCCGTGCACGAACGCGGGCACGCCCTCGGTGGTCTGCACCAGGTTGGGCTTGATCGCCTCCTTGAGCAGCGCGGCCATGGCGCCGACGGCGTTCATGTCCTTCGCGGTCACCGGCGTGCCGTCGGTGCGGTAGCCGACCACGATGCGGCCGAGGCGCGCCTTGAGGTCGGCGATGCCGTCGGCCAGGCACAGCACGGCCATCACCTCGCTGGCGGCGGTGATGTCGAAGCCGGTCTCGCGCGGGATGCCCTCGGTGCGGCCGCCGAGGCCGATCACGATGTCGCGCAGCGCGCGGTCGTTCATGTCCACGACGCGCTTCCAGGTGACGCGGCGCGAGTCGAGGCCGGCGGCGTTGCCGCTGTGCAGGTGGTTGTCCACGAGCGCGGCGAGCAGGTTGTGCGCGGCCGAGACGGCGTGGAAGTCGCCGTTGAAATGCATGTTGATGTCGAGCGCGGGCACCACTTCGGACGCGCCGCCGCCGGCGCCGCCGCCCTTCATGCCGAACACGGGCCCGAGGCTGGGCTCGCGCAGCGCCGCGGCGCTGCGCACGCCGATCTTCGCCAGGCCCTGCACGAGGCCGACGGTGGTCGTGGTCTTGCCCTCGCCGGCGGGCGTCGGGGTGATGGCCGAGACGAGCACGAGCTTGCCGCGGCGCGGCTTGTCCTTGAACGCGGCCAGCGACAGCTTCGCCTTGTAGTGGCCGTACGGCTCCAGGTGGGCCGGGTCGATGTCGAGCGATTTCGCGACTTCGTAAATGGGCTTCATGGGTGGTCTCTTTCTCGAAGCCGGCCGCGCGGGTCAGGTTGCGCGGCACGGGACGCGTGCATCCTCGCCGCCCGCGCGCCGCTCCGCAACCGGCCGGACCGGCCCCCGCGCAGGGCCCGCGGGCGCCCCGGCTGGCGCCTCAAGCGCTCCCCGGAGGCGGCCGAAAACCTTGGGCGAAGGCTCGTTCCCCCTCGTTTCGTCCCTGCCGAGATCCCGGCGGGCGCGGACGCCCGTCCGCGTTGCCCGGGATTCGCGGAGGTTCGTCCCGTCATGGACGCAAGGCCCACCCGGCCCTGGATGGAGCCCGGCCGCGAGGCCGGGCTGGTGCTCTCGGCGCAGCGCGGCGACTCGGCCGCGATGCTCGAGCTGCTCGGCCATTACCAGCGTCCGCTCTGGCGGCTGTGCTTCGCGTTCACCTGCGACATCGTCGAGGCCGAGCGCATGGCGCAGGACGCGGCGCGCCGCGCGCTGCGCAACGTCCGCCAGCTCCCGGTGGGGCAGCCGTTCTACCCGTGGCTCGCGCGCCTCGCGCGCACGCTCGCGGTCGCGCGCTCGCGCCGCACGGGCGGCGGGCGCGACCGCCGCGAGGGCCACCTGCGCCGCCCGAACGGCGAGCGCTGGAGCGCGGGCGCGCTCGGCGCGCACCACGTCGAGTACGAGCGCAAGGTGCTCGAGGCGTTCATGGACCTCGCGCCCGAGGACCGCATGCTCCTCGCGTTGCGGCTCTTCGAGCGGCTGCCGTACGCCGAGATCGCGACCGTCACGGGCCTCGCGCTGCCGCCGGTCATGCACCGCATCGCCGCGCTGCGCGAGCGCATCGAGCACGCGTCGCGCGAAGGGAAGGCGGCGTGAGGCACCTGACCGTCCAGCAGGTGTCTGCCTCGCTCGACGGAGCGCTCTCCGGCGTCTCGCTCGAGCTGGTCGTGCGCCACCTGGCGGGCTGCCACGAGTGCCGCGAGCGGCACGCGCGGCTCACCAAGCAGGACGACGCGCTGCGGCGGCTGCTCGCGTGCGAGTTCCCGGACCTCTACTTCGAGGACATGCTGGCGCGCCTCGCCGTGGTGATCGACGCCGAGTCGCGCGGGCAGGTCCCGCCCGAGCACGCGCTGCCGCCCGAGTTGCCCCCGCTCGGGCCCGAGACGCCGCCCTCGCGCGAGATGCGCCGCCCGAGCCAGGTGATGCCCGTGCCCGCGCTGCCCGGCGAGGAGGAGCAGAAGCGCCGCGCGGCCGAGGAGCTGAAGGCGGCCGAGGAGGTCGCGATGCAGGCGCTCGAGGAGCTGTTCCGCGAGCGCCGCCAGCAGGCCGCCGCGCCGCCGGAGCCCGCCGTGGCCGACGCGGTCGCCGGGCCGCCCGTCGCTCCGGAGCCCGCCGCCGCGTCGCCGCCGGCCCCGGTGGACCAGCGGCCGTCCACGTTCCTGCCGGCCGAGTCGAGGCTCCACGAGCGGGAGATCCCCGAGAGCGCGGCGCCTTCCGCTCCTTCGCCGCCGGTGGGTCCGCCTCACCTGCTCGCACTGCCGCCGGAACTGCTCGCCGCGCTGCGTGACGCGGGAGAGGCGCTCGAAGCCTCTCAGCAGGCCATGCTTCCGTCGCCCGAACCGGAGCCGCAGCCCGAGCCCGTGCCCGAGCCGGTCGTCGTGCACGAGCCCGAACCGGAGCCCGAGCCAGAGCCGGTCGTCGCGCACGAGCCCGAACCGGAGCCGCAGCCCGAGCCCGTGCCCGAGCCGGTCGTCGCGCACGAGCCCGAACCGGAGCCGCAGCCCGAGCCTGCGCCCGAGCCCATCATCGTGCGCGAGCCCGAACCGGAGCCCGTGCCCGAGCCCATCATCGCGCACGAGCCCGAACCGGAGCCGGAGCCCGAGCCCATCGTCGTGCACGAGCCCGA
>CAZUEM010000124.1:0-9878 GCA_964619155.1 uncultured bacterium
CTTCGCGGTGGTCGCGGGCGTCGCCGCCGTGGCGCGCTTCGCGCGCGCGGCGGGCGGTTTCGCGGGCGCGGCCGCGAAGGCGGGTGCGGCCAGGGCGAGCAGGAGCAGCGCGGCGGGGAGTCCCGCGGCGATCCGGACGTTGCGCATGGTGCCTCCCGGGGTGTGGGTCGCGTGGCGGCCGGCCGCCGTCGCGGCGGCGCACGGGATGTTAGCGGACCCGGCGTCCGCGGCTCACGCGAAAAGTCGGCAGGCGGCGCCCGTCAGCGCTTCTCGTAGCGCCAGTTGTGGCGCTTGCCCTCCGCCAGCCACTCGATCGTGGTGGCGAGCCGCCGCGCGCGCGTCTCCTCCCGCTTCGCCTCGGTGATCCACACGAGGTATTCGCGTCGGTGCCCGGGCGCGAGCCCCGCCCACGTGGAGAGCGCCCGGCGGTTCCGGCGGAGCGCCGCCGCGAAGTACGCGGGCGGCCGGATCGCGGCCGGCGTGCGCTTCGCCGCCTTCACGGGCTTGCGGACGCCCTCGTCGTTGAGCTTCATCGCGCGCCGGAGCAGCGCGACGAGCGCCCGCTTGGGCGGCAGGTCGCGGAGCGAGCGCAGGCGCCCGAACGAACCCATCGCGGCCTCGCCGGACCGGCCGAGCGGCCGGCCGCCCTCGCGCAGCAGCGAGTCCTTCCAGAAGCCGAACGTGGCGTGCGCCTTGAACGCGGCCATGCCGGCGAACGGGCCCTTGTAGTCGAAGTGCGGCATGCCCCACTTGATGACCTCGGTCACGCCGGGGCAGGTCGCGTGCACGACCTCGCGCAGGTGCTCGAGTATCGGCACGGCGAACGGGCGCTGCTTCGCGATGTACGCGTCCACTTCCGGGCTGCGCTTGCCCATGGCGAGTCCTCCCGCGGGGCCGGCGGGCTCAGCCGGCCGCCTTCTTCCCGTAGCTCGCGTCGAGCGGGATCCACAGCGCCACGACGAAGCTCGGGATCGTCGCGACGATCACCCACGTGAAGAAGTGGCGGTAGCCGATCTGGTCCTCGAGCCAGCCGCTCCACATGCCCGGCACCATCATGCCGAGCGCCATGAAGCCGGTGCAGATCGCGTAGTGCGCGGTCTGGTGCTCGCCGCGCGAGATGTACATCATGTAGAGCACCATCGCGGTGAAGCCGAAGCCGTAGCCGAACTGCTCCGCGACGACGCAGGCCTGGATGACCGCGACGTTCCCGGGCTGGGCGTACGCGAGGTAGATGAACACCGCGTCCGGCACGTGGATGGCGAGCAGCATGGGCCACAGCCAGGCGCGCAGCCCGTGGCGCGAGGCGGCCCAGCCGCCGGCGATGCCCCCGAGCGTCAGCGCGATGATGCCCACGGTGCCGTACACGATGCCCACCTGCTCGGTCGTCATGGCGAGCCCGCCCTTCGCTCGCGGGTCCAGCAGGAACGGCGCGACCATCTTGACCAGCTGGGCCTCGCCGAGGCGGTAGAGCAGAAGGAACGCGACCGAGACGGCGATGCGCGGCTTGCGGAAGAACGAGCCGAAGGTGACGAGGAACTCGCGCAGGAACTCCGGGATCCTGCGGGCCTCGCCGGGGCGGTCCGCCTCGGGGCGCGGCAGCACGAAGCGGTGCCACAGGCCGAAGGCGACGAACAGCCCGGCGAGCAGGCCGATCGTCAGCGACCAGGCCTTCGGCACGCCGAGCGTCTGCTGCATCCGGCCCGCGACCCACACGAGCAGCCCCTGCCCCGCGATCATCGCCACCCGGTAGAACATGTTGCGCACGCCGACGTAGAGCGCCTGCTCGCGCTCGTCGGTGGCGAGCATGTAGAAGCCGTCCGCGGCGATGTCGTGCGTGGCCGACGTGAACGCGAGCAGCCAGAAGCACGCGAGCGTCCACGCGAAGAAGCCCGGCAGGGGCGCCGTCAGCGCCACCCCCGCGAGGCCCGCGGCGACGAGCAGTTGCGTGGCCCAGATCCAGCGGCGCCGGGTCGAGAGCAGGTCCACCACCGGCGACCATAGCGGCTTCACCACCCACGGCAGGTACAGCAGGCTCGTGTAGAGGGCGATGTCGGTGTTCGACACCCCGAGCCCCTTGTACATGATGACGGAGACGCTCATCACCATGACGTACGGGAGGCCCTCGGCCAGGTAGAGCGAGGGGATCCAGGCCAGCGGAGCGCGGGCGCTCGGGCGCGCGTCGGGCATGCGGCGGTCCTTCCGGGTGGGACGGCTCGTCCGTGAAGGTCCCCGTGTAGCACGCCCGCGAGCACGCGGGCAAGGCCCGCGGCGCGACTGCGGCGGCGGCGCGGCTACGCGCCGCCTACCGCCGGATGGCCGTGCGCTCGAGGTGGCGGTGCCAGCGCTCGACGGCGAGGAACGTCGCGTTCGCGGCGGTGACCGCGTCGCGGGCCTCGGCGGGCGAGAACGGCAATGAGTCCACCCACGACTTGAACGCCACCAGCACGCGCTTCGTGTCCCGGCCGTACTGCTGCAGGAACGACGCGCCGTGCTCGCGCGTGAAGCCGAGGTTGTGCGTGACCACCGCGCCGATCACGGCGCCGCCTGCGCGCGAGCCGCGGCGGACGTACTCCATGCCGGCGTAGTCGGCGAGCGTGCGGATCTCGGGCAGCCAGTCCATGGCCGGCAGCGCGACGGCCGCCTCCGCGCCGTAGACGCGCTCGAGGTCGGCGCGGATGAGCGCGGTGGACGGCACGGCCTCGTCGGACCAGCCGCTCGCGGCCGCCATCGCGGCGACCGGCGACGCGGCGAGCTTCTCGAGCACCGCCGCCTCGAAGCCGTGCGCCGAGACGAGGAACAGCCGGTAGACCTCGCGATAGTCGGCGAGTGCGCGCTCGCGCGCCTCGCGCTCGGCCGGCGTCGGCGCGGTGTCGGGCGAAGGCACCTTCACCACCACGTACCGGTTGATGACCGCCGCGTGCTCGACCTTGTCGTGGCGCTCGCGCGTCTCCTCGCGCAGTCGCACCGAGAGGGGAACCGCCGTGGCGGCCGCTTCCGGCGCCCCGGCGCTCACGAGTCGGTCCCCGTCGCGAGCGAGGCCGCGTGGTCGTGCCGCCAGGGCCTGCCCCCGGCGGCCTCCGCCCCGGCCGCCGCGTGCGCCTCGCCCGCGGGCCTAGGCGCGCAACCGAAGCCCAGCGGGCAGACGGCCGCCGGCGTCGCGGCGCCGAAGCGCTCGAGCGATCCGAAACGCGTCGCCGCCGGGCGGCGCAGCAGGCGGATCGCCACGAGCGAGAGCAGCACCGTCACGACCGCGCCGTACTCCCAGCCGCTGAAGCTCGCGCGGCCCAGCCACTCGAACGTGACCATGGCGAGCAGCCAGGCCTTCGCTCCCGCGACCCACGGCGAGGCGACCGCGTGGCCGAACGCCCGCATCACCCGGCCCAGAATGCCGGCGGTGAGGGGCTCCACCTGGCCGGAGCGGACGAGCGAGCGCAGTCGCAGGCCGCCGGCCACGAGCGCGAGCACGCTCGCGATTTCGAGCGCGACGCGCACCTCGTCGCGGCGGAGGACGAGGAAGTAGCCGAGCCAGCCGCCGCCCAGCACGGCCAGCGCGATCCACGCGTAGACGCGATAGCGGCGGTCGCGCACCAGCAGCCTTTGCGACCCGGAGGCCACCGCCCCCACTCCGACCAGGCTCGCGAACGGACAAACCACAGGAGACTCCCGAGCGATTAGTTGAGGCCTGCGAACACAGTGAAGGGCACTAAACATGACGGCGCGGCAGGCGTCAAGCCGGGCCGGCTGCACAGCTTCCGACTTATCCGGGACGGGGCCCGGTTTGTCCCCGGGCGCCCCGTCCCCCTAGCATGCCCGCCGTCCCGACCCACGCGCCGTCCCCTCCTCCCGACAGGTGCCCTCGTGAGCGCAGCCCCTCCCGCCGCCGGCCAGCAGCTCAGCATCGCGGTCTTCATCGACTTCGAGAACATCGCCCTCGGCCTGCGCGACGCGAACGCGCCGTTCGAGGTCCGCCCGATCCTCGACCGGCTGCTCGAGAAGGGCCGCGTGATCGTGAAGGTGGCGTACGCGGACTGGAACCGCTTCCGCCACCACACGCGCGACCTGCACGAGAACGGCATCGAGCTGATCGAGATCCCGCGCCGCGAGTCCACCGGCAAGAACTCGGCGGACATCCGGCTCGTCGTGGACGCGATGGACCTGTGCTGGAGCAAGGAGCACATCGACACGTTCGTGATCGTCTCGGGCGACAGCGACTTCTCGCCGCTCGTGGGCAAGCTCAAGGAGAACGGCCGCCGCGTGCTCGGCCTCGGGATGCGCAAGTCCACCTCGCCCCTGCTCGCGAACGCGTGCGACGAGTTCATCTATTACGAGGACCTCGAACGCGCCGCGGCCGAGCCCGTGGAGCCGGCCGAGACCGAAGGCCGGGCCCCGCGCGGACAGGCGGCGGCGTTCCGGCTGATCGCCGAGACGGTGCGCGCGCTGCAGCGCGAGAACTTCGAGGTGATCCAGGCCTCGCTCGTGAAGGACACGCTCAAGCGCAAGCGCCCCGCGTTCTCCGAGGCCGCGCTCGGCTTCGGCAGCTTCAGCGAGCTGCTCGAGGCGGCGCAGGCGGCGGGGCACGTGCAGCTGAGGCGCGACGAGCGCAGCGGCACCTGGCTCGTGTCGGCGGCCTCGGTCCCGGCCGGCGGCGCCGACGCGCCGGCCCGGCGGCGGCGGGGCGGCCGCGGCGGGCGAGGGAGCGCGGGGCCGTCCCGGAAGTAGGGGCGCCGGCAGGCTTCGTCCGCCGACGGCCACGAGCGGTCCGGAGGATCGTGCATGGGCATCTCCCCCGAACTCGGCTACGTCGCGCTACTGTTCGCGCTCTTCGTGGTGCCGCGCGGGCTGCAGCGCTTCGGCGTGCCCGCCGCGATCACCAGCCTCGCGCTCGGCGCGGCGTCGGGGCTCGGGTTCGGGCTCTTCCAGCACGACACGACCGTCCACCTGCTGTCCGCGTTCGGCATCGCGGCGCTCTTCCTCTTCGCGGGCCTCGAGGTGGACACGCACGCGCTGCGCGAGAACGCCGCGGTGCTCGCGCAGCACCTCGTGGTCAAGGGTGTGATGCTCGCGGCGCTGGCATGGGCGGCCGTCCGCGTCCTCGGCCTCGATCCCCGCCCGGCCACGCTGCTGGCGCTGGCGATCGTGACGCCCTCCACCGGTTTCATCCTCGCCTCGATCGGGCAGTTCGGGCTCGGGACGGGCGAGCAGCGCTGGGTCAAGGCCAAGGCCATCGCGGCCGAACTGCTCGCGCTGCTGGTGCTGTTCGCGACGCTGCAGTCCACGACCTGGGTGCGCTTCGGGGGCTCGGTGCTCGTGCTCGCCGGGATGATCGCGCTGCTCCCGCTCGTCTTCCGTGCGTTCGCCCGCTTCGTCATGCCGTTCGCCCCGCGCTCGGAGTTCGCCTTCCTGCTCATGCTGGCGGTGACCTGCGCGTTCGTGACGCGCGAGCTGGGGGTCTACTACCTGGTCGGGGCGTTCGTGGTCGGGATGGCCGCGCAGCGGTTCCGCGAGCGGCTCCCGGCGATGGCGTCCGAGCCGATGATGCACGCGGTGGAGATGTTCGCGTCGGTCTTCGTGCCCTTCTACTTCTTCGGCGCGGGGCTGAACCTGCGCCGCGAGGACCTCGACGTGGCCGCGCTCGGCTACGGCGCCGCGTTCCTCGCCGTCGGCGTGCCGCTGCGGTTCGGTGCGGTGGTGCTGCACCGCCGGCTCGCGCTCCGCGAGGGCATGCGCGCGTCGTCCCGCGTCGCGGTCGCCATGCTGCCCACGCTCGTCTTCGGGCTGGTGCTCGCCGAGATCCTGCGCGACCGCTTCGCCGCGCCGCCCGCCGTCTTCGGAGGCGTCGTGCTCTCGACCATCGTGACGACGCTGCTCCCCGCCCTCTGGTTCCGGCGCGCCGGCCCCGACGTGCTCGAGCCGCACGCGCCGGCCGCGTCCCCGGCGGAGGACGTCAGCCGGTAAGGCGGCCCTCGTGCGCCAGCATCAGGGCGACGAGCGCGCGCACGGTCGCGTCGTGATTCGCGGGGCGCGGCAGGATCTCGGGCAGGGCCACGCGCGTGGAGACGAGCCCCGAGACCGCGCCGAACAGGACGCCCGCGGACTGCAGCGCCTGGTCGGGGTCGCGTCGCGGCCCCGCGGCGGGCAACGCCAGTACCTGGGAAAGTCCGCGCAGGAACGCGGACATCGCCGGCCGCAGCGCGCGGGACTCCGAGCGCCCGTACTTCAGCAGCCCTCGGACCTGGTGGAAGATGCGCAGCAGGTCCGGGTTCGCCTCGAAGAACTCGAGGTGGGCGCGCGCCACGCCGGCCACGAGCTCGGGATACGAACGGGCGCCATGGGCCGCGCGGTGCGCGTGGCCGAGCAGCTCGCTGAAGCCCGCCGACACCACCGCGGCCATCAGCTCCCCCTTGTTCGCGAAGTAGCCGTAGAGCGTGCCCTTCGCGATCCCGGCGTGCCGGGTCAGGTCCTCGATGCGGCAGTCGTAGAGCCCCTGCTCGCCGAACAGCCGTCGCCCGGCCTCGAGGAGTTCCCGGCGGGTGACGCTCTTGCGGTGCTCGCGCCGCCCCGGCACGACGGCCGGGGCCGCCGCGCGCCGGGACGCTCGCGCGGCCGGCGCGATGCCCGCGGAGCGGAGCTGCGACCGACGAGTCAAGTTTGCGGACCGTTTCCTGGGTGTCGTCACGACCCGGTCCTCCGGGCGGGCGCGGCCGCCGAGCCCGTCACCGCCAGCCACTCCTCCAGGAAGTCGGCGACGGCCTCGACGCTCGGGACGCGCGCGAGCGCCATCGTCGGGCGGCCGGCCGGGCCCACGCGCACGCCGAAGCCCTGCTCGCGCACCGCCGCGAACGCGTCCTCGTCGGTGACGTCGTCGCCGACGAACACCGCGAGGGTCCCGGCCGGCGCGTGCGCGAGGCGCTCCCGGACGACCGCGCCCTTGTCGCGGCCGCGGGCGCGCAGCTCCACGCCGCCGTCGATGCGGTCGACCGAAAAGCTCTCGGCCGGGGCGAGCTCACGCAGCGCCGGCAGCCAGTGCTCCTCGAGCGCCCGCGCGCGCGCGGGCTCGATCGCCCGCGTGTGGAGCACCACGGCGGCGCGCTTGCGCTCGAGGTTTCCGCCCCAGCCCGAAGCGCGCGCGAGGCGCTCCGCCTCGTCGAGCACCCGTTCCACCTCGGGTGGCAGCGCGTGGCGCACGAGCGCCCCCTCCGGTTCCCGCTCCTCCCACCCGTGCTCGCCGACGAGCAAGGCGAACGGCGCCCGAGCGAGCGCCTCGAGTTCGGGCACGGGCCGGCCGGAGACGATCCCCACCGCGGTGCGCGCCTCGGCGGCGATGCGGGCGAGCAGGTTCATGGACCGCGGCAGCGGCCTCGCCTCCTCCCGCGCGGGCGTGAACGGCGCGAGCGTGCCGTCGTAGTCGAGGAGAAGCAGCCGGTGCGGTGCGGCGGCCACCCGCCGCCACAGCGAGTCCCGCACACCGTCGAATGCGCGAATGCCCAAGGCGACCTCCGGAACTTTCAAGTTGACCGCGCGGTCATTTTCACCTAGCGTGCCACCTGCGTCAACGAGCGGCCGCCATCCCCCCCCCGTTCGCCGAGACGCAGGCGCCCCGGCAACGGGCCACCTGCAGGAGGTCCCATGGACCTGGCCCGCCGGGCCCGCGCCGCCCTCCAGCGGGCCGCGATCCGCACGCAGCAGCGCAGCGAGGGCCCGCCGCGCACGACGCGCGAAGCCCTCGTCGCCTGGGCGCAGGCGCACCTGCCCGGGCGGCGGCTGGTCGTGGTCTCCAACCGCGAGCCCTACTCCCATCACCACCGCGACGGCGGCATCGCCGTGGTGCGCAACGCCGGCGGCCTCACCGTCGCCCTCGACGCCGTGATGCAGGCGCTCGGCGGCTCTTGGGTGGCGCACGGCAGCGGCGACGCGGACCGCGACGTGGTGGACGCCCGAGACCGCATCGCCTGTCCTCCCGAGCGCCCGAATTACTCGCTGCGCCGCGTCTGGCTGAGCCCGGAGGACCACACCCGCTACTACTCGGGGTTCGCCAACAGCGCGCTATGGCCGCTGTGCCACGTGGTGTACGTGCGGCCGCGCTTCCGGCTCGACGACTGGGAGTGCTATCGGGACGTCAACCGGCGTTTCGCCGAGGCCGTGCTCGAGGAGGTCGGCGACCAGCCGGCGCTGGTGTTCCTGCAGGACTACCACCTCGCGCTCGCGGCGCGCGAGATCCGCGCGCGCCGGCCCGACCTGCAGCTGGCGATGTTCTGGCACATCCCGTGGCCGAACCCCGAGATCTTCCGCGTCCTGCCGTGGAAGCAGGAGATCCTCGAAGGCATGCTCGCCAACGACCTGATCGGCTTCCACATCCGGCGGCACGCGACGAACTTCCTCGACAGCGTGGCCGAATCGCTCGAGGCGCGCGTGGACTTCGAGCGTCTCGCGGTGGACCGCGGGGGCCGGCGCACCTGGGTGCACCCCTTTCCCATCAGCGTGGACGCCGACGCGATCGCGGTGATGGCCGAGACCGGCGAGACCCGGCGGGCGGCGGAGGACCTGCGCGAGCGGCTGGGCCTGAAGGGATGCAAGATCGGGCTCGGCGTGGACCGCCTCGACTACACGAAGGGCATCCCAGAACGTTTCGAGGCGCTCGAACGGATGCTCGAGAAGCACCCCGAGTGGCAGGGCCGGTTCGCCTACGTCCAGATCGGCGTGCCCTCGCGCATCGAGCTGCGCGAGTACCGGCGCGTGCAGGAGCAGACGCGCCGCTGGGCGGACCGCCTGAACCGCCGCTTTCCGAGGGACGGCGGCCCGACCGTGCACCTGGTGGAGCGCAACCTCGACTTCCGCGAACTCGTCCCCTACTACCGGCTCGCGGACCTGTGCCTGGTGACCTCGCTCCACGACGGCATGAACCTCGTCGCGAAGGAGTACCTCGCCGCCTCGCCCGACCACGACGGCGCGCTGGTGCTCTCGCCGTTCACGGGCGCGGCGCGCGAACTGGAGCGGGCCTGGATCGTCTCGCCGTACGACCGCGAGAGCCTCGCGGACGCCTGCCACGCCGCGCTCTCGGAGCCCGAGGACGCGCGGCGCGCGCGCATGGCGGCGCTGCGCGAGACCGTGCTGCGCCGGAACATCTTCGACTGGACGCTCGAGGTCTTCGACACGCTCGTCGGCCTCGGGCTCCGCACGCCGGCGCCCGAGGCGCCGGCCGCCGCACCCGAAGCCGGACTTCCGTCCGCCTGACCCTGGGGAGGTGATGCCATGACGAACGTCCTCGTCCTGCAGGCGGCGCCGTGGACCGCGCTCGGCGACCGCCTCGACTCGCTCGGCCGCGCCGCTGGCGTCGCGGCCATGGACGGCGCGCTGGCGCTCGCGGTCGTCCTCGTGGGCTGGAGCCTCGCCACGCTGCTGGCGCGCCTGACGCGCTGGGCGCTCCGGCTGCTGCGCTTCGACGACGCGGTGCGCGGCCTGCTGGGCCCGCGCGCGACGGCGCGCCACCGGCCCGCCGACGTGGCGGGCTGGGCCGTGTTCTGGACGCTGCTCGCCGGCTCGGTCCTGCTCGCCTTCGACCTGCTCGGCTACCCGCTCGCCGCGTCGGTCGGGGCGCGTTTCGCCGAGGTCGTGCCGCGCATCGTCACTTCAGCGCTGCTGTTCACGACCGGCGTGCTCGTGGCCATGCTGGTCGGCGCGGTCACGCGCCGCTTCCTGGAATCGGCGGCGATCCGCGCGGCCCGGCTGCAGGGACAGGTCGTGACGGCCGTCCTCACGGGCTTCGCCGCGCTCCTCGCCCTCGAACAGCTCGGCTTCGCGGCTCAGTTCGTGATGGCGGTCGGCGTGATCGCCGTGGCGACGGCGGGACTCGGGCTCGCGCTGGCCTTCGGGCTCGGCTG